>NZ_JBKEGK010000024.1:0-19162 GCF_046710025.1 Natronomonas sp. | reverse complement strand
CGCTTCGGTGAGGATGGGGGCTTCTCGCCCGATCTGCTACCCCCTCTGCGGTCCAGCGCACCCACTGGCTCTTGCACCGCTACGTGAGGTTAGCATATGCCAACTGGAGAATAATGTGCGCTCGTACCAATAGTCCGATACAGCAGTGATATCCGATGAGCGACACTAGCAGCTACTCAAAACGTATCGTCGAGGACGAATCGGTCGAAACGGTTTTAGAAACGCTTGCGGATGACGAGTGCCGGCGTATTCTTCAACATCTCCAGCGGACACCGATGTCGGCACCAGAGCTAGTCGATCACGGTGGGATCGCGCGATCGACGGTCTACCGGAAGCTGAATCTACTCGAACAGATCGGACTTGTCAGCACCCGCATTCGAGTGAACAAGACGGGAGCGCACACCACGGAATACGACACCCCCCTCGAAAGCGTGTGTGTCGAGCATAGCGCAGATGGCTTCGAACTCGTTGTTCAGTATCGCGAAGAAGATATTCAAGCCGGTGATCAAACTGTGCTGACCCGATCTGGTCCGAACGCTACTGACGGTCGAACGTTTTGATATCACTATTACCCCACCGCCTTCGGCAAATACGTTGGAGCCGTCAGGTGTAAATCCAATTCCGAAAAAGTATGACTATGCATGAACCTCTTCGCGAATACTCTCGAACAGAGCTCTACGCCGAAGCAGACGCTTTTATTCGAGACTGTTATACAGAACTCGGCCGGGAGTCCGAGGTGGAAAACAGGCTTGAGAAGATAGCGGACGATATTGAGCGACGCGGGTACTATGAGCACACGCCGTTCGAACTCAAACACGGCGCGAAGATGGCTTGGCGAAACAGCAACCGCTGTATCGGACGCTTGTTCTGGCAACAGCTAAACGTTGCCGACGCGCGCGACTGCGAGACAGCCCGTGAGGTACACGAGGCGTGCTGTCGGCATCTCGAACAGGCTCGTAACGGTGGCAACATAAAGCCGATGCTGACGGTATTTAAACCGATGATAAACGGTCAAGAGCAGGTCCGGCTCTGGAACTACGAGCTACTGCGCTATGCGGGCTATCGGACTGAGGATGGCATCGTGGGCGACCCAGATGAAGTCGAGCTAACCGAGTACTGTCAGTCCCGTGGGTGGGAAAGTGACAGGAGCCGCTTCGACATCCTGCCCCACGTCGTGCAGATCCGGGATGAAAAACCGGAGTTGTTCGAGGTGCCCGAGTCTGCCGTTGGCGAAGTGCGGCTTCGACACCCCGACTACGAGTGGTTCGAGGACCTCGGACTCCGGTGGTATGACCTCCCTGTAGTCTCGAATATGCGCATGGAAATCGGTGGCATTCATTACACGGCCGCTCCGTTCAGCGGGTGGTACGTCTCGACAGAGATCGGATCGCGAAATTTTGGCGATACAGACCGCTATGATATGCTACCAGTGATTGGCAAAAAACTGGGGCTAAATACGGACAGCGACCGGACCCTCTGGAAGGACGAGGCGTTGCTGGTGTTGAACCGTGCAGTGCTACATTCGTTCCAAGAGGACGGCGTGCAGATCGTTGATCACCACACCGTGACCGAACAGTTCGAACAGTTTGAGCACAACGAAGCGGGTGCCGGACGAGACGTGACCGGTGACCGTGCCTGGTTGCTGCCACCGATGAGTTCGGCAACGACACATGTATTTGAGAATGAGTATGATAACAGCATCGTGAAGCCGAATTTTTTCTATCAAGAAGCCCCCGCAGAACTGAGCAAGCGGCGGGAATCGCTTGGTCGTTGAGTGGCCCCCGACCACGAGGGTCGGGCTCTCGCCCTGTTCTGGTTATAAATCCAGTACATCATGTAATTTTCTACGGTACTCTCGTGGCGTTTATTCGTAAGGTCGCGTTCTTCTGGGTCGCGTCCGGGATGGCTCATCGCAGAGAGTTTCGATTTCGTCGCCAGACAAATCGGGACCCGACCAGAGGAGCACCGTGGACAACGGCACGTTCGCGTACGCCTGGCTGGCCGCCGCGACCGCCGGTGCTCTCGGCCAGCGTCAAACGACGCCGAAAACTCCCCACAGACTCTTGAGTCCGTTGAGAACCCGCCACTTGATTGCTTGGACCGGGCCGATACCACGAATCACGATATCGTCGCCGATGACGGCCCGGCGGAACTCTCTGGCCGGTGTTTCGGAGTCCGTTACCCGTTCGACCGTCTTTTCGTCGGTCTCCATGCGGACGGTTGCATCCTCGCGAGGCCCCCGATTAAACTCCTTAATCCGGGTGTCTTCGTCCGTTCGGAACGAAAACACGGCTTCGCCGTCGTCAGCCGCGACATAGAAATCGATCGTCTCGTCGCTCAGCTGTCCGCCGACAGTTCCAAGCTCTGTTCCGTCGATGTTCCGGTTGTACTCGCCGATGTACGACGCCAGTCGCTCGTACAGCGACGCCACCCACGGTGGGTCGACCGATGCCGACCCGCCGCCGATGAGTACCGTAGAATCACCCGAAATGATGGTGTTCGGTGGGCCGTTCTCGGCGAGTACGTCCCCCTGCCGGGCAGCAGGAGCTCCGTTTATAAGGACCGTCGAGCTTCCAACAGCCACGACGCCGCCGACGTGGGGTTGCGGTCCTGTCGCCAGCGGACAGGCGTGAAAGTCACTGGCTGCGCGCCAGGCCGGTTGACCGCCGATGAGAACGTCAGGGCTTGCTGGCCCAGTCAGAGGGGTCCCGTGGGCGGTCATGTCGCCGACTCGTGCTCCAGGCGGCATTTCAGTTCAGTTCGACGAGTGCGCCCTGCAGTGTCAGGACGCCGTTTGCATCCACAGTCGCGTTACCGTCGGCTGAGAGCTCGATCTGTGGCGCAGCAAGTGATATTGTTCCCCCGCTCTTCATCGATATATCGGTCTCACTCTCGATGGTCACCTCCCCCGTCGTCTCGTCACACTCAATGTTACAGCGCCCGGCCTGTCCGCCATCGGTTACGGCCCTGTGTTCGGGGCCGTCCGCACGTAGTGCTGCTGTCAGCGTCTCTTGGAGTGCACCCAATTCGCTGCCAACGTCAACGTTGCCTGGCACTCGCAGACCACCATCCGCGTCGAGGATGTATGCGGAACCGGATTCGGTGTGTTCAAGATGTATTTCGCCGGTAGTCGAGTCGACGTCGAATTCCCAGCCGATTCCGCCCAGTGATTCATCCTCTCTTGACATAACATAACGTTGGCAACGATTTATATAAAACCATGTGAGACGTTAGCTATGCTTTATCCCTTTGGCTGTTCTATCGTCGCTTTAGCCGCCTTAGCGACAGTTCTGGGCTGGCGCTTCGATCGGTTCGACATCGTTCCAAGAGTGATACTCAACGGTGGTCGTCCCGGTTTCTATTCGGCGGAGGTATCTCGTCTCCTCGTCGACATAGTACGTTACCTCCGGTTCGCTTTCTGCCGGCCCTCCCGACGCCGGTTCAAACACCAGCATCGCACTCCCGTCGATGGTCGCCGTTTCAGTCACGGTCAACTCAGGGGTGCCTGCGGCGTCGGAGGCGTTTCCGTCGTCGATCCTGGCGATGCTTTCGAAGCCCGCCGCTACGTCCGGATACTCGATACACTCTCCGTCTGTTACGACGTATCCGTCGCCGTCAACGACGTAGGACACCACTGCGTTCCCGCCCCCGGCGTCCGTGGCCTCAATGACGTGGTCCTTCTGGTGGAACCTGCCGAATAGGGTCTCCATCCCGTCGTCCCCTCGTGTGACGTCCATCGCGTACCGGTCATCGAACCTGATAGCACCAGGGAATTCGGTGCTATCGCCTGGTTCCAAATCCTCGACAATGCGGTCAGCTGCGTCGTCACCGATACCGACCTGTGAACAGCCAGCTAGTGCCGCCGCAGCAGGCGGTATCGCTATCTCCTTGAGGAACTGCCGGCGACAGGATCCGGCTCCAGTGTCGTGAGGAGTGGCTGTGTCCGCATCGGTGGAGTTGTTTTGGCGCATATTTACGAGTACCGGACCAACTCAGTTAATGACTCGCCGCGAGAGACCAATACGGTACTGCGGCATTCATGAGTCTCCAGCTAAAAAGAGAGCCGGCAGACACCAGCGGCTTGTCAACGCATCTTTGCAAGCAGATTGACGTCGACTGGGCTGTCACCGGCACATAAGCCGGTCGATTCGCCGAGAGCGTCGGCGGAGCACACCCGAATTCGTCGGGTCCGATATCCCGAGTCGCGACCCCACTCCAACGTGTGGTATAAACCTTGTCGGTAGTGGACAGCCCCTGACGCGACCAGACCGAGCGGCTCGCGTGCTGGCTGTCACTGAGTCGGCTGGTTTCTCGCCGTTCCGAGTCTTGGACGCAGCACCCGCCAGAGGATACGTGGACGGAGGAGACTGGTGGCCGGGCGCTCCAGTCGAAAGACCCGCAGAAAGGCCTCGGTCAACGTCCCGTCGTTGTGTGCTTTGGTGACGAGTCGGTCCGCGTAGTTATTGAGCAGGTCGGTCCCAAACGGTTTGGGACCGTCCGTTTGTTCGAACATGAAATCACCGGTGACCGACGTTTTCCACGCTTCGTCGACGACCGCGCTCACCTGTCTGAACAATCTCGGGCCAAGCCCCTCCGCTCCGTCGGACAGTTGATGATGAAGCGCGAGCGCATCCAGCGCAGCAACCGACATCCCCTGTCCATAGACGGGATTGAAACTGGCAACGGCATCACCGGTGACGGCCAACCCATCCGGAAACTCGCTGAGGGTGTGGTAGCGTCGGCGGATACTGGCCGGGAACGGGTAGCGTTGAATCCCGGATACCCACTCCTGTTCTCGCAAGTGAGTGGCGATATCGTTGAGCGGTAACGCGTCGGCCCAGTCGACAAACGACTCGGGGTCGACCGGTGCCCGTTCCCCGTGGAGCCCCTGCAAAAGTACCTCCCATCGGCCCCCTTCTATGGGGAGCATTGCTGCGCCTCGTGGCCGCCGAGGCTCAGGCGCGATCAGGACCCCTTGCTGTACGCCCGCCGGCCTGGTGATTCGGACGGTGCTGTACGTCACATCGACGGAAACTCGCTCAGTATCGGGCACCGGATAGCCGTGGCGTTCGAGCCACGTTGGTGTTCGACTCGTCCGGCCAGTTGCATCGACCGTGATTGCGGCATCGAGTGTCGTTGTCACACCGTCTTCGTCCCTGAATCGGACCCCAGTGATGCGGTTCTCGTCGGCATTGTGCTCGTAGGTAACAAAATTACATTCGTCCCGTATGGTGATGTCATCAAACTCGCGAATCCGCTCTCGGACGACGTGTTCGAACAGCGGACGGCTCGCATAGAGCGCGGGCAGGTCGGCATCCGTCTCGGCTGCGACCCCGCCTCGGTCATACCACACCACGTCATCAGACATGTCGAGTTTTAGCCCACCGTCGGCTTGGACGGCCTCCCCGAACCCCGGAAAGAGGTCGTTGAGCGTGACCCGGCCGGCTTCAAGCATTGAATGTGGCTGGCTGGTCTGTGGAGCCCCGCCACGGACCTCAGGCCCGGTCGGGAGCCGCTCCCGTTCAATGACGACCACTTCGTCAAAAAAATCACGGAGGACCCGTGCCCCACAGAGGCCGGCCATGCTCCCGCCGAGAACGATGGCCCGGTGGCCGACATACTCCGCTCGTGACGCATCATATGGGTCCATATATGCCAGTGTCATTGGTTAGATTCCCTCATAGTACTGCTAGAACGCAAGCGTCGTAATACTCATGGAAAATCACGGCTGAGTCCTGGCGTCGGTCAATTATCGAACTACCGATAGAAGCCATCAGCGCTGCCGGCGTCCCGGTTCCCGCTTAAACAGGTACAGAAGGGAAAGAACCAGAAGAACAACCAAACCCACCTCAGCATAGCGCACAATCAAGTCTATAAACCGGTATGCAGGTTGGAGTGTTCCAAGGAGTAGGATCATGTGTAACACATGATGCGGGGTGGAATATCAGTTCTTCCCAAACCTCCCGGTCACGCGTCGACGTTGCAATGCCTGCGGTATGCACGCAAACCGGATCAGGTGTGGGCTGGGACTCTGTCGTGAACTGCCTCGGGGTCACGTGGGTCGAGACGCGCCGCGTCTCGTCATCACGGTAGACTCACGCTTCCGTACGACCCCGAGGCACTAGGCCTGCCTCATCTGTAGAACCCGATACTGTTCCAGGTTCCGCTGGCGAGCATCTGATCTACAGAACTCGTCATCAACAAACTGAGTGCGTTCTGGTGGAAATAAAATATGTTTCATATTTCCGTCAGGCACAGACCAAGGTGAGGTAAAGACGTTCATCATACGAGCTATAAGACGTGAGGCGGACATGTCGGGGCGCAGATATTTCGCTGGAACGCCGACGACTTGAGGCCAGCTCTGATAGTATGCCACCAACGCACGTGACACCGCATAGTATGACTGGCAAGTGGCCCCGTATCTGACACTCTCGTTACTTTTGCCGTCTCAATCGCTCGACTCGATTAATCGAAGTAGTACCCAGTGACGTGTCCTCGCTCAAATACTGTGCCCTCAAGGGCGTGGTCCGGACCGCTGGTGTCGCTGCGCTGAGCAGCACAGCAACGTCCGCCACGCCCACAGCTACCCCGGCCAAATTGCTTGTTTAGCGTCGTCTAAGCATGTAACTCCTGTTCAACTTGATACCGCCTCGGATACCGGGGAGAGAGGCAAGAAATATTATATCGGTGATATATTATAAACATATGAGTTCGAAGCCGATTGGTTTCATCGGACTCGGTATCATGGGCGCACCGATGGCAAAGAACCTGCTCGAGGCTGGATTCAAGCTAATCGGCTACAACAGGTCGCCGGAACCGCTTGAGACGTTCATCGGCCACGGCGGCAAGCGAGCCGAGTCGCCGCAGGCGGTGGCCGAACGGGCGGACGTCGTCATCACCTGTCTCTCTGACACTGACGCGGTCCGGGAGGTGGTACAGGGAAGCGACGGCGTCCTCAACGGCATCGGTGAGGACACGACCTATATCGACATGTCGACAATCTCCCCAACTGCGACGGAGGACCTCGCTGAGGCGGTCACAGACGCCGGGGGGAACATGCTTGACGCCCCCATCAGCGGTGGCGAACAAGGCGCGATTGAGGGGTCACTCTCCATTATGATCGGCGGGGACCCTGAGGAACTGGACGCTCAGCGGGATGTTCTCAACGTACTCGGTGACAGGATCACGCACTGTGGTCCCAGCGGCGCAGGGCAGACGACGAAGGCGTGCAACCAGATTCTCGTCGCCGCACAGGCGACCGCCGTCAGCGAAGCCCTGGTGTTCGCGCAGCGAGCAGGGGCCGACCTAGAGGCGGTCATCGAGGCGATTAGCGGGGGCGCCGCCAGTTGCTGGACTCTCGAAAACCGTGCGTCCCGGATGATCGAGGGAAACTTCGACCCCGGTTTCTTCGCCTCCTACCAGTACAAGGACCTGCGTATTGCGTCGGACGCAGGTGAGGCGTTCGGGGCTCCGATGCCACAGACGTCGGTCACGCACGAACTGTACAAGGCCATGGAGAACACCGGCCGTGGGTCCGACGACTCCTCTGGCGTTATCCAAGTGCTTGAGGATCTGGCCGGCGAACAAGCCCGGAAGGACTGACCACCCGAGCGTCGCCAGCAGGGTGCGCCGGGTCCGAACCGGGGGCTGTTAGCGTTGGGGACATACATCACAGTCGTGGACCACTACAGCTACTCCCGGCTGGTGAGGAGTACGTACCCCGGTTCTGTGTAGTACGGCGGTATCTGTGCGACATCCGCGATTGAGTAGCTGCTCTTGTCGTGGTACTCGACGGTGTATTCCTCACTCAGCGTCGGGCGAAGCAGTTCCTCGTAGAGACTGCGCTTTCTGTGGCGACAGCCGTATCTGCGAGGCGCGTTCGCTAGATGTAGTCTGGCGAGCTATTAGACGCTACAAGTTTGACCGCATCATCGAGACGGAACGCCCCACCCTCAAGAGGTGAACGGCAAAAGCCGTAAACGGGTCGGGAGACGTAGGTCATCAGTACTACCATGTCGATGCATACGTCCTTTCTTGATGAATTGCTTGAATCCGAACAAGTATCGTACGGAGAGGCCGACCGAAAAGAGCGATCAACGGATTGGGGGACTGACAACGACAACGGCGTCCTGCCCGATGTCGTCGTCTGGCCGGAATCGACGGAGGATGTTGCGGCAGTCATCACCGCTGCAAACGAACATAATATTCCCGTAACGCCATACGCCGCCGGGACGAGTCTCGAGGGTAACGCCGTCCCCGTCGAGCACGGCATCACACTCGACGTTTCCCGGATGGATGCGGTTCTTGAGGTCCGACCTGACGATCTTCAGGTGGACGTCCAGCCTGGCATTCTCGGTGACGATCTCAACGATACCGTCGCGAAACACGGTCTCGTGTTACCGTCGCTGCCGTCATCCGCTGCGATCTCGACCATCGGCGGGATGATTGCCAACGACGCCAGCGGTATGAAGACCGTCAAATATGGCGAGGTCGCCGACTGGGTACTCGAACTCGAGGTCGTGTTCCCAACGGGAGAGGTCGCCACAGTTGGGAGTAAGGCAACGAAAACCTCCGCTGGGTACAATCTCAAGGAGCTCATCATCGGAAGTGAGGGGACCCTCGGGGTCGTCACTCGGGCGACCGTTCGACTCGGCGGTCGCCCTCAACAGATCCGCGGGGGTCGTGCAATCTTCGACGGTATCGACGCCGCTGCGAACGCGGTCACCGACGCCGTCCAGTCCGGCGTTGATGTCGCAAAGATTGAGCTCATCGACGCGTTTAGCGCCGAGGTGTCGAACGAATTCCTCGACACAGACCTCCCGAACGCTCCGATGGTGTTCGTGGAGTTTCACGCCAACCACGGCATCGAGCGCGAAGTGGAGTTCTGTCGAGCAGTATTCGAAGACCACGACGTTCGGACGTTCGAGGTGAGCGATGCCGACCGCGAGATGCGCGAACTCTGGGAGGCCCGCCGCGAACTCGCAGACGCGTTCGAACCGTACGACCCGAATCTTTCGCCGCTTACCCCCGGTGACATCACCGTCCCCATCAGTGACTATCCGGAAATCATCGAATACGCCAAGCAGCTTAGCGAGGACCACGACGTGCCGGTCGCTATGTTCGGCCACGCCGGCGACGGTAACGTGCACTATTTCGTGATGGTCGATCCCGACGACCCCGACTCCGTTGCGACCGGCGAAGCCATCTCAAAACGCCTCGTCGAACGTACTATCGAATTGGGTGGCACATCGACGGGCGAACACGGCGTCGGCATCGGTAAGTGCGAGCACCTCGCTGACGAACACGAACCAGCCGCGATCGAGGCGATGCGCTCGGTAAAGCGTGCGTTCGACCCGAACGGGATCCTCAATCCCGGGAAGATTTTTCCCGAGAATGGGTAGAGCGCCTTCGGGACAATTGGGCCAACAGCAGGTAGCTCACCGAATCGTACATTGCTCGATCAATGTCGCGCCGGTTTTGCCGTCGATGTCGACCGTCCAGCCGAGCCCAGCCTCCGCGTACGTGCCGGTGACCGAGAGGTCAGGCGTCTCGTTGCTGAAGACGTTGATCGTCATATGATCGATTCCTTCGTCTGTCGTTCGCTCCGTGTCATGGAGGTGACCGTTGAACAAACAACGCAGGATGTCAGGTGAACACAGTATGTTCCTGTGATCGAAATTCAGGCACTTCCGAACAGCGTACAGAACAGTAGTTAACATACGAGTGTTAAGAAGCGAAAATAATAGAAAGACGTATATTACTTGATCAAAATAGTGTGTATATGAGCATAAAACGAAGCGAACAGATGGGAGATCAGATCATCGCGTGTCCGACCTGCAACAAACACATCAATTTCTCGCTCGTCGAATTGACGGTTGACATGGAGGTCAAGTTCGTCAAGGAGACCGAGATAGAACCCGATGAGGAGTACGATGTCAACGAGGCGCGGTGTCCAGCCGGTCACTCCTTTTATTACGCCGCCGGTGAGGTCGATCCGCTCAATATCTGACCCTCCAGCGGCTGTCTGTAGTCACGTGAAGTTCCTCTATGAGCGTCTTCTACTTGCATTGAAGAATTCCGATCAGAGCAGAGTCAATTGAGCAGTCTCCCGCGTCGGACTACTGAGGACGTTTGATAAGCCACACGCTTATCCCGCGTTCATCCCCACAATCAGTGTGAATAATCAGATAACGGTCTCGGAATCGACGATCCGTCAAGCCGTTGGTGAACTGTCGATCCCGCCGTTTGGCGTCATTGAGCAGGTGTGGGAGACGGATCCGATTCCACCGGAGGGCGTTGCCGAAGTAGCGGCATCCGAAGTCGAAACACTCGATCTGTCGTCCGTTCCAGCGGGGGGGACGATAGCGGTCGGGGCAGGGAGCCGCGGCATCGCAAATCTTCCGGAGATCGTCCGCGGCGTCGTCGAGGAATTAGCTGATCGCGGCTACGAACCGTTCGTCTTCCCGGCGATGGGGAGCCACGGCGGGGCGACGGCTGAGGGGCAGCGTGAGAAACTCGCGACGCTCGGCGTCACCGAAGAGAGTGTCGGCTGTACAATCCGGGCCACGATGGAGGTGGTGACGATCGGCGAAACACCGGAGCGCGGAGCTCCGGTCTACGTCGATGCCCACGCCGCCGATGCCGACGCGATCGTCCCGATCAATCGGATCAAGCCACACACCGATTTCAGCGGTGCTGTCGAGAGTGGCCTCTCGAAGATGCTAGTGATCGGGATGGGCAAGCAACGCGGCGCAAAGATGGCCCACGACTGGGCCGTTGACTGGAGCCTTCGCAACATGCTCCCCGAGATCACAGGACAGTTGCTCTCGGAACTTCCCGTCGCCGGTGGTATCGCTATCGTTGAGGATGAACACGACGAGACGGGTCGGATCGAGGGCGTGCCGCCGGATGGGTTCTTAGATCGGGAGGAGGAACTGCTTGACCTCGCCTGGGAACGCATGCCGAAACTCCCGTTTTCGGAACTCGATATTCTTGTCGTCGATCGGCTCGGCAAGGACGTCAGCGGGCAGGGGATGGACACCAACGTCACGGGCCGCCGGCACTACACTATCAACGAACCTGAACCGGAGACAGCTGACATCAAACGGATATACACCCGTGGATTCACCGAGAAAACAAAGGGCAACGCGATGGGGATGGGACAGGCAGACATCGTTCATCAAGACATTCTCCGCGGGCTCGACTGGTCGAAGTCCCTTATCAACGCCATCACGGCGAGTACGGTGCGTGGCGTTCGGCTTCCGCCGGTCGTTGAGAACGACCGCGCCGGGGTGCTTGCGACGCTCGGAACGATCGGTCCGGTGGCGGAATCGCAGAGCAGAGTCCTTCGGGTGACAGACACCATGCGTCTGAGCCGGTGTTACGCCTCGCCGCCGCTCGTTGAGGCTGCACGCGACCGGGACGGGCTCCGCGTCGTCACGGAGCCTGAAGAGGTATCATTCGACGATGACGGCGATTTCGTTGCACCGTCGCCGGGACGATAACGGCCCGTCTACGCCGTTGAACGGGCGATGTTCGGTGTACGCACGCGCCGATGCGCCTGGGCCCAACGTCTCGCATGTAAACACCACCCCTCACTATGGAGCAAACGCACGGATTCAAAACAGCGCGCGTTAGCTATTTTCGGCGGCCGGAGTGCGTAGCAGTGCTTCCCGAACGATTTCTGCAGAACTGATTTCTCAGAAATTAGACCACCAGTATATGTGCGTGGAGCGGATATGTCCCGGTATGAGTAACGAGCCAAACGCCGACGCCTTTTCAGGCGCTGAGCACAGTGAACCGGATCCGGTTGCCCTCTCGTTTGCTGGTGGAGCGCTCGGAACAATTGCGGGTCTAAAAAGCGGCGGAGTTCCGGGGTCCATCGCCGGCGGACTTGTCGGCGGGACAGTCGGATATCTCACGGGCGCTGCCTCCCGTGAGGCGGCTCACTCGGCTGGCACAGTGACGACCGACACCGACCCGGTCGAAGTCCACGTGGACGAGACGCCGACGGACACGTCCGCAGCAGAGCCTGACGCTGATGTAGATGCGTCACATGACTCAACGGACACCGATTCGACCTCCGATACAGCGGACTCGACCTCTAGCACCGACACAAACGAGTCAACTGACGCAGACGGGGGTGATTCAGGGGCTAACGAGGGGGACGAAGGAGACCACTCGTAGATCCCGTGGCGGCGATCGGAGTTTATGTTTCGATCTTGGACGGAACGCAGTAACCATCGGTTCGCGTTGACGCAATACACCGAACGGAGCGACCGAACTGAGAGAACGCCGATCTGAACCGTTTTCTTTGCGGGTCCCCAAAACCGGTCGATGCCGACGACATGTGCACTGTGTCGGCGGATAATCCCCGACGAGGCGAGTGCCGATCCGCAAGCGGTTCAGGAACACCATCTACGGCCCGAGGAGCGCGCGACCAGTCCCACGGTACTGCTGTGTCGGCCGTGTCACAAGCAGGTCCACGCAGTATTCACCAACGAGGAACTGCGAGCCGACTACGACACGATCGAATTGCTGCAGGGGGCAGCACGGCTCGAAGAGTATCTCTCATGGATCCGCGGAACCGAGAAACTCGATATCCAAGTCACGACGAGCAACCGCGTCCGTGACCGTCGCTGACCGAATGGGTCGGGGGCCGGATGTTAGACCCCCGTGCCATTGACCATCGCTAAGACGTCTCTTGAGGCCCACACATTCCGGTAGAGGTCTGTCGACAGCCAATTACGGCCGGCCACGGCGACTGACATCGTCGGGGCAGCCCGATAGGGCGATGTGTATTCAATCGTCGGTCACATAGTGTCTGTCGATGATGCGGCTCCGTCCCCTAATGGCGGCTGACAGACAGTCCGTCCGGGACCTTATTACGGCACATTTCAGCAATAACGGCTCGTACACGGTCACCGTCAACGACGAATCAAACGGAGTCTACGCACGGGTTGTCGAAGCCGACGGCTCTATCAGGGGCGTGATGGCTCTGACGAGATACGATACGAAAGCGGAACTCGGGGAAGCGATGCACCTCGTCGACACGGTGGCTCAGATACCGACCGCCAGCACATACGGCCTGATACATATGGGCTACGTTGCGAGCGACCACACGGGTGAGGGAATCGGCAGCCGCCTGCTGGACCGATTACACGCTATCGGGGCTCGCGAGGGTGTCGACGTGTTCGTCAGCGACGCCTGGTTTCACGGCGGGACGGACACGCCTGAGCACCTCCTGAGAAATCACGGATACGAGGTGGCATTCAAGCGGCCACTCTCCGGAGGCCACGCCGAGGACGACTGTCCGAAATGTACTGGCGAGTGCGTCTGCGAAGCAGCGCTGACCGTTCGGACATCGTGAGCGTAGAGTCTGCTTGCGCTGGGCGATAGAAAAACGATAACGCACGGTACTGGTCACGCGTTCCATCCCCGATCGACTGGCCGATGCGACATGCGAGTGCATACCGATCGACGGACGGGGTCCAACGCCTCCTGATGCGAACAGCAAGCGGCCATCACACGGGCCCAACGAGAGGTACTTCACCGTTTGAGCACGTGTATACCTATATGTCCACGTCTTGGAGCGCGGATCAGATGCCGGATTGCTCCGACCGGACCGTCCTCGTTACGGGAGCAAACAGCGGCCTCGGATTTGAGGCGACAAAATCCTTCGCGGCAAACGGTGCCACCGTGATCATGGCCTGTCGGAGTGCCGAACGGGGCCACGAGGCGGCAGCGGAGATCCGGGAGTCCGTCGGGACGACCGGAGCCACTCTGGCCGTTCGACAGTGTGATCTCGCGTCCCTCGGTTCGATCAAATCGTTCGCTGCCGATATCAAGACAGAGTACGATGCGATCGACATCCTCTGCAACAACGCGGGTGTGATGGCGATCCCACGGCAGGAAACCGAGGACGGCTTCGAGAAGCAACTCGGTGTGAACCACCTCGGTCACTTCGCGCTGACGGGCCTTCTCCTCGAGTTGGCGGTCGAGAGCGAGGGTGAAAGCCGGATCGTCACCCACTCCAGCGGAGCGCACGAGGCGGGCGAAGTCGATTTTGACGACCTACAGCGTGAGCAGTCCTACGGGAAATGGGAGGCCTACGGTCAGAGCAAGCTGGCAAACCTCCTGTTTGCCTACGAACTCCAGCGCCGATTAAACACAGCCGGCATTACCGACACGATTAGCGTCGCCTGCCACCCAGGGTATGCGGCGACGGATCTCCAGTACCGCGGCCCCAGACAGGAGGGATCGACGCTGCGAATGGGACTGATGAAAGTCGCCAACACGATCTTCGGACAATCTGCACAACAAGGAGCACTACCGCTGCTGTACGCATCCACGGCTCCTGACGCGCAGGGCGGCGACTACTATGGCCCCGGCGGGGCGTTGAATATGCGCGGCGCGCCTGAAAAGCAGTCTTCCAACGGAGCGTCCCACGACGAACGCGATGCGCAGCGACTGTGGGATATAAGCGAGGAATTGACGGGGGTCGTCTACGATTTTTAATACGTCCGGCGGTGCGGTGACTCCACAGCCGATGCCGATTCGCCGCGGAAAAGAGATGTAGAGGGGGTCATTCGCGCAGGGCTTCCGGTCGACGCGGGTTGGTATCGGTCGAAAAGTGATGCACTGCAAGACGCCGGAGAGCACGCTCTCATCGGAATCGAAGTAGGACGAGCAGTTGCTGTTCGATACAGTTGTCTGATCATCGCACGGGGTGTCAGCGGTGGTAGCCGTGCTATTGAACCGGTCCCGCCGACAGAACAGATCGACGGTGCAGAGCTGTCACTATTGGACACACTCGACACCCGCGATTTCAAAGCGTGCACCGCCGTCGTCGGCGTCAGTCACACGGACCTCCCAGTTGTGTCCGGTGGCTATCTGTTGAACGATGCTCAGGCCGAATCCGGTTCCGTTCTCCTCGGTTGTGTACCCTGCCTCGAAGATGCGCGCACGCTTGGCCGACGGAATGCCTGGCCCGTTATCAGCTACGTAAAATCCCTCCGGGGTCGTGCCGACAGTTACGCAAACGTCCGGACCGGCGTGTTCGATCGCGTTGCGGAAAAGATTCTCGAACAGTTGCTGGAGACGGGATTCGTCGGCTACCACTTGTGGATCCGACTCGGGCGTGTCCAAGGTCGCCTCCGAGGTATCAACGCTCCGCCATCCGCTTTCCGCTGTGGCTGTCATCGAAACCGGCGTCGCCTCGCCGACCTCGTCGTTGCTCCGTGCAAGTTCCAGGAGTTCGGTGATCAGGGTCCCCATTCGGTCGAGCGCGTTGTCGACGAGCGATAATTCGTCCCGGTCGATGTCCTCCTGCAGGATATCGAGGTATCCTTGGGCGACATTCAATGGGTTCCGCAGGTCGTGAGAGACGACGCTCGCGAAGTTCTCGAGCCGTTCGTTTTGGCGTTCGATCTCCCGCTCTCGGGCTTTTCGTTCGGAGATGTCTTTGATCGTTCCAACGTGGTACGGGGTGCCCTCAATCGACCGTTGCGTCGTGACCGTCGCGACAGGTGCCTCTCGATTATTGTGCGTATGAACGGTTTCTGCGGTCCGCGTTTCCTCGTCGGCGAACGATGCCCAGTACGCGTCGAACCTGTCTGCTTCGATTTCCGGAACGAGTTCCCACAGGGGTGTTCCGACCAGTTCCGACGGTTCGACACCGAACAGATCGGCGTAGGCGCGATTGACGTAGAGATACCGCCCATCTTGCCCGTAGATGCCGACGCCCACGCCGACCGATTCGACCATTTTGGCAAAAAATTCGGGCGCTAGATCGGTTGACGGATCAGCGGTCATGTCCCGCACCGTACGATGGGGGGTAATAAATAGTTTCACCGAATAGCGGGTCGGATTAAGTGCTTCGACGCGAGTCGGCGTTGCAGTCACGGTGGGGGGACGACTGAATCATCGTACGGAGGCGGCTGAGTACCCATGTACGTATATAAACCATCGTCAAACAAAGGCACATCCGGTCTGTCTCGGCGTCTTGGAGGCTCCGACTCCCCTTGTCCCAGTGTCAGCGGCGGAGCCGTTTTGTACCCAACGTGCTATCATAAAACATGCCGACAGTCACATTTCGGGATCGCGAGATCGAGTGTGAGACGGGAGCAATCCTGCGGGAGGTGCTTCTCAAGGCTGATATGTCACCACATAACGGTCGAGCAACGCTGCTCAACTGCAGCGGCCACGGAACGTGTGGAACCTGCGCGGTTGAAGTCACCGGCGACGTAAACGCCCGTGGACGTCGCGAATCGGTGCGGCTATCAGTTCCGCCCCACGACGCCGATAGCAACCTCCGTCTCGCGTGCCAAACCCGCGTCCACGGTGACGTGGCTGTTAATAAGTACCCAGGATTTTGGGGCCAACATACTGACCGAGATCCCGAGTCATAAATCTGTGGCAAGCGGGGTCAAAGTGGACGCGATTCAGCCCCATCGTGAACGACGGGACTCTCTCGCTGTATTAGGTAGGGTCATCAACCCCTCGAACAGTCGGCGTAGTCGCCGACCAGAATCTCCGGTCCGACGCGGTTGATATATCGAAAACAGAACGATATCAGTCGGATTGTCCGAGACTGCTTTTCAGCGCGTACACGTCGCCGCACGCAATCATCTCTCGAAACGTCACGGTTCGCTCGTGTGCCGCTCAGTCTCGGCGCTGGAGCGTGTCGTCCTCGAGGAAGTGGTCGATGTGGTGAGCGTCGTCCTCGACTTCGGAGAGGACCTCCTGCAGGAGATCGGCCGTTCCCAGATCACCACATTGCTGGGCAAGCAGTGCGTCCTCACGAAGCGTCGTTGCCAATGTCTCGTAGGCAGCGAGGTCAGCCTCGAGCGAC
This sequence comes from Natronomonas sp., assembly GCF_046710025.1. Taxonomy (GTDB): domain Archaea; phylum Halobacteriota; class Halobacteria; order Halobacteriales; family Haloarculaceae; genus Natronomonas. Next base: position 2,310 of record NZ_JBKEGK010000024.1, on the reverse strand, counting down.
GACCGGATGTCGTACACAGTCTCGCCTTCGAAGGCAACGAGGCTGCGCTCGATAGCCGCTTCCGGGCCTGCCACGGGAACGCCTCCCAGTGCGGTGATTCGCTCGGCGAGTTCGTCGGTGGCCTCCGCTACGTTCTCGTAGGCATCGCCCAGGAACTCGTGGATACCGAGGAACTCCGGACCTTCGACGTTCCAGTGATGCTTTTGAATCTGTCGGGCGAGGATCTGCAGGGTAGCGAGGGAGTCGTTGAGTGTCACGACGAGTTCCGCAGCCGCTTCGTCATCGATCCCGAGCGGGTTCGCTTCGTGTTCGTCGGCGGTCTGTAGTACGGTACGGTCGGCGGCAGTAGGTTCCGTCATCATCGCTGTATATGACAACAGGGGGGCCATCAACGTCCGACTTTGTTCGGATATATGCAGAACTTCGTGCTACTCGATTCAATTACAACGGTATCTCCGCGCATCTATATCGCTCAAACCCGATTGAAACGGATACAACGGTTGATTTAGGGCATACAGTAGATATGTATATAGATCAAACTATCGAAAGACTAACATTGGCATGTTCCAAGGTGCACGTATGCGAGAGTTTGTCTTCACCCTGTCATACGAACGCGGTGTGGACACGCTGGTGGACGCGTTCATCGATCACCCGGATGTCACGGCACTGTCGACGACGTGTGTGGCGACAGCCGAACACATGTGGCGCGTCGACAACCTGTTTGGCCCCGAGAACGCACTCGACCGGATGGAGGCACTCTTCGTCGATGAGAGTCGGTGCAACGAATGTCACGCCGTCAGTTGCGACACCGAACGCAGCCACGAGGTCCTGGACCGGGCACCGACCTGCAGAGTCCTGTACACCCACCGACGCGAGATCCATGGCTGTCACTCCATTCCGTACCTGGCTGTCCAACACGTCGGTTCGGGCGTGCTCTTCGAGACTGAGCGAACCGGAAGCACCTACGAGTGGACCGTGCTAATGCCGGACGACACAGGCGTTGGAGGGCTCTACGACGCGGTCAACGCGGAGCTCCGCGACGGTGTCACGCTCGATCTGGAGCATGTCACAGGCCATCAAGGGTGGCGAGCCGGGACACTCACAGCGACCACACTCTCACACGCCCAGCGGGAGGCGATCAAAGCAGCTGTTGCACACGGCTACTACGAGACGCCGCGGGAGTGTACGATCACGGAGCTCAGCGAGCGCCTGGACGTCGCGCGGTCGACGCTGCAGTACCGGCTCCAACGCGCCGAATCGCAGCTATTCGCTACGCTCGTTGACGACATGCCCTGAATAAAAAGCTCAGCTGCTGAGTAGTCTATAACGCGTAACTTAGTCGGAGTTCTTCCTGTCTCCTCATGATCCTGAACATTGTTACAGATGATCTCTCGCAACTCGTAGCAAATGCTGTGATACTAGGTCTCCACTGGTGGGTATCCCTCTTCATGACGTTATGATCCGTCGATAAAAACATCTATGATGAATTAGTGGAAAGTTTATCCATGGACACAGACCCCATAACGATGCTTTGGGGGATAACGGAGAGAGTACCAGCCGTTATAGATCCATCATCGAAGCTGTTCGAGACGGCGTTTTCGTCGTCAATCTGGACGGGACTATCACCTACGTCAACGACTCGCTTTGCTCGTTGACTGGACGTGAGCGGAACGAACTGGTTGGCAACACGTTCGACACGCTGGTCGAGTCAGGACTGGTTGAATCAGCCGAGTTTGAGCGATTCGTTACAACCATCAACTCCATTGCCGACGGAGAAATCCAGGATGAAATTCTGACCTTCGAAATTGACCAGAAAACCGAACAGATAGTAGACGTTCGCGTCTCGAAACATATCCGGGACGACGGCACTGACGATATTGTCGGCGTGGTCCGGGATGTGACAGACCGCGAGCGGAGGGCCCGAGCGGCAGAACAGAAACAGGAGGTGCTGGCCAAACTCTATCAAGTTGGTGCAGAGGACGCTCTCACGTTCGAACAAAAAGCCGAGCGTATCCTCTCTATCGGGTGTGAGTACCTGGATCTGCCGTTTGGGTTCTTGTCGAGAGTAGAGGAAGACACACAAGAGATTGTACACGCTGTTGGCGATCATACATTGCTCCAGCCAGACGAAACCGCACCGCTGGAACAGTCGTACTGCCGGAAAACCATCGAAAGCGACGATTTGGTCGGTATGCAGGACTCACGAGCGGAGTTGGGCGACGACGACCCGGCGTACGAACTGTTCGACTTAGGCTGTTATATCGGAACGAAGGTCATGGTCGGGGAGACCCTCTACGGGACGTTCTGCTT
>NZ_JBKEGK010000023.1:0-19269 GCF_046710025.1 Natronomonas sp. | reverse complement strand
TCAATCCGGGCGCAGGTGTTCGATTGTCCGGCTCCCCGCCGTTGTTCCGATACCTTTATCAACAATCATGAGATACAGATTGGTACATGCGAGACACCACTCGCGCTCGCGGATCGCTGCTCGCTCTTGGGGTACACGTAGCCTAATCTCTCCTGGCCTGTACCGACGACAACTACCCAACCCCCTACCGCAATAATGAGCACGAACCCGCAGACGACGCCTGAACCGCAGCCGACCACACGGACAACCGAAATCGCCGCCCGACGCGGCAGCGACCCGTGGGCCGCCCCCGGCGAGTCGACGGCGAGCCCGACCGCACAAACCCAGCGCCAGTTCGAACCGACTGCCAGCGACCGGCTGAAGAACCTCGTCGACGACGAGAACGCCTACTATCAGTAAGCCACACCCGTCCGACCGCCGCACCCACTATTCTTATTTCGCGAGACACTCGATCGCCGTCCCATCCTCTCGGCGTGCCCGGTCAGCATCGGTCTTCCGTGAACCGCGGACCCCCGGCCCAGAGGCTACCGTTTAGCGGGATACGAACCTGACGCCGTCACTCAAGAGAATTCGATCCGAACGGCGTCGCCGGTTTCGAGCCCGAACCGATCGTCGCCCCGGCCCCGATTGACCGCGAGCTCGACGTTGTCGTGGCTGCCGACCGTCACGACGGCCTCGCCCGCTTCGGCGTGGGCGTACGAGGGAACGACCTGTGTCGGCTCACCGTCTATCCGGGCGACGCTGCGGTTGCCGAGCACCCCGCCGGGGACGTTTGTGACGACGTTGCCGAACCCGTCGACGACGAGCACCTCGCCGAGGACCCCGTCCTCAATCCGTTCCGGGTCGGGGAACTCGAGGTCGACAACGCCGTCGGCCGGCGCGAGTTCGTCGAGTCCCCCGAGCCGTTCGACCCCGATTTCGTGGACCGCGGCCGCGCCGGGGGCGAACACGTCCCGGCCGTGAAACGTCGAACTCCGTGGCTCGCCGGCATTGAGTTCGTAGGCCTCGAGCGCGGGGGCACCGTGGCCGTTGCTCTCCGTCGCCCCACCCGCTTCGGCTTCCGCGAGTGCGCGGGCAGGCGGGAGCAACACGCCGTTGTCCGGGCCGACGAGAGCGTGTTCGCCGACTCGGACGACCAAGGCCGCGCGGTCGGTGCCGACCCCGGGGTCGACGACGACCAGATGTACCGCGGGCGGGAACTCGGGCAGGACCTTCGAGAGCCAGAAGGCGGCCGCACGGACGTTCTGTCTGGAGAACTCGTGGCCGATGTCAACGAGGCGGGCGTCACAGCGGCTGAGTATCGCACCCTTCATCGCGGCCGGATACGGCGTCCCGAAGTCGGAGGCAAGCGTGATCATCGTCTCAGTCATCGGCCGAATCACCGGCCCCGTTGGTGTCGGTTTCGGTGATCCGTTGGATGCGATTGAGCCCCTCGATTTCCTCGATCACCTCGGCGACCGTCTGGGGAACGAGCGACTCCCAGTCGTCGCCGGCGGCCATCCGCGTTCGAACCTCGGTCCCCTCGAACTCCTCGCGCTGGAACATCGGCGACTGCCTGACCTCGATGCCGGCCTCCTCGAAGAGCCGGACCACGAGCGGGTTGTTCGAGTACGCGACGTCGAAGTTGGGGCTCATCGACTGGACGTGGCTCACCCAAACCGAGTTGCGGTTCAGATCCTCAATGGGGACCGCGTAGGTCGTCATCTCAAACTCCGCCAGCGCCTTTGTGATCATCATGATGCGCTCGCCGGCGGTGAATGGGTTTCGGACCGTGTGCGACTGGTCCGCGCTTCCGATGCCGACGACGAGTTCGTCGATCTCGTCGCGGATCCGATCGACCATCGCGTGGTGGCCTTCGTGGTACGGCTGGAACCGCCCGATGTAGAACCCACGCGTCATGCCGTTTGGTGTGTGTGGGAATCTGATAAACCCGACGGGTTGCGATCGAGAGCCCGACACAGGCAGCAGATACGGCCTCCATACTGCGGTTTTTTCCGCCGGCAGTGCGTGACTCGGGGAGAAAGTATATCAGTCGATAACCCTTGTTTACGAGTAGCAGAAACGTTTCTATGAGCAACGAAAAGGAAAAAAACGAGGCGTCTGACGCGGACGAGCGCCGGACGCCACAGGAAGAGCCGGCCGAGGCTCCCGAGGAGTCCAGTTCGGACGGTGGCGAATCCGGGCGCGACTACGGGGATGGCACGGATCCGACCGAGCCAGGCGCCGAAGAGCCGTACCCCGAACGCTCGGATCGGTCCGAGGAACGGGGGGCGAGCGAACGCCTCGGCGAGGACGAGGAGCTTCTCGACGGCTCGGACCTCGGCAGCGAGGTCCACGTCGACAGCGACGTCGAAATCGACGAGGAGGAGGAAGACAGCCTTCTTGGCGGACTCCAGATCGGTTCGAGCGCCGACATTGAGGTCCCCGATCGGCTCGTCGATCAGGTCATCGGGCAGGATCACGCCCGCGACATAATCCTCAAAGCGGCCAAACAACGCCGCCACGTGATGATGATCGGCTCGCCTGGGACGGGCAAGTCGATGCTCGCGAAGGCGATGAGCCAACTGCTCCCGAAAGAAGAGCTCCAAGACGTCCTGGTATATCATAACCCCGACGACGGCAACGAGCCGAAGGTCAGAACGGTGCCGGCGGGCAAGGGCGAACAGATCGTCGACGCCCACAAGGAGGAAGCCCGAAAACGCAACCAGATGCGGAGCTTCTTGATGTGGATCATCATCGCTGTCGTCTTCGGCTACTCGATCCTCATCGCACAGGCGCTGTTGCTCGGCATCATAGCCGCCGGGGTCATCTACCTCGCGTTCAAGTACATGAGCCGCGGTTCGGACGCAATGGTGCCGAACCTGCTCGTCAACAACGCCGACCAGCAGGTCGCCCCCTTCGAGGACGCGACCGGCGCCCACGCCGGCGCGTTGCTCGGTGACGTCCGACACGACCCCTTCCAGTCCGGTGGCATGGAGACGCCGAGCCACGACCGTGTCGAGCCAGGTGCGATCCACAAATCCAACAAGGGCGTGCTATTCGTCGACGAGATCAACACCCTCGACATCCGCTCTCAGCAGAAGCTGATGACCTCCATCCAGGAGGGCGAATTCGCTATCACCGGCCAGAGTGAGCGTTCCTCGGGCGCAATGGTTCAGACTGAACCTGTCCCGACCGACTTCGTCATGGTCGCGGCGGGGAACCTCGACGCGATGGAGAATATGCACCCTGCGCTCCGCTCGCGCATCAAGGGATACGGCTACGAGGTCTACATGGACGACACCATCGAGGACTCCCCCGAGATGCGACGCAAGTACGCCCGCTTCGTCGCACAGGAAGTCGAAAACGACGGCCGCCTGCCGCCGTTTACCAACGAAGCGATTGAGGAGATCATCCTCGAGGCCCGCCGCCGCGCCGGCCGGAAGGGCCACCTGACGCTGAAGTTCCGGAGCCTCGGCGGACTCATCCGCGTCTCGGGCGACATCGCCCGCGCCGAGAACCGCGAGCACACCCGCCGTGAAGACGTTCTGCAGGCGAAGGCTCGCTCGCGCTCGATCGAACAGCAACTCGCCGACGATTACATCGAGCGCCGCAAGGACTACGAGCTCACGGTCAACCAAGGCGACGTGGTCGGCCGCGTCAACGGACTCGCCGTGATGGGCGAGGACTCAGGAATCGTCCTCCCCGTGATGGCCGAGGTCACGCCGAGTCAGGGCCCCGGCGAAGTCATCGCGACCGGCCAACTGAAAGAGATGGCCCAAGAGGCCGTTCAGAACGTCTCGGCGATCATCAAGAAGTTCTCCGATGAGGACATCTCCGAGAAAGACGTCCACATTCAGTTTGTCCAAGCCGGTGAGGGCGGCGTCGACGGCGATTCCGCCTCTATCACCGTTGCAACGGCCGTCATTTCGGCGCTTGAGGGCATTCCGGTCCGGCAAGACATGGCGATGACCGGGTCGCTCTCGGTCCGCGGCGACGTGTTGCCGGTCGGCGGTGTGACGCACAAGATCGAAGCCGCCGCGAAGTCCGGGCTCGACACCGTGATCATCCCGAAGGCCAACGAGCAGGACGTGATGATCGAGGACGAGTACAAAGAGCAGATCGAGATCATCCCCGTCTCGCACATCTCCGAGGTACTCGATGTTGCGCTGGCTGGCGAACCCGCGAAGGACTCGCTCATCGACCGACTCAAAAACATCACCGGCTCCGCGCTCGAACAGCGCGAGGTCGGCGGGGCTAGCAATCCGAGCCCCCAGTAAGGCGTGCCCCGGTGGGTTGCTTTTTCGGCGCTCACCCTGATCGTACTGGCGTTCGTTCTTTTTTCTGCCCGCGCCTCAGAGCGCGTTGTCTCCGAACTCGCGGAACCGACGCCACGGCCAGCGTCGCTTTCGGACGGGGCCGACCATCTCGACGCGACAGATCGCGCCGGCGTCTGGCGTACCCAGAGTTCTCGGCCCGGCCCGATGGCGATGCTGGCGAACGTTGGTGCCTCACACGCCCTGCTGGCCGCCGTCCTCGCTGTCGGCGTCTGGCTGGCCGAGATCCCGCTTTCGTCACTCGGTGTCGGGACGGCAACCGCCGCGGACGCCATCGTGGCCGGAACCGGCCTCGGGCTTGCGGTCGCGGCCGCAAACACGCTTCTCGGCGGGCTGATCGATGCCGACCCGAGTGCAGCACTTCGGGACCTTCTCGGCCCCGAATCCGCCCCCGGCTGGGCGCTTCTCCTCCTCGTCGTCCTGCCGGTCATCGCGGGCTTCGAGGAACTGCTGTTTCGGGCGATCCTGATCGGCGCCTTCTCAAGCGGCTTCGGGATCTCGCCGTGGCTCCTCGCCGTGGGTTCCTCGGTTGCTTTCGCCGCCGGCCACGGCGCACAGGGGCGACTTGGGATCGCCGTGACAGGCGCCCTCGGACTGGTTCTCGCCGTTGCGTTCGTGATGACTGAGAGCTTGGCAGTCGTCGTCGTCGCCCACTATGTAATCAATGCTGTAGAGTTCGTCCTCGCGGAGGGAACCGGTTACGACCCGTTCGTATCGAAATAGGGGACTGTCAGGACGCTACGCCCCGGGGTCTGCGGAGAGCCCGGCGTCCAGCAGGCCATAAAACGCCGGTGCCCCCCCGTCGACGGCCGGGCGGAACTCGTCGGGGATCGCGTGGGCGTTCTCGTAGAACGCCGACTCGGTGTCTGGGGTCAGAAGTCGCCCGTCCCCGAGTTGTAGCATCGCCGGCGCACCCGAGGACTGCCCCCACTCCTCGCGTTCGACCCAATCGGGGCCGAACCGAAAGAAGACGCCGAAAGAGAACTGCCCGGCTTCGACCGCTCTGGCCTTCGAGTTGAAGTGTGCCGACTCTTCGGACTCGAACTCGGCGTCGCTCATCCAGGCCACGACAGCACCCTCCTCGTACAGGATGAGGTAGACGTCCCACGAGAACGTGTGATCGAACGCCGCCCAGACGCTCCGGGGGCCGACGGTGCCGAACTCGACGCTGAACGCCGGCGTTTCGCGGCCCTCGCCGGTCGGTTCCTGGACGAAGCGGCCGTCGTAACTCGGGATCTGCGCTCCGCGATGGTGATAGACGAGCCCCTCGATCTCGGTTTCGGAGTCGACGGCGTCCCAGAAATCGAGCGCCCCTTGGGCCTCCAAGCGGTCGAAGAACTCCGGAAACGACCGCAGTTCCCGCTCGAACTCCCCCTGTGGCGGTCGCTCGAACTCGCCAACCATCAGCGGTTCACCCCACGTTCGGCGTCGATGGATCGGGCCGGATTCGGACGGTTCATATATGCAGTAGGGGGTTCGAAGCCGATTAGTGTTTCCGCCTCGCCGTCGACGCACCGTCGACCGTGCGTCGGGTCGCCCGGACCACGATTTATATACCAGAACGCGACCAGACACTCCATGCGCTGACGAGCCGCGGTCGGCCCCCGAGGCGGGAGTACGGGGGCGGGTCGACCGAAGCCACCCCCGTCTGTTCGCTACGTCGTCACCACGCGGTCCGAGACGACCCACCGATCGAGTACGGTTCCGGCTATCGATCCTCTCAAAACCGTCGTCAGCGGCCCGTCCCCTCGCAGCGCCGGCCCGAACCGCTGGCCGCAAACCCACGGCTCAAGTGCGCGAGCGCCCACTGTTCGACAATGAGCGACAGCGGTCCCCTACAACCCGATCGCCCGGACCTCGATCGGCCGTTTCGGGTCGAGGCTCCCTTCGAACCCGCGGGCGACCAGCCCGAGGCGATCGAGGAGTTGGTCGCCGGGTACGAGGCCGGCGCGGAGAAACAGACCCTCCTTGGGGTCACCGGCTCGGGGAAGACTAACACCGTCTCGTGGGTGATCGAGGAGCTCCAGCAACCGACGCTCGTGCTCGCACACAACAAGACGCTCGCGGCACAGCTGTACGAGGAGTTTCGGAACCTGTGTCCGGACAACGCCGTCGAGTACTTTGTCTCCTACTACGATTACTACCAGCCCGAAGCCTACGTCGAGCGCACCGACACCTACATCGACAAGGATATGTCGATAAACGAGGAGATCGACCGGCTCAGACACTCCGCGACGCGATCGCTGCTCACGCGAGACGACGTGATCGTTGTCGCGTCAGTGTCCGCCATCTACGGCCTCGGCGACCCGGGCAACTACGAGGGGATGGCGATGCGCCTCGAGCCGGGCGACGAGGTCGGGCGCGAGGACCTGTTGAAACGGCTTGTCGACCTGAACTACGAGCGCAACGATGTCGACTTCCAGCAGGGCACCTTTCGGGTCCGGGGTGACACCGTTGAGGTCTACCCGATGTACGGCCGCCACGCCCTCCGTGTGGAATTCTGGGGCGACGAGATCGATCGCATCATGAAAGTCGACGTGCTGAACGGCGATGTCGTCTCGACGGAGCCCGCGGCCCTCGTCCACCCCGCGGAGCACTACTCCATGCCGGAGGAGAAACTCCGGCGCGCGATCGAGGAAATCGAGGAGCTGAAAGAACAGCGCGTAAGCTACTTCGAGCGCCAGGGCGATCTCGTCGCGGCCCAGCGCATCGAGGAACGGACGACCTTCGACCTCGAGATGCTGGAGGAGACCGGCTACTGCTCCGGCATCGAAAACTACTCGGTGCACATGTCCGATCGGCAGTCGGGGGAGCCGCCCTACACGCTGCTCGATTACTTTCCCGACGACTTCCTGACGGTCGTCGACGAATCCCACCAGTCTATCCCGCAGATCAAGGGCCAGTACGAGGGTGATAAATCACGTAAGGACTCGCTGGTCGAGAACGGCTTTCGGCTTCCGACCGCCTACGACAACCGCCCCCTGACCTTCGAGGAGTTCGAGGACAAGACCGACCGGACGCTGTACGTCTCCGCGACGCCCGGCGACTACGAGCGCCAACACTCCGAGGCGATCGTCGAACAGATCGTTCGGCCGACCCACCTGGTCGATCCGGAAATCGAGATCTCCCCCGCCGAGGGGCAAATCGAGGACCTCATGGAACGGATTGAGGCGACCCCCGAAGGTGAACGCGTCCTCGTAACGACGCTCACCAAGCGGATGGCCGAGGACCTCACGGAGTATCTGGAGGGAGCCGGCGTCGACGTCGCGTACATGCACGACGAGACCGACACTCTCGAACGCCACGAGCTGATCCGATCGCTCCGATTGGGTGAGATTCAGGTACTCGTCGGTATCAACCTCCTGCGGGAGGGACTTGACATCCCCGAGGTGAGCCTCGTCGCCATCCTCGACGCCGATCAAGAGGGCTTCCTGCGTTCGGAGACGACGCTCGTCCAGACGATGGGTCGAGCGGCCCGAAACGTTGAGGGCCGGGTCGTCCTCTACGCCGACGAAACGACCGATTCAATGCAGTCAGCCATTGCGGAGACCCGCCGCCGCCGGGAGATCCAGACCGAGTTCAACGAGGAACACGGCCACGAGCCCCGGACAATCGAGAAGGCCGTCAGCGAGACGAACCTCCCCGGCTCGAAGACCGACACCGACGGCGTCTCCGGCGTCGACGCCGACTCGCCCGCGGAGGCCGAGGAGCTTGTCGAACGGCTCGAACGCCGTATGGAGGAGGCTGCCGACAACCTCGAATTCGAACTCGCAGCCGATATTCGCGACCGGATCCGCAAACTCAAAGAGACGTTCGAGGAGCTTGACGCTCCCGATGACGGGGTCCCAGCCCCGGACGATTCGGCCTGAAACCCTTTTTATACCATCCGTCCGAAACAATTTCTATGAGCGTCCGAACGTACGTTCGTTCTCCGGCCGCGCTCGCGTGGACGCTCGCCGCGCTGGTTGGGATCGGCGTGACCGTCGCCGCCGGGTGGGAACTGGCGGTCGTCCTCGCGTCGAGTTCGGCGATCGCCGATGCGGCGGTCCTTGGCGACCTCGGCGCAGTCGTTCTCGCTGCTGTCGTTCTCGCGGCCGTTGGCACCGTCTCGGCCGCCGTCTGGCTGCCCTGTGCCGCGGCCATCGCCTACGCCGTCGGCCGCCGGGTGCGGGGGCAGCGCGTCTCGGTCGCCACGACGCTGAATGCTGTCCGCGCCCGCTCGGAGCCGCTGTACCGCTGGGCGAAGACAACAGTCGCTGTCGGGCCGCTCGCCGACCGACTCCTCACCGAGAACGACACCGCCCCGGCCGAGATCGCCGCCGGCTGTGGCGGGTTCGTCCTCCCAGCGATCGTCCTCGACGCCGCGTCGCTGCCCGCGGCGGTCGACCGGGCGAACCGAGTTGTCCCGCGCCCGGGACGCGAACGGATCCAGATCGGCGGTCTCGCCGGGACGGCCGCGCTCGCGGCTGGCGGGTGGGGGCTCGGCACCGCCGTTGGCGGGCCGGTCGCCGTCCGCTCCGTCGTCGCGACGTTGCCCCCCTCGCCGTCGCTCCTCGTCGCCGGGACCGTCGTTGGCCTCGTCGTGACGGCCGCACTCGACGCCGCGTGGCGGGCCGGCGTCTACGCCGCCTCGGACTCCGATGACGCGTTCCGTCGGTGACCGCGGGGTCACTCGCTGATGACAGGTTCGGCCGCTGGCGGACACACGGGCTGCCGCCCGACCCAACGCCTTTTAAATTCGGCCGGAGTACCCGACGGCAATGAGAGCCCTCACGCTCGGCCCGGAAGGAACGTACTCCCACCGCGCGGCGAAGTCCGTCACCGACGACATCGAGTTTGTCGAGTCGGTGACGGGGATCGTCGAAGGCGTCGCGGGCGGCGAGTACGAACGAGGCGTCGTCCCGATCGAGAACAGCATCGAGGGGTCTGTCACGGAGTCTCTCGACGCCCTGGCGGACCGAAACGTCGCGATCGTCCGCGAGATCGTGACACCGATCCAACACGCCCTGCTTGCCCAGGCCGGCGAGTTCGAGGTCGTCGCCAGCCATCCCCAGGCGCTCGCACAGTGCCGGAACTTCCTGAGCGAGGAGTACCCGAGTGCGACGACAGAGGCGGTCGCCTCGACCGCACGCGGAGTTGAGCGCGCCCGCGAGGACTCGTCTGTGGCGGCGATTGGCCACCCCGCAACGGCCGGCAGCGACCTGCAGGTGCTCGCCCGCGATATCCAAGACAGCACCTCGAATGCAACCCGCTTCGTCGTGCTTGCGCCCGAGTCCGAACGCTCCGACGCTGGCGGCAAGAGCACGGTGATCGTGTACCCGAACACGAACTTTCCCGGACTCCTCTTGGAGATGCTCGAACCGTTCGCCGACCGCGATATCAACCTCTCGCGGGTCGAGTCCCGGCCCAGCGGGGAGCGTCTCGGCGACTACATCTTCCATTTGGACTTCGCGGCCGGCCTCTACGAGGACCGCGCCCAGGAGGCGATCGACGAACTGCGCGACATCGCGCCCCACGGGTGGGTTCGCGTGCTCGGTTCCTACGACACGGAGCACGTCTTATAACCGGCCGTGCCCGTTTCGCGCTGGACACCTTCACGCTGTGTACACGCCGCGCTGTAGCCGTCGACGCCCGCCGCTTCGCACGACCGTCTCCCCACCCCTCCGATTGTTGGTATACGGCATGCTTTCCCCTGCAACGGCGGCACCGACACGAGGCTTTTTCAGGCATGCCGACGAAAAGCGTCTCAACGAGCAGTCTTCGGCCCGCACGGGAGGCGGGGCCGAGTAGCCACCGCCGTCCGATTTGACAACGCTTAAATTCCTCGCGGATATACCGAACTGTAGTATCTCGTGATAGCTTCTTTCCCCGGCCAGATCAACCCATGGTAGACGTAAGCCAACACAACCTGGTTCCGGAGCACACCGTCCTCGATCACGAGTCGGTCGAGGAACTGCTCGCGGAGTACGACATCGGACGCACAGACCTGCCGAAAATACAGCGCCGCGATGCCGCTCTTCCTGAGGACGCCGAGGTCGGCAACGTGGTGAAGATCGTCCGGGACTCCCGGACTACTGACGAAGCGATCGTGTACCGACTGGTGGTAGAATGAACGGCGCTCCTCGACCGGTGATCGCATGAACCAACAAGATCGACGCGCGATTTCGCGGGAGTACTTCTCACGGGAACGACTCGCCGAGCACCACTTCCGATCGTTCAACAACTTCCTCAACCGCGGTATGCAGCGGGTTGTCGACGAGAAGGAGGCAATCAACACCGACATCGGCGACAAGGAGGGGCAAGAACCCGTCCGCGTCGACCTCTCGAACGTTCGGGTCGTGACGCCCCGGGTCAGGGAGGCCGACGGCTCCGAGGAATTGCTGTACCCTCAAGAGGCACGCCTCCGGAACATCACCTACTCCGCGCCGGTGTTCATGGAGATGTCGATCATCCGTGGCGGCGAAGAAGAGGAAGAACACGTCGTTGACCAGGCTGAGACGAAGGTCGGCCGGATGCCGATCATGGTGGGGTCGAACAAGTGCAACATCGCTGATTTCACCGACGCCGAACTCATCGAGATCGGCGAGGACCCTGCCGACCCCGGCGGCTACTTCATCGTCAACGGCTCCGAGCGCGTGCTGATGACGAGCGAGGACCTCGCGCCGAACAAGATCCTCGCGGAGTACGACACGAAGTACGGCGATGAGATCCAGATCGCAAAGACGTTCTCCCAGCGACGTGGCTACCGCGCGCTGGTGCTGTGTGAGCGGAATCGAAGCGGCATTCTTGAAGTATCGTTCCCCTCCGTCTCGGGCAGCATCAACTTCGTGACGCTCGTCCGTGCACTCGGGCTTGAATCCGACGAGGAGATCGTCCACCGCGTGAGCGACGATCCCGAGATCGTGAAGTTCATGCTTGAGAACCTAGAGGCCGCCGAGGTCGGCTCGACCGCGGAGGCCATTGAGACGCTTGGCCAGCGCGTCGCCGCCGGCCAAGGCAAGAACTACCAACTCAAGCGCGCGAACTACGTTATCGACCGCTATCTCCTGCCGCACCTCCATGAGGAGGGTGTCGAGGACGAGGAGGTCCGGATGAACAAGGCGGTGTACCTCTGCCGGATGGCCGAGGCGTGCTTCGAGTTGGCGCTCGGCCGCCGCGAATCCGACGACAAGGACCACTACGCTAACAAGCGGCTGAAGGTCTCGGGCGACCTGATGAAGGATCTGTTCCGGACGGCGCTGAACAAACTGGCTCGGGACGTAAAGTACCAACTCGAACGGGCCAACATGCGGAACCGACAGCTCTCGGTGAGCACGGTTGTCCGCTCGGACGTGCTCACGGAGCGGCTCGAACACCCGATCGCGACCGGGAACTGGGTCGGCGGCCGATCCGGCGTCTCCCAATTGGTCGATCGGACCGACTACATGGGCGTTTTGAGCCACCTGCGTCGGCTCCGATCGCCGCTCAGCCGGTCGCAGCCGCACTTCGAGGCGCGGGACCTCCACGCCACTCAGTGGGGACGGATCTGCCCCTCCGAGACGCCGGAGGGCCCGAACTGCGGCCTCGTGAAGAATTTCGCACAGGCGATGGAACTGTCCCAGAACGTCGACGACGAGCGCGAGTTGAAACGCGAACTCGCCTCAATGGGCGTCGAGGGAATTCCGGGGATCGAGACGGTCGAAACACACACGGCGGACGACTAACATGAGCAAGGGAAGAGAAGCTAAAGTGTACGTCAACGGGAGCCTCATCGGCACCCATCCGGACCCGAACAGACTCGCAAACGATATCCGAGAATCCCGCCGACGCGGCGAGATCGACGAGATGGTGAACGTCTCGGTCCGCGACCGGACCGACGAGGTCATTGTCAACGCCGACGCCGGCCGCGCCCGCCGGCCCCTCATCGTCATCGAGGACGGCGAACCGATCATGAGCGACGAGGAACTCAGGGCCGTCAAGGACGGTGATCTCGAGTTCGAGTCGCTCGTCGACCGCGGCTACATCGAGTTCATCGACGCCGAGGAGGAAGAAGACATCCTCGTTGCCGTCGACGAGGACGACCTCACCGACGATCACACTCACCTCGAAATCGATCCTCAGTTGATGTTCGGGATCGGCGCTGGGATGATCCCCTACCCCGAACACAACGCTTCGCCGCGGATCACGATGGGATCGGGAATGATCAAGCAGTCGCTCGGACTGCCGAGCGCGAACTATCGGATCCGCCCCGACACCCGACAGCACCTGCTGCATTATCCGCAACTGTCGATCGTCAAGACCCAGACAACCGATCAGATCGGGTACGACGACCGCCCCGCCGCCCAGAACTTCGTCGTCGCCGTGATGAGCTACGAGGGGTTCAATATCGAGGACGCCCTCGTCATGAACAAGGCGAGCGTCGAACGCGCGCTCGCTCGCTCGCACTTCTTCCGGACCTATGAGGGCGAGGAACGACGGTACCCGGGCGGTCAGGAGGACCGCTTCGAGATC
Organism: Natronomonas sp.; assembly: GCF_046710025.1. Lineage (GTDB taxonomy): Archaea > Halobacteriota > Halobacteria > Halobacteriales > Haloarculaceae > Natronomonas. The sequence continues at coordinate 6,463 of NZ_JBKEGK010000023.1, read as the reverse complement.
CCGGAGGACGATGTCCGCGGAGCCCGCGGCGAAGAAGCGTACACCCACCTCGACGAGGACGGCCTCGTCAACCCCGAGACCGATGTCGGCGAGAACGACGTGTTGCTCGGGAAGACGTCGCCGCCACGCTTCCTCGAGGAGCCCGACGACATGGGCGGACTCAGTCCTCAGAAGCGCCGCGAAACCTCGGTGACGATGCGGTCGGGCGAGTCCGGCATCGTCGACACCGTGACGCTGATGGAGGGCGAAGACGGTTCGAAGCTCTCGAAGGTGAAGGTCCGCGACGAGCGTGTCCCCGAGTTGGGCGACAAGTTCGCCTCTCGGCACGGCCAGAAAGGCGTCGTCGGCCACCTTGCCCCCCAAGAGGACATGCCGTTCACACAGGAGGGTCTCGTGCCCGACCTCGTATTGAACCCCCACGCGCTTCCCTCCCGAATGACCGTCGGCCACATCCTCGAGATGCTCGGGGGCAAGGTCGGTTCCCTCGAAGGGCGACGCGTCGACGGAACGCCGTTCCTCGGCGAGAACGAGGACGAACTCCGGGATGCCCTCGTCGATCGAGGGTACAAATCCAACGGCAAGGAGGTCATGTACTCCGGCGTCACCGGCGAGAAGATCGAGGCCGAGATCTTCGTTGGCGTCATCTTCTATCAGAAGCTCTATCACATGGTCTCGAACAAACTGCACGCCCGCTCGCGCGGACCGGTGCAGGTGCTGACGCGGCAGCCGACCGAGGGCCGGGCCCGCGAGGGCGGCCTCCGGATCGGCGAGATGGAGCGGGATGTCTTCATCGGTCACGGTGCGGCGATGACGCTCAAAGAGCGGCTGCTCGACGAGTCCGACCGCGAGGAGATATACGTCTGCGGACAGTGTGGCATGAGCGCGGTCGAGAACGTCGAACAGCGCCGTGTTTACTGCCCGAACTGTGACGAGGAGACGGACGTCCACGAGGTCGAGATGAGCTACGCGTTCAAACTGCTGCTCGACGAGATGAAGGCGCTCGGTATCGCCCCGCGAATCGAACTGGAGGACGCAGTATAATGCAAGGACAAACACCAAAAGAGATCGGAACGCTGAGCTTCGGGTTGATGGACCCCGAGGAGTACCGAAATATGTCGGCCACGAAGATAATCACGGCCGATACGTACGACGACGACGGCTTCCCGATCGATATGGGGCTGATGGACCCGCGGCTGGGCGTCATCGATCCCGGTCTGGAGTGTAAGACCTGCGGCAAACACTCCGGTTCGTGTAACGGTCACTTCGGCCACATCGAACTCGCCGCGCCCGTGGTTCACGTCGGCCACGCCAAGTTGATCCGGCGGCTGTTGCGGGGCACCTGCCGCGAGTGCGGCCGGCTGACGCTCGCGGACCCCTCCGACCGGGAGTACCGCCGCGAGTACTTCAAGGAGCGAGACGACACCCCTCCCCGAAACTGGTTCGTCTCTCCGGAGGACGCCCGAAAGGCCCAAGAGAAAGCCGAGCGGGCGGCCGAACGTAAGCGCGAACAGTTCCTCGACCAGCTTGAGCGGACGCGAGATCTCGGGGAGGACCCCTCTGACGTGCTGAAAGCGGGCATCCGCCAGGCCCGCGACGCCGACTACTGTCCGTACTGCACGGAGGACGACGACTACCGCAAGGGGTATCCGACGGCCCAATACGACATCACCCACGAGAAACCCTCGACGTACCTCGAACAGGGGCCGGTCCCGGACGGCGATGTCCGCGACCTGCTCGCCGAAGCTCTGGAGGGCGGCGAAGGCGGCACCGAGATCGAACTCGACGAACTCGTCGAGGCGGTCAACGATGTCGTCGCGAGATGGGGTGGTGACGAACGAATCACCGTTGCGGACATCAGCCGTTTGATGAGCGGGCAGGGGCCGGGCGACAGCGAGCGGATCGGCCGCGAGCACGTCTCCCTGCTCCAAATCGCCGGCGAGGTGATGTCCTCCGACGGTGCCTTCAGCGGGCGCTTCGAGAGCGCGCCGGCGCCGGACTTTCTCGTCTCCTACAGCGGCGACAAGCTGATGGCGAGCAATATCCGCGACCGCTTCGAGGCGATCCCCGACGAGGACATCGAGACGCTCGGGATCAACCCGGATCGATCGCGGCCGGAGTGGACGATCCTGACCGTGCTGCCGGTGCCGCCCGTGACCGCGCGCCCCTCGATCACGCTCGATAACGGCCAGCGTAGCGAGGACGACCTCACACACAAGCTCGTCGACATCATTCGCATCAACCAGCGGTTCATGGAAAACCGCGAGGCGGGCGCTCCCCAACTCATCATCGAGGACCTCTGGGAGCTGTTGCAGTACCACGTCACGACATTCATGGACAACGAGATCTCGGGGACGCCGCCGGCACGACACCGCTCCGGCCGTCCGCTGAAGACGCTCAGCCAGCGGCTGAAGGGCAAGGAGGGACGCTTCCGTGGCTCGCTGTCCGGCAAGCGGGTCAACTTCTCGGCCCGGACCGTTATCTCGCCTGACCCGACGCTCTCGTTGAACGAGGTCGGCGTTCCGGACCGGGTCGCGAGCGAGATGACCCAGACGATGAACGTCAACGATCGAAACCTCAGCGATGCCCGCCGTTACGTCTCCAACGGTCCCGAGACGCACCCGGGCGCGAACTACGTCAAGCGGCCTGACGGCCGCCGCCTGAAGGTGACCGAAAAGAACTGCGAGGAACTCGCCGAGAAGATACAGCCCGGCTGGGAGGTCGCGAGACACCTCATCGACGGCGATATCGTCATCTTCAATCGGCAGCCGTCGCTGCACCGGATGTCCATCATGGCACACGAGGTTGTCGTGATGCCCTACAAGACGTTCCGACTGAACACGACGGTCTGTCCGCCGTACAACGCCGACTTCGACGGCGACGAGATGAACATGCACGCGCTGCAAAACGAGGAGGCCCGTGCGGAAGCCCGCGTGCTCATGCGCGTTCAAGAGCAGATCCTCAGCCCGCGCTTCGGCGAGAACATCATCGGCGCGATCCAGGACCACATCTCGGGGTTGTACCTGTTAACCCACGATAATCCGCGGTTCAACGAGACGCAGGCACTTGACCTGCTGCGCGCGACGAGTATCGACGGGCTGCCCGACCCTGACGGCGTCCGCGAGAGCGAAGCGGGCGCGGGCTCGTTGGACGCGGCCGCGTCCGACGGCGTCGCCGACGGCGTCGAGTACTGGACCGGGCGGAGCCTCTTTTCGGAGCTGCTTCCGGACGGCCTCGACCTCGATTTCACCTCCTCGGCTGGCGATTCGGTAACTGTCGAGGACGGCTATCTCACCGAGGGCACGATCGACGAGGACGCGGTCGGCGCCTTCGGCGGCGAGATCGTCGATACCATCTGCAAGGTGTACGGCAACACCCGCGCCCGCGTGTTCGTCAACGAAGTCGCGACGCTCGCGATGCGCTCGATCATGCACTTCGGGTTCTCGATCGGGATCGACGACGAGTCGATCGAACGGGAGGCCGAAGAGCAGATCGCCGAGGCGATCGACAACGCCAACGAGCGCGTCGAGACGCTCATCGAGACGTACCGCAACGAGGAACTCGAGTCGTTGCCCGGTCGGACGGTCGACGAGACACTTGAGATGAAGATCATGCAGACGCTCGGAAAGGCCCGCGACTCCGCCGGCGACATCGCCGACGACCACTTCGGCGATGATAACCCGGCCGTCGTGATGGCCCAATCCGGCGCGCGTGGGTCGATGCTGAACCTGACCCAGATGGCCGGCTGTGTCGGCCAGCAGGCGGTCCGCGGCGAGCGGATCAACCGCGGCTACGAGGACCGGACGCTGAGCCACTTCAAGCCGAACGACCTCTCCTCGGAAGCCCACGGCTTCGTCGAGAACTCATACCGGAACGGTCTGACGCCGCGGGAGTTCTTCTTCCACGCGATGGGCGGCCGCGAGGGGCTGGTCGACACGGCCGTCCGGACCTCTAAGTCCGGCTACCTCCAACGGCGGCTGATCAACGCGCTTTCCGAACTCGAAGCGCAGTACGACGGCACCGTCCGGGACACCTCGGATACGGTCGTCCAGTTCGAGTTCGGCGAGGACGGCACCTCACCCGTGCAGGTCTCCTCGAATACGGACTTCGACATCGACGTCGAGGCCATCGCGGACCGCGTCGTCGAGTCGGAGTTCGACTCGCCGGCCGAACGCGAGGAGTTCCTCGGCATCGAGGAACCGTCGACGAACATCTCCGAGCACGGCGAGTCGTGGCGCTCGGCCGGCGGACAGGAGGTGGAGTCCGATGACTGAGATCACCGACTCCGTCGAGTCGATCGTCGAGGACAGCGACCTCCCGAGACGGCTGAAACAGGAGGTCTACAGGACCGTTCAGGTCAGAGAAGACCTGACCGACGGCCACGTCGAGGACATCGTCTACGGCGTCGAGTCGAAGTACCTCGAAAACCGCGTCGATCCCCTCGACCCGGTCGGGACGGTCTCTGCACAGAGTATCGGGGAACCCGGAACTCAGATGACGATGAACACGTTCCACTACGCGGGCGTCGCGGAGATCGACGTCACGCAGGGACTGCCCCGGCTCATCGAGTTGGTCGACGCCCGGAAGACGCCCGACACGCCGATGATGACGGTCCATCTCGACGGCGTCTACGCCGAGAACCGAGACCGCGCCCACGAGGTCGTCTGGCAGATCGAGGCGACAAAGATCCTCGCGCTCGGCGACGTGTCGACGAACGTCGCCGATATGCTGGTGCGGATCGACCTCAACGAGGAGACGCTCGCCGAGCGGTGGCCGACGATCGACAGCATCGACGACATCGCGGGGCGGGTCGCGGGAACGATCGAGTCCGAGTTGGGCGTCGAGACGGATCGACCACAGACGACGGTCATCCAGTTCGGCCCCGAAGAGCCCTCCTACCGACAGCTGCTCCAACTCGTCGAGGAGCTCCGTGAGATCGTGTTCAAGGGGATCGAGGAGATCAGCCGGGTCGTTATCCGGCGGGAGGAACTCGACGATGGCGAGGAGTTCATCCTCTACACCGAGGGGTCGAATCTGAAGAAGGTCCTCGATATCGAGGGCGTCGACGCCTCCCGGACCACCTGCAACAACATCCACGAGATCCACAGCAACCTCGGGATCGAGGCGGCCCGCGAACAGATAATAGAGGAGACAATGAACACCCTCGAAGAGCAGGGTCTCGACGACGTGAACATCCGACACCTGATGCTCGTCGCCGATATCATGACGAACACCGGTGACATCGAGTCGATCGGCCGCCACGGCATCTCCGGGAACAAGGACTCGGTGCTCGCGCGTGCGGCGTTCGAGGTGACGGTCAATCACCTGCTCGATGCCGCGATCCACGGCGAGGTCGACGATCTTGACGGCGTCACGGAGAACGTCATCGTCGGCAAGCCAATCAAACTCGGGACCGGCGACGTCGACCTGCGGATGGGCGCCCGGCAGTCCGGAAGCCCCGCCGCGGACGACTGACTGATCCGGCGCCGTCTCACGCCTGCAGGACTCGCGGTTCGATTTCGCATCTCACCGTTTCAGCACCCTATCCAACCTCAACCGCACCCTTCCCATGCCCGTTACCCTCTCCGACGAAGCCAGACGCTACATCGCGCTGTTCGACGACGAGACCGATGTCCCGGCGATCGACTGTCTCGTCGACGAGGATCGCCTCGTGTTTGTCGTCCCTGCGGGGACGATGGGGCAGGCGATCGGCCCCGGCGGCGACCACGTCGCGCGCGTCGAATCCGCGCTCGGGCGTGACGTGACGATCGTCGAGAACGCCGACACCGCGGCGAACTTCGTCGCGAACGCCCTCGCCCCGGCGGCGGTGTACAACGTGACGATAAGCGAAAACGATACGACAGTCGCCTACGCTGAGGTCGACGCCGACGATCGCGGCGTCGCAATCGGCAAGGGGGGCCGCCGGATCGACCTCGCCCGGCGGTTGGCGAAGCGGCACTTCGATGTCGACGAGATCGAGTTGACGTAGCGCCCATCGTTTCGCGTGGAACCGGCGTATCCTCTCGGTAGCTGCTGTGGTCGGCGTCGATCCGGTTCCCATCCCCGTTTCGATCGGTGAAGCGGATGCGTATTTTATACCCCGAACGCGGGTAGGCGACACCGCAGGGACAGGTGACTCCATTTCCACCACCGATCCGCTACCCCGTCTCGTGCGGGATCGACGGCGGCGGTTCGTCCCTCATCGCCACCGTCACCCGGTTTCTGGACCCATCTTCGCGAGCGGCAATCGATAGTATATAAATTTAGTGGCCCGATTCGGACGGTGAAAACGCCGATCTCGCATTATATGGGTGTGGTGTGTACATCGAAACATGTCGAAGATGGAGTCACCGGCGGAAATCGGCGAGACGGATAGCGAAGATTCGATCACAGTGTCGCAGTTGCGGGCAGAACTGAACGGCACGGGCCACTCGGAAGTGCCGGGAACGGCGGTGTCGGAGGTCGT
>NZ_JBKEGK010000022.1:0-19981 GCF_046710025.1 Natronomonas sp. | reverse complement strand
CAGCGCCGGTTATCAACGCGACTCCGCCGAGGGTGACCACGAGTGCGGCGAGCCGTCGACGCCCGATCGGTTCGCCGAGAAACGCCGCCGCGAGGACGAGCACGAACGCCGGGTAGGTGTACAGGGCAATCCCGGCCATCCCGGCGGTCATAAACTCCAATCCGATGAAGTAGAGGCCGCTCACCGCGGCGTAGCCGACGGAACCGAGCCCTACCGCGACGGCGAGTGCTCGTCCGCGTAGCGGCTGGATCTCACCCTGGAGTCCGAACACCGTCCAGACGAGCACCGTCGCCACGCCGAACCGCCACGAGAGGATCGTCGGGATGGAAAGCCCGGCGTCGCCGGCGACTATTCCCAACACGCCCAGCGTGCCGAACCCGGCGGCGGAACACAACACGAGGGCTGCCCCGAGGCGCGTGTCGTCCATATGCGCCGCACCGCCTGGGCCGACAAACCGGTTCCGGAACTGGGTTGCTCCCGGCCGGTCACGCCCCGTCGGCGTCGCGGTGGGCGCGGCTCGCCGCCGCCCGGAGCCGATCGGCGTCCTCGTCGTAAGCGAGGTGCGAACGACAGTTGCAGTCGGAGGCGCCGAACCCGGCAATCGGGGCGTCGGGAAGGTCGGCCGCGACCGCACACTCGATGTCGACACCCGGCGACCGGACATCTCCGCGGATCGAGGCGTCGTCGTGGCCGAGCAGGTAATCGATGTGCCAGTGGCGAGTCGTCCGGTCCCCGGCCGCGAGTTCGTAGTGGCGATCGACCCGGCCGAACCCGCCCGGTCCGAAGGCGCTGCCGGTGTAGGCGTACGCCCCGGCGGGAAACCGGTGTTCGCCGAGCGCACCGACGGCCATGTTCGCGGGATTATCAAGCCCGATCAAAAGGGTGTACGTTCCGTCGGTCACGCCGAACCGTTGTTCGGCGGCGGTGTAGTAGCTGACGGAGTCGGTTCGGACGACGGGTGATGGGGTCGGTTCGGACGACAGGCGACGGAGTTAGCTTGCATGTCCGGGCCTGTGTCGTCGCCCCCGTCAAGCGCCCCGCGGGAGGACCCGCCATACTTTTGCCCTCAGCCGCCCGACTCAGCGGTATGAAGGAGACGCTCTTGGATATCCTGTGTTGCCCGCTCGACAAAGCTGAACTCGAACTCGAAGTTATCCGCGAGAACGACGACGAAATTCTTGAGGGGCGACTCGTCTGTACGGAGTGCGGCGAGGAATACCCGATCGAAGACGGGATCCCGAACCTCCTGCCGCCGGATATGCGCGAGGAGGCGGCGGCGTAGCGCGACCGGTATATTTTTTAACAGTACCGGGAGTGTGTCACGACGTGACGGATTCGCTCGCCGTCGCGGTCAACCGTGACGGGCTGCACACGCTCGCTGTTCCGACGGAGTTCGAGGCTGGCGGCCCCTTCGCCGTCGAACTCCACAACCACGGCGAAGCCGCCCACGTCTATCTCAATCTGGACGACCGACTCTCGACAGTTGCCCGGATCGGCGCCACGAACCACTACGTCGAAACGGGCGAGAGCCGGCGAATTCAGGTTGAGACCCGCGATCCGTCGGCGTGGCCCAACGACCCTGTCCGCGGCAAGCTCAAAGTTGTTGTCGGCCATGGCCAAGAGACCCAGTACGCGGACGTCACGTTCGACGCCGAGCACGGTCGCAACGAGGTCCAAGTCGCCCCCGACCTCTCGACGCCAGCAAACGAACCGGACCAGGGGCCGCCACCGGTACTCAGGGTGCTCCCGGTGGTGGTGCTCGGGAGTGTAGCCGTGTTGCTTGCCGTCGCCGCGGTGTTCACCGGCGAGGGCGTCAACGCCACGGTCGGCGGCCTCGCGACCGTCGCTGCTGGACTGTGCGCCGTGGCTGCGTACTTTTTATTGCGCTAATGCGGGTCACCGTCGCAACGACGCGACTCACTCGGCGTTTTCGTCCGTCGGCACGCCACACAGCCGCCCCTCGTCGTCGAAACGCTTTGCCCGTAGGAATCGCGCCCGGTAGCGGTTCGCGCCCTCATATATGTCCGCTTCCCGGATGTCCTCGGTCTCGCCGTCCGCGACGGCGTCGATGATCGATTCGATCTGTTCTTTCTCGCTGGGCGTCAACTCGAACTCGTAGGTCTGGGTTCGCTCGCCCTCGAGTTTCGTCCACTTGCGCGCCGCAGTCACAACGAGCGAGCAGGGCTCCCGGCAGGGAAAGGCCCCGTCGCCACCGTCGACCGCCAAGTCGGTCTCGTCGTCGTACTCCCACTCGCGACGCTTCAGACACTGGCTGTCGTCACAGCAGGTCTCGGCCACCCAGTCGACGTGCTCGTGGCCCTCGCCACGGTCCCACGTCTGTATGACGCCGTAGATACCGCTTTGCCGCTCCATTGTCTCGCGCCAGTGGTTTACGTCGAGGTCACCCTGCCGTTCGAGATACCAATTCGCGATCGTCGCCGGGTAGACGTACTCGACGGCTTCGGCGAGCGCGGGGCCGTCGAGGTCGACGAACGCCCACCCGGTCGGCAGGGTCGGCGCGGTCTTCAACGGTCGGTATTGCCCCCGGTCGTCGTGTTTGACTAGTTCCCGTGCGTCGAAGGGATCTGTCAGGACATCGAGTTCCTTCGGGGCGATGTCGCCGTCGGCCTCGTGTCTGACCGTGTAGCGCCGACTCCGATCGTCCCCACGGGCGATGTCGATCCGGAGTTGCCCCCACGAGGCGTCGATCCCGTCCCCGGTGAGCGCCTCGTAGCGCTCCGTGACCGATCGTTCCTCGGCACCCTCAAGCCATCGGAGGAACGCCCGCTCGGTGTCCGCGCGGTCGATGCAGTCCCAGTGATACCAGTTCGAGACGAACCACGGGGCATCGGCGGCGACCGACCGAAGTTCCGGCTCAGAGAGCCCAACGTGAGCGTTTCCCGGTGTTTCGAACCGGAATCCGTCCTGTGTCCGGCCGACAGAGAGGCCGTCGCACTCGATTCCATCCACGGCCGCCGAAACCAACGCGTCGAGTTGCGCGTCGTTCACGTCAGTCACCCGCCTCCGCGCCAGCCTCGGCGTCGGCGTCCGTCCCGGCGTTCCGGGTCTTCCGTCTGACCTCCTCGATCGCGTCGCCGACGTCGGCCCCGGCGTCGGCGGCTCGCTCGATGAGTACATCTGCGGTGAGCGCCTCGGTACCGACCGCCCCGGCGTACCAGACCCGGTGGCCGTCGACCGCCGCGGGCGTCTCCCAGCCGGTCCGGTAGTCATCCGTCAGCCCCATGTCTTCCGGAATATCCTCCTGCGTGTGGTAGCCGTCGGCGACGAATAGCGGGACGACGATGATATCACTCGTCTCAAAAAAGTCGGTGACATCGTCGACCTCGGGGTCCTCGTCCATGAACAGCGCTTTAACCTCCTCGAAGCGATCCATCGCGTCGATCCGGTCGGCGTGGAGTCGGACCGCCTTCGCCGAATTCTCGTTGCGTTCGGTCCCGTGGCCGACGACCGCCAGCGCGAACTCCTCGCCGACCTCGGGGTCGCCGGTGACGCTCTCTGCCCGCCGGACGATGACGTCGCTCATCGCGTCGTGGGTCCCGACGGGGCCACAGTAGTGGACCGTCTTCCTGACATCGGTCGCCTCGAGAGTGGCGTGTGTCGCGCTCGTTCCGTCGGAGTCCCACGCCTCAAGATCCCACCCGTCAAGCCGGAGTTCCCGCGGGATGACCTCCTCGGTAAAGTATCCCTCAGAGATGAAGAGCGGCACGACATATACCTCATCGCTTTCGACTGTCCGAAGCACCTCGCGGAAGGAGGGTTCTTCCTTCCAGAAGCCGGTCTTTATCTCATCGAAGACGCCGGCCTCGCGTATCGTGTCTGCGTGGTCGTACGTCGGGGTGCTCGCGTCGGGATTGAGGTGTGACCCGTGGGCGACGATGACGAGCGCTTGCATGAGAATACGTTGGGCGACGGCGGCCTTAGGGGCTTCGGGATGTCCCACCGAGTGCAACGTCGGACCGCAAGACGCGGCCACGACGGCCCATCGGTACTGACCGACACGGCCTTATTCGAGCCGGGCGAGACACCTCCCATGACCGTCGCCGCAGACGCGCGTGCCGCCGTTCGGGCGCACCCATTCATTCACACCGCGCTCCGAGCGGGCGTCCTCAACTACACCGCCGCCGCCGAGTTCCTCGACGTTGGCGACACCGACGCGGTCGCAGCCGCGCTCCGCCGGTATTCCGAGGACCTGGGAGCGTACGACCCTCCCAGGTGTCGCGCCAGCGTCTCGATGCGCTCGAACGTGGGCCCCACCGACGGCGGGAATGGGATCTTACGGGTCGGCGACAACGCTTTCGCGGTCGGCGACGGCGACTTGACAGCCGTCGTGGCGACGGGCGAGGTTGATACCCGGTCGCTCGGGGCAGTACTCGAACGGCTTCGAACGGCCGAAATCGAGGTGGTTGCAGCCGCCGGAACGGAGGGTCATATCACTGTCGTCGTCGGCCGTCGGGCCGGTCCAGACGCCGTCAGGGCCGTCGAAGATGCGCTTGAGGCCGGGCAAGCGACGCATTAAAACCGCCGCCGAGCGAGGCTCCGCCAATGACGCTCCGTCTGTCGAACACGCTCTCGGGCGAGCGAGAGACGTTCGAACCAGCCGATCCCGACGACGTCCTGTTGTACTACTGCGGGTTGACGGTGTCAGATGAGGCCCACCTCGGTCACGCCCGAAGTTGGGTCCACGTTGACGTGATCCACCGGTGGCTCGAACACCTCGGATACGGCGTCCGCCACGTCGAGAACATCACCGACGTGAACGAGAAGATCGTCGCCCGCGTCGGCGAGCGCGCCGGCGACGGGCCCCTCGGCAAGGACGAATCCGGTGTTGCCCGTGAGTTTATCCGGCAACTGCTCGCCGACATGCGGTCGCTCAATCTCCAACGCGCAGAGGTGTACCCCCGGGTCTCCGAGCATATCTCGGAGATCGTCGACCTCGTCCGGACGCTGATCGAGAAGGGGTATGCGTACGAGTCGAACGGCTCCGTGTACTTCGACGTGGCCGAGTTTCCAGACTACGGGAAACTCTCGAATCAGTCGATCGACGACGTCGAAGCCCAGGGCGCCGAGGACGAACGCTCCGAAAAGCGCAATCCGGCGGACTTTGCGCTGTGGAAAGCCGGCGGTGTCTCCGAGGCCGCGGTCAAGGAGCACCGAAACGAGGACCGTGAGTACGACGCCGACAACCCGACGGGTGAGACATGGGACTCGCCGTGGGGAGAGGGTCGTCCGGGCTGGCACATCGAGTGCTCGGCGATGTCGATGACCCATCTCGACGACTCCATCGACATCCACATCGGCGGGCGCGATCTCGTCTTCCCACACCACGAGAACGAGATCGCACAGAGCGAGGCGGCGACCGGCAAGCAGTTCGCCCGCTACTGGCTCCACGCCGACCTCTTCGAGATGGGCGACGAGAAGATGTCCTCCAGCCTCGGCAATTTTATCCCCGTCTCGGAAGCCGTCGAGCGATTCGGCGTCAACCCCCTCAGGATGTTCTTCGCGTCAGCGTCGTACAATTCGACGCAGACCTACAGCGAGGCGGCGATCGACGAGGCGATCGAGCGCTGGGAGCGTCTTGAAGCGGCCTACGACCGGGTCGTTTCGGCCGCCGACAGCCCCGATGCCCGGACAAAGGTCGAATCGCCGCTCCGTGAGTCGGTTGAGGACGCGCGGTCGTCGTTCACTGACGCGATGAACGACGATTTCAACACCCGGGAGGCGCTGGCCGCGCTCCTCGAACTCGCCGGGGCGGCGAACCGCCACCTCGACGGCGCTGACAGGTATGACTACCGAGGGCTCAGACGGACGGCCGAGACGTTCGAGGCGTTCGGCGAGGGCGTTCTCGGGTTCGATTTCGGCGGCGACACTGACGGCGAAGCAACGCTCGCCGGCGAGCTGGTCGAGTTGGTTCTCAAACTCCGCGAGAGCGAGCGCGAGGCCGGCAACTACGGGCGGGCCGACGAACTCCGCAACGATCTCGAGGCTCTCGGCGTCGAGGTGCAAGACACCGACAACGGCCCCGAGTACCGGCTGTAGGCGCGTTTCGGCGTCGTTCGCTCTCACCCGAGGATAATCGGGCCGATGAGCACCCCCATCAGGTTCGCGCGGCGGGCGCGGAACCGAGCCGGAACGAGACCGACGACGGTCGCTGCTACGTACGCGCCGACGCCGAGGACGCCGGCGAACAGGAACGAAAGCGCGCCGAGCCCACAGAGCACTCCGACCGAGAGCCGCGCCGGATTCATGCGGCCGACGACAGCGAGATACCGGTCGCCGATCAGGAGGACACAGAGCACCCCGGCGCTCGCGCCCACCGCGACGGCGACGAGCAGGTGCGGCATCGAGAGCGGCACCGATGCCGACTCCAGAGCGACGAGGACGCCAGTGCGCGGCGACCCGAGGGCAACGAGCGCGAACAGGGCAAAGATGCTATTCGCCGTGTTCACACCAGAGGTGGCGACGACGAACCCCCGCGCGCCATAGCGCCCTGGGACGGCCAAAAGCGCCAGCGTCGCCGCGACAGCGCTCGATACCGCCGGCACGTAGCCGACGACCGCACCGGCAAGCGTGCCGATCCCCGACAGTCCAAAGACACTCCGTTTTGACGCCGCGATTTCGGGGCCGTCCTGTGGCGGGACGCCGTCGCCGTCGATGGCGTCGATCAACACGGGCGCTCCGAACAGCCCGGCGAACAGTGGCGCGAGCATCCCGCCGGCGGCCAGCGGCGCTTCCGGGGAGAGATCCAACGTACCGAGCCCTAACAGTGCGCTCAGCCCGAAAGAAACGGCGGCGACAAGTTTCGATCCCAGCCCCCGTTCGGTCAAGATTAGCGTCGCCGCGACCCCGCCGAGGACGAGCGCGAGGTTCGCCCGGAGAATGGGCCACAACCGGACCATCGCCCGGGTGATCGGGATCGCGAGCGGGGCGGCGAGAACGACAGCCGTGGCGCTACCGAGCGCCGAGAGCCGCAATGCCTCTTCTCCGCGCCCCGCCAGCACGAGCCGATGCCCGGGCAGGGCCGCGACCGCCGTCGCCGGATCGGGAACGCCAAGGGCGAGCGTCGGAACAATCTCGAGAAAGGTGTGGACGACGCCCGCCGCGACCATCGCCATCCCGACGTACAGCGGCGGCCCCGGAACCGAAGGGGCGACTCCGGCGAGCAGCAGTGCCATGTTGTTAGCGTGTAACCCCGGCACGAGGCCGCTCACCGCGCCGAGGCCGACACCGCCGCTGACGAAACAGAATGCGAGGACCGTCGCCCGCGGCGCGAGTATCACCTCCATCGAGCAACGTTGCCCCCGTCATCGTACATAAATACCCGGTTGCGCCGGCACTCCACCGCCGCTCCGTCGCTTGTCGCACCGCTGAGCCAGGTTATAAATGAGAAGGTTCGAACCGCTCGAGGGGGTCGGAGAGCCGATTAACCGAACAGCTCGCCGAGACCTTCGCCGCCGTCGTCGTCTTCGTCGTCGCCTTCCTCCTCGGTGTCGGCTTCCTCGGCCTCGTCGGGCTCAGCTTCTTCGGCGTCGGCTTCCTCGGCCTCGTCGGCCTCTTCGGTCGACCCGCCAGCCGCGCTGCCGCCGGCCGCGGGCACCGCAGCGGCCGTCTCGATGGCCTCGTCGACGTCGACGTCCTCCAGCGCGGCGACGAGCGCCTTGACGCGGGACTCCTCGACGTCGACACCGGCGGCTTCGAGCACGCCGGTCAGGTTGTCTTCGTTGATCTCTTCGTCGGTTTCGTGCAGAATGAGTGCTGCGTAAACGTATTCCATTGGTAGTCACCCGAACATGTCGCCGAGCGCGTCGCCGCCGTCGTCGGCGTCGTCCTCGGCACCGTCTTCGTCTTCGTCGCTCGATTCGTCGGTTGCGGCCTCGTCGGCCTCGTCTTCAGCTTCGTCTTCATCCGCTGTCTCGGCGTCAGCTGCCGGCGTAGCGGGGGCAGTCTCGACACCGCGGAGTTCCTTGGGAAGCGCCTCGTCGTCGTCGATAGCGCCGGCGAGCGCCCGAACCTGGGCGTCGGCTTTCGAGACGAGATCGTCAGCAAGGTCGGGGCTCTCGACGGCCGCCGACAGCCCGACGGACTTCGCCTCGCCGGCCGCCTTCGCGAGCATCGACGGCGCCGTCTGGGCCGTCGGGTACTCGGCGTTGAGCGAGAGGTTCCGCGCGGCGCTGGAGGCAGCTTTGAGGTCCGTGACGTACTCTTCGATGTCAATATCGAGTTCCTCGGGCGAGAACAGCACGCCCTCGGAGAACACGCCACGGAGGTCGAGGCCGACCTCCTTTGGTTCGATTCCGAGCTCGGTGAGCACGTTCGCGAGGTCGGCCGACACTTCCTCGTCGGCCGAGAGTACAGTCGAGTCTTCGACAACCTTGATCGACCCGCCGTCGATCCGGGCGTTGGCTCCGACTGTCTGGAGTTCGCCGACGAACGGTCCGGGGTCGACACCGGTGTCGCCCTCCGGAATGACGATGTCGTTGGGGGCGACCTCCCCGGCGTTGATGGGCGCGGGCGTCTTCGAGGCCTCAAGCTGCTGGTAGAGCCCGAAGGGGTTGTCGTTCGTGCCGATCAGGCCTACCTGTCCCTCGACGTGTTCCGCGAGGTCCTCGATGCCGTCGCCGACATCGTCGAGCGCGCGCTCGATCAGGGTATTCCGCGAGACGCGCAGCGCCGCGGTGCCGTGGAGTTCACGGCGCATGTCTTGGAGCTGCTTGCTTGGAATGCCGGTAATGTCGACGACGCCGATCGAACTGTAGCTCTTGAGGAACTCGACGATCGCGTCGGTCTCCTCGCGTTTCCACTTCGGGATCGTCTCAGTCTTGCGTTCGGCCTCGGCGCTCATGCGGGCACCTCCACCGCCGGTCCCATTGTCGTCTTCACGTACACCGTATCGATGTTCTGGGGACCCTTCTCGAGGTCCGTGAACAGTCGGCGCAGAATGACGTCGATGTTGTCGGCGATCGCGTCGGCGTCCATGTCCTCGGCGCCGACGCGCGTGTGGAACGTACGTCGTTCGCCGGAGCGGACCTGAACGGTGTTTTTCATTCGGCTGATGGTCTCGACGACGTCGTCATCGGGTTGCAGGGGCGTCGGCATCTTTCCCCGAGGACCGAGAACGGTCCCGAGATACCGGCCGATGTCCTGCATCAGGCTGGCTTCCGCGATGAAGAAGTCCGTCTCGTCGGCAAGGTCTTTCGCCGCGTTGTCGTCGTCTCCGAGGTCCTCGAGATCGTCGTTGTCGAGCACCTCGTCCGCAACGTCCTCAGCACGAAGGGCGGTCTCACCCTCCGCGAAGACGACAATACGCGTGTCCTGGCCCGTACCCGATGGTAGGACGATGCTCTCGTCCACCCGGTTATTGGGGTCGGCTAGGTCTAAATCGCGCAGGTTGACAGCGATGTCCACCGTCTCCCGGAAATTCCGGTCGGGTGAGTCGCTGAGTGCGCGGGATACTGCGTCCTGTATCGAATCTGCCATCGTTCACCTCCGTAGTCGCAGCCTCGTGGGCTACTACGGCGTGAAACAGGCTACGCCTGTCTCACGTTGAGCGAGGCGGATGAGCCACTTAAGCGCGTCGAACCGGATCTAGGTGTGTCTGGTTGTCACATCCCGCTTGAGCCGGGGGTTCGGGTGGTCTGTGGGTGGTGCGGGCCGGAACGGCTCAGCCGAGAAACCGATCACGGAGGTTGCCGTCAACGAGGTCGCTATCGGGGACGAGACACGCATCCCGCGTTCCGAACCAGTCGTAGCGGTTTCGCGCGAGCCACCGGTAAGCGCGATCCCGGACCCGTTCCGGGACAAGGGCGGCGATCGAACCGAGCGCCCAGGGGAACCCCAACAGCCACGCCAACCGGACGACGGCGTCCGACTTCGTGTAGGCCGTCTCGCCCTCAACGACGACCATGCTCTGATCGTAGTCCTGGGGAAGCCCACAGTGCTCCAGCAGGTCCGTCCCGGAGTCGGACTGGAGCGTCCCGAAACGGAGCCGATCGCGGTGGTCCATCCGGAGCAGCCACGGGAGCGACCCGACACACAAATTGCAGACGCCGTCGAAGAGAACGACCGGATCGGCCTCGGTCTCAACGTTCACGACAGTACCTAAGGGGTGTGCCGTCGAGTATCTGTCGCCGAACGATGCATCCGGAGGCGTCGCACGGCGGACAAGTATGGCGTCAAACGACGAACGAGGGCGGCCGCAAGGAACGAAAAGGGCGTCATACAGAACCATCCAGGAACCCGATACCGGCATGGTTAACGGGTTTCTCGATTGATCTACTGACGAGAGTGAGTGACTGGACAATGCCAACGATATGACACCGTTGTTGCCAGCTATCTATCGGGTCGGTCGTTGTACCGTCCATAGGTTCCCGTCCGTATGTCGCAGACGTTGGAACCCACTTACTTAACTGTGAGATTGTAGAATAGTAATACCGCTTGACTATTCAGGGAGTATATAAAACCAGGCGTTGGGTCGTCTGGGTATTCGACATCTAGTATAAAAGCTAATGCCGAGGAGACGGACCGCCCACCGGATCGATCTCACACCGCCTCAAAAAGTGCGTCGTAGGCATCGGCGTAAGCGTCGGCGACGACCGCGAGATCCTCGCGCTCGGCACTCGATAGCGCCGGCAGCGTGACCGAATCGGCCGGATCGAGAAGGTCGATGACGCTTTCGACGCGCTCTTCGAGGCGGCCCTCGTGGGCACTGCCGCTGGCGACCTCACAGGCCTTCGCGTACCGACCGCCCTCGTAGACGCGACAGCGCCGGGGTTCGACGACGGCGACCGCGTCGGGGACGAACGACGAGAGCGGGCGGGCGATGTCGGCGTAGGATTCCACGATCGCCCCCTTGCGGCGCGCAATATCGTCCGCAAGTGACTCTAGTGCCGGCGCGTGGGATCGGGCCATCAACTCGTTGAGCGCCTCCAGCGACTCGGCGTGATGGGCGCGGTCGAGCGGAAACGCCCGCTTCGCTGCCGGCGGGATGTCGACTTCGCCGTTGACGACATAGGCGTCAGCGTCGAGCGTAACGCGGTCGAACAGAAAGCGCCGCCCGTCGCGGCCCAGGATACCCTTGCCTCGCCCCGGCGTCGGCAGCCATAGCCGGTGGATGGGGTTGATGTCCTCAGGCCGCGTTGACCCCTCGTTTGCGGCGGCGATCTTTTTTGCGTCCTTCCCATAGAGCCGTCCCTCCTCGACCGCCCGCCGGTAGTCGTCTTGATCGTACCAGTAACCGTTCCCGGCGCGGGGCTTGTAGCCGCGGGTTCCGGTTCGCTCGATCAGACCGGTCGTGAACGTCGTCTTCCCGGCGTCGACTTCGGCGCTCCCGGCGACCAGCAGTTTCATCGGAGGCCGTAGTACCCCGGTTCGTCGTCGGTGTCCGGTTCGGCGAAGACAAACGCCTCGCTGTGGTCGAGCATCCACGGGATGGCCCAATCGAGGAGGACGTCCTCGGTCTCGACATCGAGTTCGGCTCCAGGATCGACACCCTGCAGCAGGCGGGCGACCTCGTAGACGGTGTAAAGGGCATCTTCCTCGAGAACCTCTTCGGGTTCCCGGAACTCGAACTCGCGGAGGTCGTCAAAGTCGTCGCGTGGTCTCGGCATGGCTGTCGGTAGGCGTCGACCGATTTAAAAGCGTGATGCCTCGCCGCGGTCGAGACAGGATTGAACCGACGCTCCATCTGATACAGAGACGGGGGGCCGTCTGCGTCCTCAGGCCAGCGCTTCGTGGAGCTTCTCGACGGGGTGAGCGGGGCGTTCGCCCTCGAAGTCGTCGTCTGCGAGCTGGGAACGACAGGAGGCGCCGGGGGCGACGACCTCGCCGCCGGGGCTCTCCTCCACCTTTTCGTGGAGGATATCGCCGATCGCCTTCGAGAGTTCGTAGTGCTCCTCCTCGTAGCCGAACGAGCCAGCCATCCCACAGCACGACGAGTCGAGCGCGTCAACGTCGTAGCCGGCCGACGACAGCGCGGCGGCGGCGTGGTGGTCGCGGTTGAGCGCCTTCTGGTTGCAGTGACCGTGGTAGGTCACGTACTCCGCAGGCGCGTCAAAGTCCATCTCGCCGGTGATCTGGTAGGTGTTGAGGTACTCACAAATGCCGTACGCGGCAACGGCGAGTTCCTCCACGCGGTCGTCTGAGAGGAGGTCGACGTACTCGTCTTGGAACATCACGGCGTCGGAGGGCTCGACGAACAGCACAGACCAGCCGTCCTCGACGTACGGCATCAGCGCGTCGAGGTTCGCCTGTGCACGCGCTTCGGCCTCGTCAAGCAGCCCCATCGAGAAAGCCGCCCGGCCGCTGGCGGCGACTTCGTCCTTGTCCGCGACTCGGACGTGGATGTTGGCCGCCTCGAGCAGTTCGACAGCCGCCTTGCCGGGTTCGGGGTAGTTGTAGTTCGTGTAGGTGTCCGGGAACAGGACGACGGTGTCGTCGGCCTCCGCTAGCGGAACCTGGGAGCCGCGCTCGTCGAACCACCCGACGAGTGTCTCATTCGAGAACTTCGGGAGATCGCGTTCGGGGGCGATCCCGAGCACCTTCTCAGCGATCACGTCCGAGCCGGGGAGCTTCTGTGCCCAGTTCGAGACCGGCGCGAACGCGCTTCCGAGAGCGTTGACGGTGTCGACGTTGCCGAAGAGCTTCGAGCGGAGGCTCGTTCCCTTCTCTTGGTGGTAGTCGTGTTTAACCTCGGCTTTCAGCTTCGCGAAGTCGACGCCGGTCGGACAGTCGGACTTGCAACCCTTGCAACCGACACAGAGGTCGAGTACCTCCTCCTGGAAGCGATCGGAGTAGATCTCGTCCTCGGGGAGTTCGCCACTGATGGCCGCCCGAAGGGAGTTCGCACGCCCGCGAGTGGCTTGGACCTCCTCGCGGGAGGCGCGGAATGTCGGACACATCGTGTTCTCGTCGGTCTGTCGGCAGGTCCCACAGCCGTTACACAGTTCGACGAGGTGCGAGAAGCCGCCCTCGTCTGAGAAGTCTAGTTTCGTCTGCGGCTCGAGCGACTGGTAGCTCGAGCCGTACCGGAGGTTCTCCCGCATGTCAGCACCGACACCGCGGTTGCCTGCCGGGCCGACGTCCTCGGAGTCTTCGCGGTAGACGACGTTGCCGGGGTGCATGAACCACTCGGGGTCGAAGGCGGTCTTGATCTCTTTGAACGCGCTCCAGAGGTCATCGCCGTACATCTTCGGGTTGAACTCGGTTCGGGCCATCCCGTCACCGTGTTCGCCCGAGAAGGAACCGTGGTGTTTCAACACCAGATCGGTCACGTCGTCGGTGATCGAGTGCATCTTCTCGATGCCGACCTCGTCCTTGAGGTTCAGGATCGGCCGGATGTGCAACGTTCCGCTGCCGGCGTGAGCAAAGTACGCGGCGGAGGTGTCGTGATCCTCCAGGACCTCCTCGAACTCCACGACGTACTCGGCGAGTTCCTCCGGCGGCACCGTCGCGTCCTCGATGAACGGATACGGCTTGGGATCGCCCTCAAGACTCATCAAAAGCGGGATCGCCGCCTTTCGGAGCGACCAGATGTCCTTTTGAGCCTTCTCAGTGTAGGCCTCGATGGCGTCAAAGGCGTCGCCCTCGTCGACAAAGTACGCGTTGGTATCGCCGATGGCGGCCTCGAAGTCGCTGACGACCTCCGAGTCGTACTCGAGCATGAGCGCCGCGGCCGTCCCCTCGGGGATCGGCTCGACGTACTCGCTGTAGCCGTCCGACTCGGCGGCCAGCCGGAACACCTCGTCGTCCATCAACTCGACGGCGCTGACGTCGAACTCCAAGGCCTCCGGGACGGCCTCCATCGCGTCGACGAGCGAGTCGAAGCAATAAAGCACCAACGCGGTCTCCTCGGGCATCGTCACGAGGCCGATCGTGGCTTCGACGATGACGCCGAGGGTCCCCTCGCTGCCGACGTAGAGTTTCGAGAGGTTGATCACCGTCTCCCCGTCGTCGTTCTCGTAGATGACGCGGTCGAGGTTGTAGCCGCTGACGCGGCGCTTGAGATCGGGGTACTTCTCCTCGATCACCGCCTCGTTGTCCTCGACGAGCGCGCGGACGGTCTCGTAGATCTCGGCCTCGCGGTCGTCCTTCGAGACGATTTCGTCGTACTCCTCGCTGTCGAGGACGACCTCGCGGGCGTGCAGCAGCGAGCCGTCGGAAAGAACGGCCTTTATTTCCTCGGTGTAGGCGTCGGTGATCCCGTACCGAACCGAGTGCGCGCCGGTCGAGTTGTTCCCGATGCCGCCACCGACCGTCGATCGGTTCGACGAGGCTGGATCGGGCGCGAACTTTAGGCCGTCCTCGGCGAGTTGGTCGTCGAGGTCGTCTTGGACAATCCCCGGCTGGATGCGGGCACGCTTGGAGTCGGTGTCGACCTGGAGTAGGCCGTCCATGTGCCGGGACATGTCGAGGACGACACAGCCCGGACCGACAGTCTGGCCGGCGAGCGACGAACCGGCCCCGCGCGGGAGGACCGGCGTCTCGTGCTCGACCGCGATCCGGACGGCTTCGCGGACGTCGGCGACATCTTTCGGGTAGACGACGCCAGCCGGCCGAGCTTGGTAGACACTCCCGTCAGTCGCGTACAGTACCTGTGCGTACTCGTCGAAACGAACGGCGCCCGAGACAGCCGCCTCAAGATCGGACGCCAGGTCGACGTACTCGGAGACGGTATCACGCGGCTCGCGTTCGAGCGCCGACGGGTCGCCCGGCGGGTCTGCCGGCCGGACCATCGGTTCCTGATTGTCTGCACCCATACCGACGATGCTATCCTTAACAGTATAAAGACTGTTGCTTTTGTTGGTTTTGACCGGTGTGTCACAGTATTGTTTGGTACAGTCTCCACCGCCCGGCGGCGCGTTCGGAGGGGTGATCCAGCTCTCAGGGAGCCGCCGTGCTTGGTGCGCATCGGGACTGTAATACGCGTCTGGACCCAACACAACGTATGCTCGATGCGGCTGCGCTCGGTGCAGGATGGACGATCTGGAACGCCGAGGCGGGCCGGGCCGTGGCGGCGTACCGTCCCGATATCTTCGATGGCTCGGCGTTCCCCGCTCCGTGTCTGCCGACGGTGTATCTCACCCGCGGCCGCCGGAACCGACGCCCCGAAGGGAACCGCCATCTTCCACCTGACGCGCCTTGGGTGGTCACGCTCCGTCTGGAACCGGACGTTGAACGCGACCCCGAGACGTACGAGTCGAAAGCGGCGGCGGTCAAGGCGACCGAACAGCTGACGGACCGGTTTTCGACAGGCGAAATCGACTACCGGTCGATGTATCAGGTGCCTCGGGACCCGTACTTAAATAGACTCGACGAATTAACCGGGTGACGACGGAAGCACGAGGCGACGTCAGTAGCTTTATTCGGTCTCCGGAGAAACCCAGGTTCATGACATGGGACACTGTCGAGTTAGAGTGGAGCGGTGACGTCGCCACGGTGACCGTCGATCGACCCGACGCCCTCAACGCGTTGAACGTCGAAACGCTCGAAGCGCTCGGCGAGGCCGTTGAAGAGGCCAGAGCCGAAAACGCACGCGTGCTCGTCGTCCGCGGTGCCGGCGACGACGCGTTCATCGCCGGAGCGGACATCGCGTACATGAAGGACCTCTCGACCGCCGAGGCCCAAGCGTGGGGCGAACTGGGCCACGATGTCGCCGACGCCATCGAGCGGTTTCCCGCACCCACGGTCGCCATCGTCGACGGCTACGCCTTCGGCGGCGGCTGCGAGATGGCGATGGCGTGTGATCTTCGGGTCGCCAGCGAGTCGGCGCTCATCGGCAACACCGAGATCGATCTCGGCATCATCCCCGGTTGGGGCGGTACCCAGCGCCTGCCGCGGTTGGTCGGCGAGGAGACCGCAAAGCGGATGATCTACCTCGGCCAGCGCCTCGATGCCGAGACTGCCGAGGAAGAGGGCCTGTTCGGCGAGGTTGTCCCCGACGACGAGATTGACGACCGGGCCGCCGAACTCGCGGCCGAACTGGAGTCCAAGCCCGCCTTCGCGCTCCAAGCGGCCAAGGATGCCATCGCGCAGGGATACAGCGATATCAGCGGCCTCGACTACGAGAAGCGGACCTTCGGCTCGCTGTTCGGGACGCCCGACCAACGCGAAGGGATGGCGGCGTTCGTCGAGGACCGCAAACCGGACTTCGAGTAGTCGGTACGGCCACGGCAGCCCGTTCATACCTCTAAGCGGTCTACGTCGAATACCGTACTAATATCGAGGGCGGTCGGATCCGTCGCGAGCGGCCCTTCTCAGACGTTTTGCCCCACTTTCCAGATATATCTATAACTGGGCCGTGTCACTACGTACGCATTCGTTTATCCCCGCGGTAGGGCGAGTCGAACAGCCTGCTGGATTTGCCGTATTATTGATATATCTCTCGTGGGTCTGCCCGGTGCTATCGAACGCCTGCGTTCGCCGTTATCCTTGCCCGACCATCGAGTCCTCGTCCTCCCACTCGCGCTCGCGGAGTTCGTACTTTTGCACCTTTCCGGTCGCCGTCGTCGGTAGGTCTTCGACGAACTCCACGCGTCGGACCATCTTGTAGCTCGCCAGGTTCTCGCGGGTGAACTCGGTCAATTCGTCCTCGCTCACGCCGGGGTCGTCGGGGTCGCCGCTGGCCGGGACGACGAACGCCTTCGGCGTCTCGCCCCACTCGTCGCTGGGAGCGGGAATGATCGCCACGTCGGAGACATCAGGGTGTTCGAACAGCGTATCCTCAAGTTCGATCGAGGAGATGTTCTCACCGCCGGAGATGATGATATCTTTCTTGCGGTCTTGGATCTGAATCATCCCGTTCTCGTCGACGGTCGCGAGATCGCCCATGTGGTAGTAGCCCTCGAGGCGGTCGTTGAACGCCTCTTCCGTCGCGTCGGGCTTGCCGAGGTACCGGTCCATCACTTGGTTGCCGCGGACGACGATCTCGCCGATCGACTGGCTGTCCTCGGGGACGTCGTTACCGTCTTCATCGACGACGCGGACCTCGGTGCCGAGGTAGCCGAGCCCCTGGGTCTTCTTGACCGCGAAGCGATCCGAGGAGTCGTCGTCGAAGTACCGTCGCGCGTCCGAGGAAGTGATGAGCGGGCCGGTCTCGGTCGCCCCGTAGACGTGTTTGAGGTACCAGCCGAACTCGTCCTCGACGGTCCGGATGGTCGCCTCCGGCGGCGCGCTGCCCGCCGTCGCGACGCGGACATCGGCGTCCCCGCTCGTCGGGATGTCGTGGTCCTCGTAGTAATCGAGCAGCATGTTGAGGACCGTCGGGGCGGCACAGAGGTACGAAATGTCCTCTTCGTTGATCGTCTCGAAGATCCACTCGGCGTCGATTCCGCGGCTACAGACCTGCTTCGCACCCATCCCGGTAACCGCGTAAATATGTCCCCACCCGTTGACGTGGAACATCGGCAACGTCCACAGGTAGGTATCGTCGTCGGTGATCTCTTGATGGAGCGCAATGAGATACGCGTGAAGCGCCTCCGTCCGGTGGGTTCGCATGACGCCCTTCGGGTCGCCGGTCGTCCCTGATGTGTAGTTGATCGTGATGACGTCGTCTTCGTCCATCTCGGGTGCGTCGTAGGTGGGCTCAACCCCCTCGATGATCGTGTCGAAGTCCTCCCACTCGCCGTCGGTCACGTCAGCGTCATTCGAGACGAACACCTCGGTCGGTACGTCGTCACGGACTGCTTCGACCTTCTCGGCCAACTCGTGGTCGGCGATCACGGCCCGCACATCGGCGTCGTTCAGGATATACTCGAGGTCCTCTGGCAACAGCCGATAGTTCAGCGGCGTATGGATCGCACCTAACTGCATGATCCCGTAGGCCGCCTCGAGTTGGTAGTGAGTGTTCGGGTCGAGGACGGCGACGGAGTCGCCCTTCTCGATGCCCCGTGCCTGAAGCGCTGCCGAGAGTCGGTCGGCCCGGTCGCCCAACTCCTCGTATGTGAACCGTTCCCCCGTCGTCGCAACGACGGCCTCGTGGGACCCGTAATCGCGTCTGGCCCGATCGAGGAACTGCGTCGTCAGTAGCGGTTTGTGCATACAAGCGTCTCGTTGAGGTCCCTATTAATAATTTATGTAGGTACGTCCCGGTGGACGGGAGATGGCGACGCCCCAGCAATAAAAAGAACTATTTCGACCCGATCGGTATCGCGTTATACTATGCCACAGCCAGTGATCGCGACCGTCGGGGCCTCTCCCATCGGCCGGACCGACCTCCCCGGGCGGGATCTCTTTTCTGTCGCGCTCGCGGAGGCCTTCGAAGGATTGCCCGATCCCGTTGACCTCGTCGGAGCCGTCTACGTTGGAAACCAATCCGAGACCTACGAGCACCAGATCATGCAGGGCACGCTCATGGCTGAGTGGGCGGGTGTCGGGATGGTCCCCGCCGAACGCGTCGAGGGGTGTGCGGCCGCGGGGGCGCTTGCGCTTCGGCACGCGGTCAAGGACGTCCGGAACGGCGAGCACGACGGCGTCCTCGCCTGCGGCGTCGAAAAGATGACGGCGGGCGGTACCGGTGGGGCGACCGACGCGCTCTCGGCGGCCTTCGACCGGGCGATCGAGCAGCGCTCGGGGGTGACGGCCCCGAGCCAGTACGCGCTGTTGGCGAGCCGATATCTTCACGAGACCGAGGCGACGGAGGCCGATCTCGCGGAGATCGCCGTTAAAAACCACACGAACGCCGCCGCGAACCCGCGGGCGCAGTTCTCCGAGGCGATCGACGCCGAGACAGTCCTCGACTCGCCGACCGTCGCCCCGCCGCTGAAACTCTATGATTGCGCGCCCGTCGGCGACGGCGCCGCGGCGGTCCTCGTGACGACCGCCGAGATCGCCGCCGACCTCGGCGTACCGGCGGTCTCGGTCGACGGGGTCGGCGCGGCCGCGAACAACGTCGCCGTCGCCGAGCGGGACATGACCCATATCGAGGGGGCAGCCGCGGCCGCTGAAACCGCCTACGCAGAGGCCGGCCTCGCCCCCGAAGATATCGATATCGCGGAGGTCCACGACGCCTTCACCGTCTGCGAGGCGCTGCTGTCGGAAGCCGTCGGGTTCGCCCCCGAGGGTCTGGGTTACCAGAGCCACCTGTCACCCGAGGCGCGCGACGACGGCTGGACTGACGTTGAACTCTCCACGAGCGGCGGCCTCAAGGCGCGGGGGCATCCGATCGGCGCGACTGGACTCCTTCAGGCGATCGAGGCCTATGAGCAGTTGACCGGGGCGGCCGGCGGTCGGGCACTCGACGGGGCGGAGCACGCGCTGTTGCTCAACGAGGGCGGCGTCGCGGACGCTGTCACCGTCGTGCACATCCTCTCGGCGGGTGCTGAACCCGATTCGGGTGTCGCAACGGGAACGAAGGAGGTGACGCGATGAGCGACGACCGTCTCACCGCTGACAGCCCGCTGACGCTACCGGGCTTTTTCGACGCGCTGGCCGATGGTGAGTTCCTCGGGGGCGTCTGTGCCGACTGCGGGCAGGTGTTGCTCCCGCCCCGGCCAGCGTGTTACGCCTGTGGAAGCCGCTCGATCGAGGTCGAGGCGCAGCCCCGAACCGGCGAAGTATACGCCTGTACGGCGGTTCACACGCCTCCGCCCGCACTCCAGAGCGACGCCCCGTACACCATCGCCGTGGTCGAACTCGACTCCGGCGGTCGGCTCACGGGTCGCGTCGACGCGCAATTCGACGATATCAGCATCGGAGATCGCGTCGAGATGCGCGTTCGAGAGCCGACGCCCGGGGAGCGCTCGCTCGCGCTCGGACACGAGCTCGAGTGGCCGGTGCATATCTTCGATCCACTGGACGGTTGACGACCGCCCCGATCCGACCGAACCACTTCGATTCCGGATTGATCGGGCCCCGTCATGCGCCGTCGGGCGACGGCCTTAACACGCCGCCAGCGAAAGTATAGTTATGTCGAAGGTCACGCTCATCGGCGAGCGCCTCGCCGAGGTAGGCGCCGAGTTCGTCTATGGGG
>NZ_JBKEGK010000021.1:0-19999 GCF_046710025.1 Natronomonas sp. | reverse complement strand
GGTGCCCGCACATAAGAGTATCGAGTATGACGATCCCCCCGATCGGGTAGTAACAACCGTTATTCGGCGCTCTCACCGAGTACAGGATACGACGATGATACCGGAAGACGCCGGCCTGCTGGTCGGTGCAGTCGCGCTCGGGGCAGTCCACGGTGTCGAACCGGGCCACGGGTGGCCTGTCGCCGCCTCGTACGCGCTCGATCAGACGAACAAGTGGATCTACGGCGTTGCGGCGAGTTTCATCCTCGGTATCGGACACCTTATCAGCAGTATCGCGATGGTTGGGGCGTTCTTTTATGCGAAATCCTACTTCAATCTCACCCAAATCAACGAACCACTCACGCTTGTTGCCGGCATCCAGATCGGTGGCCCGGTCAGTCTGGTCGCGGGCGTCCTGCTGATCGGCCTAGGCGTTCGAGAGTACCGTCACGGTCACTCTCACGACGCCCACGGTGGTGAACACTCCCACCAGAACGAGGGTCACGACCACGAGTCGACAGAGCACTCCGCACAACACCACAGCCATGAAGATCTCGGCGAGCAGTCACCCGTGCAGGACGAGGGGCTCGTCTCTCGTATCCAAAGTGCAATTCCGCTTGTCGGCGGACACTCGCACGCACGAGATAGCCATGATGTCGCCGCCGAGAGGGGACTCCTCGGAATCGCTTGGTTTGCATTCCTGCTCGGGTTCGCCCACGAGGAGGAGTTCGAGATCATCGCCCTCTGTGCCGGATCGAACTACTGCCTCGAATTGATGAGCGCGTACGCAATCACTGTCATCGTCGGCATCGTCGGATTGACGATGCTACTGATCGCGGGCTATCAGCGCCACGAACAGACGGTCGAACAGTACACCCCCTATCTGCCTGCCGTCTCCGCTGTTGTCCTCTTCGGCATGGGTCTTGGATTCATCACCGGCTTGCTCTGAACGTCTCTGTGACTGCTTGTGGACGCATCTGCCGCTATCGGGATAGACACGCTCGTTCGCACGATCGGGATGGACGAACTCCAGCAGGAGCCAAGGCCAGCCCTCACCGGCGCAGAAACGACGGGAGGTCGAGACGATCCGGGGGGCCCTCCTTTGGCCCGCCGGAATCCGGCGATCGGATCGCGTCCGGGAGCCCATCCGTTGTATCCTCCGACGCCGTCCCCGCGCTCAATCCCTCGCCGTCAAACTCGGACGCCACAAGCCGTTCCCAGATCTCTTCGTCGGCTTCGGCGTCTGCCTCGAGGTTGAGCGCCCGCGCCCGTCCCTCGTCGTAGGCGAGTTCGATGATGCTCTCGTCGTAGGTGTCGGGAGAGCCCCGTCTGAGCCGGTCGTACGTTTCCTCGTCCGGGTCACCGCACACCGACGCGACGCCGAGGGCGTAGGCGCGCCTGAGGACCTCATCACTGGTGTACGTCCTCTCATCCTCGAAGTATCGATCGTACATTTACGCCCCCCGTTTCGTCCCAGCCCGAAGGCCGTCGTCGCTGAACTCGAGGTCGTGGATGTCAGTGTCGATCCCCGTCCCTCGCATCTTCAGGACCTGTATCCCCCGCTGCATCCCACCCTCCTCAAGGAAATTGTGCATGAAGACGACGCCGTGGGCGAGATAGTGCTCGTCGGTATAGGCGGTCGGATCGGTCATCTCTGAGATCAACACGACGGTCGCGTCGGTCCGTTTCAGCGATGTCAGAAACTGGATCGTGTCGTTTTCGGTGTCCGAGAGTAAGTACTCGAGGAGCATCGTCGAGTCGACGACGACGCGTTCGATCCCGTTCGACTCGATGAATCCGGTGAGGCGGTTGATAAGGCTTGAGGCGTCGCGGTGTTTCCCCGGCGGCTGGAACAGCCGCTTGCCCTCGGCGGAGAACACGTCGACGAACGTCACCCGGTCAGTCTTGACGGCCCGTTCGAACCCGAATCCGTACCCGGACATGTCCTCGATGATGTCGTTACGGGACTCGTGCATGCTCACGAAGAGGCCGCTCTCGTCCTGTTTGGCCCCCTCTACCAGAAACTGCGTCGACAGCGTGGTCTTTCCGCTTCCCGGGGGACCGGACAGCACGTAGAGTCGACCGGCTGGCATTCCGCCACCGACGAGTTCGTCGAGCCCCGAGACGCCGCTTGAAACGCGCATACCGAAGAAGCGTCCATACTGAATATAACCCCTCACACCGACTCAGTGTTCAAACCGGTGAGCTAGGGGAATGATTATATTTGCGGGCGATATGTCGGTCAATAGTGTGTCGCCAGATGATCGAGACGAATACCGTCACACACGGATGACCGAGACGTACGTCGGTGCGATCGATCAAGGAACCACGGGAACGCGGTTCATGCTGTTCGATCACGGCGGGCAGGTGGTCGCCAACGCCTACGAACGGCACGAACAGATCTACCCCAACCCCGGCTGGGTCGAACACGACCCCGTCGAAATCTGGCGAAACGCCAAGGCGGTCGTCTCCCGCGGGCTCTCGATCGCTGGCGTTGACGCCGACCAGCTGGCGGCGCTCGGGATCACGAACCAGCGCGAGACAACGGTCGTCTGGGACGAAGCGAGCGGCAAACCGGTGTACAACGCCTTGGTCTGGCAGGACCGCCGAACCACGGACCGCATCGAAACGCTCGATTCGGACACGGTCGAAGCGATCCGGAGAAAAACCGGTTTGGAGCCCGACGCGTACTTTTCCGCGCCGAAAGTCGAGTGGATCCTCGACAACGCCGACCCGATCAAACTCCGGCGCACTCACCCCGAGGACGTACAAACCCGGGCCGAGTCCGGCGAGTTGTTGCTGGGGACGATCGACTCGTGGCTCATTTACAATCTGACCGGCAACCACATCACGGACGTTTCGAACGCCTCCCGGACGATGCTCTATGACATCCACGACCTCGCGTGGGACGAGGCGTTGCTTGCGGAGTTCGACGTACCAGAGACGATGTTGCCCGAGGTTCGGCCGTCCTCCGACGAGAACCTCTACGGCTACACCGACGCCGACGGCTTTCTTGACGCTGAAGTTCCCGTCGCCGGCGCGCTCGGCGATCAACAGGCCGCGTTGTTCGGTCAGACGTGCTTCGATCCGGGCGACGCAAAGAACACCTACGGAACCGGTTCGTTCTATCTGATGAACACCGGCACCGAAGCCGTCGAATCCGACAACGGCCTCCTGACTACCATCGGCTTTCAACTCTCCGACGACCCTGTCCAGTACGCACTCGAAGGCTCCGTTTTCATCACCGGTGCCGCCATCGAGTGGCTCGGCAGCGTCGGCCTTGTGGACGACCCCGCCGAAACCGCCCAACTGGCCCGATCCGTTGACTCGACGGACGGCGTGTACATGGTGCCGGCGTTCACGGGGCTGGGGGCACCCCACTGGGACGGGCGCGCCCGCGGAACCATGGTCGGCATGACGCGGGAAACGACGAAAGAACACGTCGTGCGGGCGACCCTAGAGTCGATCGCGTATCAGACCCGCGACATCGCCGAGGCGATGGCGGCCGACTCGGGGGTCGAGACGACGACGCTGCGCGTCGACGGCGGCGCCGTCAAGAATAATTTCCTGTGTCAACTCCAAGCGGACATTCTACAGCGGAAGATCGCCCGGCCGGCGGTCGACGAGACGACGGCGCTGGGGTCGGCCTACGCGGCCGGTCTCGCTGTCGGCTACTGGAACGACGCCGAGGAGTTGCGCTCGAACTGGCGGATCGACCGGCAGTTCACCCCTCAAATGGACGCCGATGAGGCAGACCGGCGCTACGCCCGGTGGACCGACGCCGTCGAGCGGTCCCGCGACTGGGACCGGACGTAGCGACGACGAAACGCCCGAACGAGGGTATCGCCCGAGGGTCCGGCTGCCTCTGTTTTTTATTATTTGCCGGGCCCAGACTGTGCTGAGTCGAGTATCCGTTCGGCCACGTGCTCGGCCGCGAGCTGAGCCGGCGGAGCGATCCCCCGAATGCCGTGAGACCTGACAACATGCCTCGGTATAGAAAATTCGTCCTCCCCAGGTTACCGGCGTACGCGGGCGTTCCGTCCGGTCCGATCTGCCTGTGTATTCTTTATTCTATCGTGAGTAAATCTTTTGTCCCCTCGTGACAATCATCGTGTATGGCTACCGACTCCACGCTTAACCACGACGAACTCTACATCAAGGGCCGGTGGACGCCAACGGGCAACCGGATCGAAGTGACTGACCTTACCAACGACACCACGTTCGCGAGCGTCTCGGCCGCGACGCCCGCCGACGCCGAGGACGCCCTCGCCGCCGCACAGGCGGCCGAGGCCGAGATGCGCGAGACGACTGTCGTCCAGCGCGCGAACTGGGTCACCGCCATCGCCGACGGCATCGAATCCCGCAAGGCCGAACTCGCCGACGTGATCGTCCGGGAGGCCGGCAAGCCGATCTCCAGCGCGCGCGGCGAGGTCGACGCCGCCGCCGAGCGGTTCCGGCGGGCTGCCGAGGAAGCTCGGTCCATGAAGGGCGAGTACATCGAGGGGACGACCGACGGCCACGAGGGCTGGCGCGCGATTGTCAGACACGAGCCAGTGGGGACCGCCCTCTGTATCACGCCGTACAACTACCCCCTATCGACGACCGCCCTGCAGGTCGCCCCCGCGCTCGCGGCGGGCAACGCAGTCATCCTGAAGCCGGCATCGAAGACCCCCATCAGCGCCGCCATCCTCGCCGAGATCATCGTCGACGCTGCCGAGGACCTACCCGAGGGCGCCTTCGGGTTCGTCCCCGGCCGCGCCAGCGAGATCGGTGACGTGCTTGCCGGCGACGACCGTATCGGCGCCATCGCGATGACCGGCTCCTCGGGCGCCGGCAAACACGTCGCCTCGGTCAGCGGGATGGTCGAACTCCACATGGAGCTGGGCGGCAACGCTCCGGCCATCGTCTTTCCTGACGCCGACCTCGATGCGGCCTCGTCGGCGGCCGCGGCCGGATCGCTGAAATACGCGGGCCAGCGGTGCTCGGCCGTCTCGCGGGTCCTCGTTCACGACGACGCCCACGACGAGTTAGTCGACCGAATCGACGCGGAGATGGAGGGATGGGAACCCGGCGATCTCTTCGACGAGGAGACATCGCTCGGCCCGCTCATCTCCCACGAGCAGGCCGACTGGGTCATGGAACTCATCGAGGACGCGCTCGAGCGAGGCGCGACGCTGGTCCGGGGCGGCGAGCGCAACGGCCGCTTCGTCGAACCGACGCTTCTTGCGGACGTCCCCCAGGACGCCCGTATCGTTCACGAGGAGCAGTTCGGTCCCGTCGTTGCCGTGACGACGTTCGCCGACGAGGCCGGGGCGCTTGCGGTCGCCAACGACGGCGATCTCGGCCTCGACGCAGCCGTCTTCACGGCGGACTACGATCGCGCGATGCGCATGGCCGACCGCCTCGAGGTCGGCGGCGTTCGCATCAACGGCGCTCCAAGCCACGGTCTCGGCGACATTCCCTTTGGCGGGACGAAGGACTCGGGGATCGGCCGCGAAGGCATCGGCTACACGATCGAGGCCTTCGTCGAACGCAAGAGCATCATCCTCTGATGCGCCGAGCCAAGATCGTCTGTACGCTCGGCCCAGCCTCCGACGACCGCGAGACAATACAGGGCCTCGCCGACGCCGGGATGTCAGTCGCGCGGCTGAACGCCAGCCACGGGACAGTCGAGGATCGCGAGGCAGCCATCGAGCGCATCCGCGGGATCGACGGCGCTGACGGCGCGCCCGTGGCGACGCTTCTCGATGTCCCCGGCCCCGAGATCCGGACTGCCCCGCTTGAGGAGGGTGCGTCGGTGGCCGTGCCGACAGGATCGACGCGCCGCCTCGTCGAAGGCGAGACGGTCGACAACGACGTGATCGGCCTCTCTGCGTCGATCGCCGCCGTCGACCCGGACGATCGCGTCCTGCTCGACGACGGTCGGATCGAGACGACGGTCGAGCGCGTCGAGGGCGAAACGGTCGTCGTCGACGTCGACTCCGGTGGTCAGTTAGGCGGCCGCAAGGGCGTCAACGTCCCCGGCGTCGACCTCGGCTTGGAGTTCGTCAACGAGAGCGACCGTGAGGAACTGCGACTGGCGGCCGATGCCGGAGCCGACTACGTCGCCGCGAGCTTCGTCGGCTCCGCGGCGGACGTCTACGCCGTCAACGCCACGCTGGAGGAGTTCGGCGCCGACATCCCCGTGATTGCGAAGATCGAGCGCGCCGACGCCGTCGAGCGCATCGACGAGATTCTTGAGGCGGCCGACGGCGTGATGATCGCTCGCGGCGACCTCGGCGTCGAATGCCCCCTCGAGCGTGTCCCGCTGATCCAGAAACGCATTATCCGGAAGGCACAAGCGGTGGGGGTCCCGGCGATTACTGCCACCGAGATGCTCGATTCGATGATCGAGGCTCGCCGGCCGACGCGGGCGGAGGCTTCCGATGTCGCCAACGCCGTCCTTGACGGTACCGACGCCGTGATGCTATCCGGCGAAACTGCCATCGGCGATGACCCCGTTAACGTCGTCGAGACGATGGCCCGCATTGTCGCCGATGTCGAATCCAGTGACGAGTACGCCGAGTCCCGCGATAACCGCGTCCCCCCGGCCAGCGAACCCCGGACGGACGCCATCGCGCGCTCGGCGCGGTACCTCGCCCGCGATGTCGACGCCGAGGCGGTCGTCACCGTCACCGAGTCGGGCTACACCGCCCACAAGGTCGCGAAGTACCGCCCGGCGGTCCCGATTGTGGCGGTGACGCCCGACGCCGCCGTCCGTCGACGGCTGGCGCTGCTTTGGGGCGTCCTCCCGCGGTACCGGCCGTCGCCGGCCGGCGGCGCAACGAAACTCATTGAGTCCGCGGCGGCAGAAGCCATCGACGCCGGGGTGATCGACAGCGGCGACACCGTCGTCGTCCTCGCCGGGATGATGACCGAACTTGAGGGCGCGAACACCACGAACACGATGAAGGTCCACGTCGCCGCCGAGGTGCTCGCCAGCGGCCGTGGGGTGTGTGCCGGTCGCGCCGTCGGACCGGTGTTCGTCTCCGCCGACGGGGACCTCACCGACTGCCCCGACGGTTCCGTCGTCGTCCTTCCCGCTGCTTTCGAGGGGGAGCTCTCGGGTGATCTCTCCGCCGTCGGCGCGATCGTCACCGCCCAGTCCGGCATGACGAGCTATCCGGCGATGATCGCCCGCGAACTGGGGGTGCCGATGGTCGGCGATGCCACGCTGTCGCTCTCCGACGGGACGGTCGTCACAGTTGACGGCGATCGTGGTGTCGTCTACGAGGCCGCGGCCGACGAGCGCTGATGGGGGTCCCGCGGTTCACGATTCTGCGCTTCCGGAGTCCACCAAGCCGGTGAGCAGCGCCGTTGCGCTCGCGCGGTTCGTCGCCAGCGGAACGCCGCGAACGTCGCAGATCCGCAGCAGCGCGGAGATGTCCGGCTCGTGAGGCTGTGCCGTCATCGGGTCCCGGAAAAAGACGACCGCGTCGCAGTTTCCGGTGACGATCTCGGCACCGATCACCAAGTCCCCGCCCAAGGGTCCTGACTCCATCCGGGTGACGGACAACGCCGTCTCGTCGTTGAGCCGCCCGCCCGTCGTCCCCGTCCCGATGATGTCGTTCCCCGCTAGGATCGACTCGTGTTCTCTCGCCCAGTCGACCATCTCCGGCTTCTCGTCGTCGTGAGCAATGAGCGCAATGCGCATGACCGATCTATACCCGGAGGTGTCTTGAAGCCGTCGGCAGGTTGGATCGGGCAGCAACAACGTATATGAATTCGGGTCAAAACGCCGTGATATGTTTATAAACGTGGCCTACTCTTCGTCGGCGTTCCCGACGCGGATAGCTTGGATCAACGAGTACACGGGAACACCGTTGATCGACTCGATGCCCTGTTTGTCGACCAACACGACGCAGGCGACCGGCTTGCCGCCGCGCTCTTTGATGCCGTCGATCGTTTCGCGCATTGTCGTGCCGCTGGTGATGGTGTCATCGACGACGTAGCACTCCCGGTCGCGGATGTCGGCGAAGTTCTGCGAAAACGTCCCCTTGAGCTCGTCGATGTCGCCCTCCTCCCAGTGGTGTTTGCGCGGGGCGTAGGCGGCGATGTCGGTGTCGAGTTCGCGGGCGACGACGGTCGCCAGCGGGGCGCCGGCCTTCTCGATACCGACGGTGAGATCGACCGACTCGCCCTGCTTCGAGAGCAGATCCGCCATCGCCTTGCCAGTGTAAGTGAGCCGCGCCGAGTCACGCCCCAGCGCGCTCCAGTCGACGTGGATGTCGTGGGGGCCGCCCGTCTGCTCGGCGACGGCGGCCGGTGTTGTCTCCCCGCTCCGTTCGACGAGCCACGTCGCCGTCTCGCGAGAGACGTTCAACTCGTCCGCGATTTCTCCTCTCGAGAAGCCGCGTTCGGACAGTTGCCTCGCGCTCTCGATGAGTCCGTCGATGTTTTTCATAACTGAGGATGGTCGTCGTCGTTTATAAGTGATGGTGCCTTCCACGCTCCAGTCTGCCCCTTTCGTGTCCGCACCCACAGGCACTGTCGCGGCCGCGTTACTCGATGATCGCCGCCTCCAGTAGCTCGAGTGGGTGTCTGATGTCGTAGCCCGTGCCGTGTTCCATCTGCATCGCACACGTGGGACACTCGGTCATCCCGGTTTCGCCCTCGGCCTCGTCCATGTGCTCGAACATCTCCTCGCCGATCTCCATCGATTTGTCGTACTTCTCGGCCTTCCACCCGTAGGTGCCCGAGATGCCCGAACAGGAGTCGCCGACGTCCTCGACATCGACGCCGTCGAGTTCGCCGAACAGCTCGACGGCCTGTCGGTCGAGACCTTGGTTACGGGCGTGACACGGGGCGTGGTAGGCGAACTCCTCTTCGAGGCCGTCGTCGAGTTCGGCCTCGGCGACGGCTCCCCGGAGGTCCTCGTGGATTCGGAGGTACTCGACGGATTCGAAGGTGTGGGAGGCCACCTCGTCGATCCCCTCAATATCGAACAGTTCCGGGTACTCCTGGCGCAGCGCCATCGAACAGGAGGTACACGACGCGATGGCGTCGTAGCCCTCCTCGACGAGGTCCGCCATCGAGGAGACGTTGATCTCGGCGTGCCGCCGGGCGTCGGCGAGCATCCCGTTTGCAAACATCGGGGTGCCCGAACAGCGCTGTTCGGGGACGACGACCTCGTACCCGAAGTGTTCGTACACCCGAACCATCGCTTTCCCGACCTCCGGGGTGTTGTAGTTCGAGTAACAGCCGTGGAAGTACGCCACCTTCTTGTCGGCGTCGACGGGGTCGCCGCGGCGCTCCCGGCACTCGCGAGCGCGCTCGCGTGATCCGGTTGCCGCCCCCTGTCGTTCCCACCATTCCCGGAAGGTTTCGGTTGCGAAGGCGGGGAACTCCCGCTCGCTCGTGACGCCCATCGTCTTCTCCATCACCCACCGCGCCGGCCCGAAGTTCATCGCGGCGTTCGCAAGCCGTGGGACCTTGCTGGCGAACCACGCCGATGTCCGGTAGTTCGCGAGAACCCGGTTGCGCCAGTACTCCACGGAGAGCTTCGACATTTGGTTTTCGACGTACTCCCCGCGAGCGGTGTTGTGCATCTGCGAGAGCGGCACCCCGGATGGACACGCGTTGTCACACCGCATGCAGTTCGAACAGTCCATCACGGAATCGTCGACCTCGTAGTCGTCCTCGTTTTGCTTGAGCCGCCACTGTTCGGGACCCTGGAACTTCGGCCCGGGAAAGTCGTCGTCGACCTCCGCGACGGGACAGTTCGTATCACACGTCGAACACTTATAACACGAGTCCGCGCCGGGGCGGAGGTCGAAGTCGCTGCTGTCGGGAAACACGTCGACGGGTTCGAACGCCTCGCCGGTGTTCGGCTCCGCGGGGTCGAACGCCGACTCCGGGTCCGCGGGGGTTTCGGCGTCGCTCATCGTGCCGCCTCCGCTGCTGCACGGCCAGCAGCATACCCCGTCGCGATTGAAACGCCGCTGCCGGACTTCTCGGCTGCGAAGTCGTACCCGCCGAGCACCGACCCCGCTGCCCGGAGGTTATCGAACTCGATGTCCCCTTCGCGCCCGATCGGTCGGAGGTCCTCGTCCGTTCGGACGCCGAACCGGGCGAAGTCGTGGTCGCCGAAGGCCTCGATGTCGAACCACTCGTAGCGATCGTCCGCGTGGGGGACGTGACAGCCGAAGATCGGCTCATACACCGCCTCGCGGTCGGACTCGACGCCCTTGCCGACCAACCCGCCCGTCGCGAGGACGTACTGGTCGGCGCTGTTGGGGATCTTCGCCCCG
Organism: Natronomonas sp.; assembly: GCF_046710025.1. GTDB lineage: Archaea > Halobacteriota > Halobacteria > Halobacteriales > Haloarculaceae > Natronomonas. The sequence continues at coordinate 9,731 of NZ_JBKEGK010000021.1, read as the reverse complement.
TTCTTCTCGATGTACACCTGGTCGATCCGCCCCTCCCCGTCCGAATCGACGACCGGGTTTCCGGTCTCGAAGCGCCCGCCCGCCCGGTCGAGCGCGTCGAAGAGGGCGTCCTCAAGCCGCAGCCCCGGAAGCGACGGCGGTCCCATCGGCACCTCGAACACATCGGCGCCGAGGGCGTCGCTCAATTCGGCCCGGATACCAGCCGCGTCGCCGTCGCCGAGGATGGCGGGAAAGCCAACGCGGGCCTCGTCCTCGAGTTCGGTGTTGACGCGCTCGGCAAGCGCCGCCCGGATCGGTCGCTTCCGCCCGCGGACCGCCACTTCGCCGTCGGTGTCGAGCAACTTCGCGTAGCGAGTCACTTTCGCATCCGAGCGGAGCTCGCCCGGGAACCGGATCGTGACGCCGCGAACGTCGAAGGGGACGCCCGCCGCTTCGAGGTGTGCGGCCGCGTGCGCGGCGTCGAAGTCGACCATCGCCTCGAAGCCGACCAACAGGACGTCACGCTCGTCGCTCGCAAGGCCGGCGCTGGCCCCCGCCGGATATCGGGCGGTCGGCTTGATCGTCCCGCCGTGGGTCGGCACGAGTGCGTTCGCGTCGGTGTGACCGCCGCGGTAGTCAGGGCCGACCTCGTCGAAGAACGCCATCGCCTCCCGAACCCCCTCAACCCCGACGGTCCGGTAGGGGTGGTCCGTCGGCAGCGATGGGATGGCTTCATATGGGTCGGTTAGGGGGCCGTCGCCGTCCGGCGTGTAGCCGAGCACGTCGACGAGCCCCGAGGCGTTTCGGAGCGTGCTCTGTTTATATGAAACGAGACGGGTGTCCGCGCCCGCGCGAGTCGCCGCTATCGCGCTCGTGAGACCGGCGAGACCGCCGCCGACGACGAGAACGTCTGACTCAATCGCCACGGCGATCCCCTCCGTCGGCCGCGACCTCGCCGCCGGGTGACTCTCCGACCGATCCACGTCCGTCGTCGAACGCGGTGAAGTCGATCGGCTCGCCGTCGGCCGGGTCGTGATCGCGGTTTTGTGTCGTCGCGTGCAACGCGTAGTTCAACATCGCCTGCGAGAGCTGTTCGCCCCACAGCGCGTGGCGTTGCCCCTTCCAGCGCTCTTGGAGGAGTTCGTCCCAGGCGGCCCGAGTCGTCGACTCGTCGTATTCCCCGTGAAGTTCGTTCGCCATCCGGTGACAACAGAAGCCGCCCTGGCAGTTCCCCATCGACGAGCGGGTTCGGATGCGGACCGCGTTGAGGTCCGATCCCGACTGCCCGATCGCGTCCTTGATCTCCGCACGTGTGACGCCCTCGCAGCCACAGACCGTCGGGTTCGGGCCGTCGGTCTGCAACACCTCCTCAGCCCGCGAGCCGAGCCGTTCGACGCTTCGGCGGCCGATCGGGGACCGGAGGCCGAACTCGTCCATGTAATCCCGGAGCACGGAGAAGTCCTCGCTGCCGGGCAACGGCACGTCGGCGGTGCGGCACTCGGCGTCGATACCGAACTGCTCGCAGACGTGATCGGAGATCTCCTCGCCCATCATCCGATAGGTAGTGAACTTTCCGCCGACGATGCTCGTCATCCCGCCGAGGTCGTCGCGTTCGGCGTGATCGAGCAGGAAGTAATCACGGGTGATATCGGTCGGGTCGTCGCTGCCGACGTCCGGCGGTTCATACAGCGGGCGGACGCCCCAAAACGAGCGGATCGTCCGCGCCTCCTCAAGCATCGGCACTAACTCGGAGAGCGTGTCGATCATCATATCGACCTCCCACTGCTCTTCGGGGTAGTCCTCCGGGTCGTCGACCTCCTCGTCGGTCGTGCCGAGGATGCAGGTCGTCTCGTGGGGGACGACGATGTCGGCGTCGCCCTTCGGTCGACAACGGTTGATAACGGTATCGACCTGTCTGGTGTTCATGATGGTCATGACGCCCTTCGAGGGTCGGACCTCGATATCGACACCGGCCATGTCGCCGATCCGTCCCGCCCACGCGCCCGTTGCGTTGACAACGTAGTCTGCACGGATCTCCTCGCGGCCGCCCTCCGTACCGTGGACGCGTTCGCCGGCCCCCGAAGCGTGGTTGACCGCCACCCCGACGACCTCGCCATCCTCGACGAGCAGGTCCTCGACCGTCGAGTGCGTCTCGATCCGCGCGCCGTGCTCGCTCGCGCTCGCGGCGTTGGCGACCACGAGCCGGAAGGGGTCGACAGCCCCGTCAGGGACGGAAATCGCCTTCTCGATGTCCTTTGCGAGATGCGGCTCCATGGCGCGCGCTTCGCTCGCCGACACCACTTCCGCGGGGATACCACACGCCTCACACCCCTCGAGTTTCTCTTGGAAGTACTCCTCGGAGTCCTCCGGCCGCTTGACGAACAGCCCGCCCGTCATCTCGACACAGTGGCTCGCGATGTCCCGCAGGACGCGATTTTCCTCGATACACTCCGTTGCGCTCGCCTGATCGGAGACCGCGTACCGCCCGCCGCTGTGGAGCAGTCCGTGCATCCGCCCCGTCGTGCCGTGTGTCAAGTTCCCCTGCTCGAGGAGGGTCACGTCCAACCCGCGCATCGAGAGGTCCCGGGCGATCCCGGCTCCCGTCGACCCGCCCCCAATGACGGCGATGTGTGGTACCGATTCCATGTATGTTCACGGTATTCAGGCTCTATCTACTTTATTTCATCGATAACGGGTATTTGACAGTAAAAATAAGAATCGAATACATAGGAATCCTTGATGAGGGCGTTCGACCTTTTCGGGCGCTAATTCGGCTGTTCTACAGTTTCAATAAAAACATTCGGATATCAGCATATCGTGCTGCACGCTACCATAGCTGATCCGAGTGCGTCGGTCGTCGTCGCTTCTCTATTGTCGACCCGGCTACGGTGATACGGTTCAGATTCGTGCGTCGTGGTCGCGGGCGTTAGATCTATTTGCCACTCAGCATCAACTCATACACCGTGCACGAGGGCGATAGCATCTCCGAACCGTTGGAAGACGCTCGGTTGAGCCGGGTAGCTGGGTATCTTTATCGCCATACCCCAATCATGGGTAACATTTAATACATAGTGTTATATTGTTTATTGGCAAGGTGGCTACGGAAGTAAACTGCCGCCTAACGGAGTATATCAACGATGGCAACCTCATATGTCGGCGCGATCGATCAGGGAACAACAGGAACCCGCTTCATGGTCTTCGACCACAGCGGGCAAGTAATAACCAACGCGTACAAGAAACACGAGCAGATCTACCCCGAACCGGGATGGGTCGAACACGACCCGACGGAGATCTGGGAAAACACCAAACATGTCATCCAGGAGGGGCTGGAATCGGCAGACCTCGATCCCACGCAACTGGAGGCACTGGGGATCACGAACCAGCGCGAGACGACGATCATCTGGGACCGTGACACGGGCAAGCCGGTGTTTAATGCCCTGGTCTGGCAGGACCGCCGGACCACGGACCGCGTCGAGGAACTTCAGGAAGCGGGCAAGGTCGAGGAAATCCGGGAGAAAACCGGCCTGGAATGTGATGCCTACTTCTCGGCGACGAAAACCGAGTGGATCCTCGACAACGCCGAACCGCTGAAACTCGAGAGCGTCCGTCCGGGCGAACTGCGCGACCGCGCACGGGCAGGCGAACTCATGATGGGAACGCCCGACAGCTGGATTATTTATAAGTTGACGGGCAACCACATCACGGATGTCTCGAACGCCTCCCGGACAATGCTGTTCAACATTAACGACATGGAGTGGGACGACGAACTCTTGGACGAGTTCGACGTGCCCCGGGAGATGCTGCCCGAAGTCCGGCCGTCCTCCGACGAGAATCTCTACGGCCACACCGACGCCGACGGGTTCCTTGGAGCGGAAGTCCCCGTCGCTGGCGCACTAGGGGACCAGCAGGCGGCCTTGTTCGGACAGACCTGTTTCGATGCCGGAGACGCGAAGAACACCTACGGGACGGGTGCCTTCTACCTGATGAACACGGGCAACGAGGCCGTTACGTCCGACCACGGGCTTCTCACCACGGTCGGGTTCCAACTCTCGGGCGAACCAGTCCAGTACGCACTCGAAGGGTCGATCTTCATCGCCGGCGCGGCGATCGAGTGGCTCGAAGACGTCGACCTCATTTACAACGCCGCACAGACGGCCCAACTCGCGAGTTCGGTCGACTCGACGGACGGCGTGTATATGGTGCCGGCGTTCACGGGGCTCGGGGCGCCCCACTGGGACGGCCGTGCGCGCGGAACGATCGTAGGAATGACCCGTGGTACACGTAAAGAACACATCGTCCGGGCGACCTTGGAGTCGATCGCCTACCAGACGCGGGACCTGGCCGAGGCGATGGAAGCCGATTCCGGCGTCGAGACGACGTCGTTGCGCGTCGATGGCGGCGCCGTCAAGAACGATTTCCTCTGTCAGTTGCAGTCGGATATCATCCAAACGGAAATCGCCCGGCCGGAGGTCGACGAGACCACGGCACTGGGATCGGCCTACGCTGCGGGCTTGGCCGTCGGCTACTGGGAGAGCATGGAGGAACTCCGCTCGAACTGGCAGGTTGACGAGGAGTTCGACCCCGAAATGGATGACAGCCAGGCTGACAAGATGTACGATCGGTGGGACGACGCCGTCGAGCGGTCCCTCGATTGGGCCCAGGAGGAGTGATCAATGTACGATATTCTCCTCCAGATACCGGTCATCGGCATGCCGGTTGAGGATTTCGCGCTGCTTCTCATTACTGCCTTGGCGGGCGGTGCCTTCGGCGCGGCCCTCGGTGCGCTGCCTGCGTTCATTTTTACGGGGTTCGTCGTCTTCCTCGGTGAGGGCGTTGCGATCCTCCAGCGGGAACTTACCGGGCAGGTTGAAGCCGTCCCTGCGGGGGAACTGGCGGTCGGTATCACCGGCGTCATCGGTTTCGGTGCGATCACCGGTCCGCACATCGCCTTCGCCGGCGGTGTCGCCGCCTCGGCGTACGCGGGCAAAAAGTACCCCGAGATGGAGCCCGATGGCTGGGATTACCACTTCGGGAAGAACATCCTCTACGCGTTCGGCACGAAGCCGGACATCCTCGCGGTCGGCGCGATCTTCGGTACGATCGGGATGCTCATTACGCAGGTCGGAAACGGCATCTTCATCAACGTGCTCGGGATGACGCCGCCGACCGACTTCATCGCCTTCTCCGTGTTCGCGACCGCGTTCCTCGCCCGCCCAGCCTTCGGCTACCCGCTCGTCGGTAAGCCGAACGGCTCCGGATTCTTGGACATGTCACCCTTCGAGCGTGAGGAGCCGCGTACGGCGACCGACGGTGGCGAGGTTCCACTCGAACACAAGGGCCGCCTGGCGACCGAGCCGTGGCTCCCACACCAGTACAAATGGTCCGGCGTCACGGCTATCGGCCTCATCGGCGGTATCCTCGGCGGCTACATCTACATCCAGACCGGGAGCATCTTCCTCGGCTATGCGATCTCCGCAATCAGCCTGCTGTTCTTGAATCTCGGCGTCGAGAAGATCCCGGTCACACACCATATCACGCTGATCGGTGCGGTCGGCGCGGTCGTCTTCTTGCCCGTCGCCGGCAGCGTCGTCGCCCTCATCGCCGCCGGCGTCTTCGGGGCGGTCAGCGGACTCTTGGGCGAGTTGACCCAGCGGCTGTTCTACTCACACTCGGGAACTCACGTTGACCCACCCGCGATGGCGATCGCGATTGCGATGTTCGTCGTCGCCGTCCTCTCGATCGCCGGTATCCTGCCAAACGCGGGGTATCTCTAATTCGACAGGAACACTCGGCTGGGTTTGCGGCTGAAGTATCGCTCAGAACCGCGGCGTACTGGGTCGATGTCGGCCCGGGCGCCGCAGTGTCCGCCTCAATAAGTGTAGCCGGACACTCCATGATCGGGGTTCTTTTTATGACGTGGCTGAAATCCCTCACAAACACGTGGACCGGACATGGACATCGACGCGAGAATAAAACGACGACAGCGACGTGACGAGGGGCCGCGACTGATTCAGGACTACGAGTCGCTGTCGCCGGTGGCACACATCGACGAACCCTCCGACCGTGGCCCGGTGTTCGAGCGTTTGCTCGATCATCTTGATCCGGTCTTTGACGGCGTCTTGCCTCCGAACGCGTACGTCCACGGCGACTTCGGCTCCGGGAAGTCGGCGATCGTCACCGCCCTGTTCACACACCTCCAGCGGCTCTCGACAGACCCGCGCTCGATCATCCACACGAGCACGCGGGCGGCCTCGCCGACGACGCCCGGCTTCGTCTACCTCGACACGCGGACGACGACGAGCGAGTTCGCGTTCTATCACGCCGTCCTCGACGACCTTGTCGACAACTCGGTTCCGGAACACGGCATCAGCACCGAGGAACTCCGCGAACGGCTCCACGCCATCCTCGGGGAGTCCAGAAACGGAGTCGTCGTCGCCGTCGATCACGTAGGCGAGCCGAACAGCATCGACACCGCCGGCCTCATCGACCTGTTCGCCGGGCTGCCGAGCAACGTGAGCTGGCTCGCCATCGGCAGGACGCCCCCGGACCGCACCGGCCTGACTACCTACACGGCAACATCGATCAACATCGCCCCCTACCAACGCCAGATGCTCGTCGACGTGTTGATGACGCGGGCCTCCGAGGGGCTCACCCAGCGCGCGCTGGATCACGACCTCGCCCGGCGGATCGCCGACTGGGCCGACGGCAACGCTCACAGCGCGCTCGCGGCACTGTTCATCGCTGCCGACCGGGCCGACCGAGCCGACCGGACCCGGCTCTCCGAGGCGGACGTCGACGCCGCGATCGGGGAGATCCCCGATTCCTCTGTCTCCCTCGCGCAGGTGCTGTCGCTGCCGGTCAACAAACAGCTCGTTTTGCGACGGCTTGTGGACCTCGACGATGACGAACGCGCGTCAGTCTCAGCGACGACTGAGACGGTCAGCGCCGACGTCGACCTCTCTGTCGGGACGGTCAAGCGATTCCTCTATGAGATGGCCGAAACCGGGATCGTCGAACGCGTTCAAGCCGAGAATAATAACGGAAAGGGCCGGCCACCGAGCCGCGTCGAGTTGCGGTTCCCGCCGACCGCGTTCCGTCGGCTGTACGACCTCCGGCAGTAGCGCGTTGCGTCGGTTGGTCGGGGTTGCGCATCATCGCCGGCGGAGTGGGTTCGAACGCTCATACTGAGATTCGTGTTCGCGAGCGCCGAGCGGCGGGCACACCCTCGGCGGCAGTTGACCCCGCCGTGCGAAGCCACTATGTGTCGTTCGACCCAACCGCCGGTGTGCCAATCGAACAGGGTGATCGGGTCCGACTCGACTACGTCGGACGCTTCGAGGACGGTACCGTATTCGCGACGTCGCGGCCCGCCGTTGCGGAGAAACACGGCCTGTTGCCGCCGGAAGAGGGCGATCCCGCCCCGCTGTCGTTTACTGTCGGCGCGAACGAGGTGATCGGCGGCCTTGATTCCGCTGTCGTCGGGATGGTGGCTGGAGAAGAGGCGACGGCACGGGTGCCGCCGGCCGACGCCTACGGCGAGCACGATCCGGACCGAGTCCGGGAATACGATCCGGAGTCCTTCGAGGCGATGGTGGGGGAACCGCCCGAGATCGGAACGCACGTCGAGGCGCAAAACGACCTCCATGGCGATGTCACCGCCATCACCGACGAGTCGGTTCAAGTCGATTTCAACCACGAGTTGGCCGGTCGGACGCTTGTCTTCGATATTGAGATCCTCAACGTCGAATCGGCGCAGCGCTAATCACGTACCGTTGTCCGGCTGTCGTCCAGCCATCCCCTGGCTGTGCGTCTTGATCCGAACGCGCACCGAACAGATGTTGACTGCGTGCGCACTACACTCTTCGACAAGTGACTTTCTGCGTGGTCGTGTCGAGAACTGATCCTCTCTGCTGCCGTGCTCTGTCGTGGCTCCCGCGTGAGACGCTTCACAACTGCTCAGCACGCAGTTGAGTAGTTGAAACCCGTCTCTGCCGGGCGTTTCGAGCCATTTGATATCGCAACATACGATTTATATCGCCGCCGGGTATATATCTGCGACCGACGATGCGGCCGTATGCGCGTGGACATTCTCCTCTTCGAGGGGTTCGACGAACTCGATGCGATCGCTCCGTACGAGGTCTTCCGCCTCGCCGCCCCACGCGACGGGATCGACGCCCGGTTGGTAACGGCCACGCCGGCCGATCGAGTTGAGGCCAGAAGCGGCCTCCGCGTCGAACCCGACGGGACGCTCTCCGAGTCGACCGACGCGCTCGTAGTTCCCGGCGGCGGTTGGAACGACCCCGACGCGCCGGGCGTCCGACGCGAGTACGACCGCGGTGATCTCCCCGACGCTATCGCCGACATCTTCGACGCTGGCGCAACAGTCGCCTCGGTCTGCACCGGCGCGATGCTGTTGGCGGCCGCGGGGCTCCTCGATGGCCGCCCCGCGACGACGCACCACACCGCCCTGGAGGATCTCGAACGGACTGGCTGTACGGTCCGGGAGGCGCGGTTCGTCGACGACGGACGGGTGCTGACGGCGGGCGGGATCACCTCGGGATTCGACCTCGCGTTGCATCTCGTCGACCGGGAGTGCGGCCCGGCCGTCGCGGACGCGGTCGCCCGGGAGTTGGAATACGAACGAGGGGTTTAGAAGGATCCCACCCTCACCGTCGTTCGTGCGTCTCAAAAACACCTACATCGGCGTCGATGGGGTTGGCCGGACCACTGAACGGAAGCTGTGGAACGCGGGTGCGCGCACGTGGTCTGCGTTCGACCCGTCGTTGTGCGGCCCGACGACAGCCGAACGGATCGAATCGTTCATCGAGCGTGCCCGCCCGCGACTGGACGATGGCGACTCCACGTTCTTCGAGCGGGTCCTCCCTTCGAAGGAGCGCTGGCGGCTCTATGAAGACTTCCGCGGGGAGGCGTGTTTTTTTGACATCGAGACAACGGGGCTCGATCACGACCGCGACACCGTGACCTGCGTCAGCGCACACCAAAGCGGAGACACGGAGACGCTCGTTCGTGGCGACGACCTGACCCGCGAGAACCTCGCGGAACTGCTCGACGCCCCGTTGCTCGTCACGTTCAACGGGGCTCGCTTCGACGTCCCGTTCCTCGAAACCGCCTTCGATCTCGAGATCGACCGGCCGCACCTCGATCTGATGTACCCCTGCAAGCGCGTTGGCCTGACCGGCGGGCTGAAAGTAATCGAACCCGAGGTCGGCGTCGAGCGCGACCGGCCTGATATCTCCGGGCGGGACGCCGTCCGACTGTGGCGCGAGCACGAACGCGGTGTCGATGGATCACTGGAGACCCTCATCTCGTACAACCGTGAAGACACGGTGAACCTGCGGACGGTCGCCGACCGGACTGTCGAGCGACTCGACCGTGAGCTGCTGCCCTGAGACTACTGTTTTCGCAGTACACCTCGTCCTCTGCTGTGCCGCGGTTATCAGCGTCGACGCTTTTCGCCGAGCCGCGTACAATTTATGAGTGCTCCCGCAGCCCAGCATGTACCTGTCGTCGGCATCGACCTTCGGGTGGCACAGCGCCCCCGACGACCCGCCGCACGACCGTTGAACACGAGTGAGCCGCTGATAAATCATATATTGGTATATGAAATATGCTGAGTGGCGCTGCGAATACCCCCGAATCCGTGCACGAGATCCGGCTCTATCGACGGAAATCGACTCAGAGGAGGATGTGATCAGTGTGTCACGACCGCCACTCGCCGGTGGGGAGTGGCG
>NZ_JBKEGK010000020.1:0-20258 GCF_046710025.1 Natronomonas sp. | reverse complement strand
CGCAGCACGATGGGTCGGAAGGTGAACTATCCCTGCCTCGAGGAAGCCACCGTCACGGCCCTGTGTGGCGCGCTATTTGACCGTGCGTTTTATATTAGGGATGTGATTGTAGCGGTGAAGGGCGTGGATATAGAGTTGTCGCACGGTATCACGTACCTACTCCAGTTGCTCCCGCTGGCGAGTATCTGAGAACAACCGATAGTTGAGTACATACTCCGTGTGTTGTACTTCGATTACGCACCTGTAGAGGATCAAATGGAAGCACTACTTGTAGGGCGATTCATGCCCATCCAACTCGCTTCTGTTCAGTCGCTCGTTGAGGAGGGTTTCTCGCCCAATCTGCTACAGACGAACGAAATTTGTCCAGCGAATCCCCCGCGTTAGGGCCTCGGCCGGAAACCATATGTCGCCAAATCCCGTACTAAACGACGTATGAGACACGTCGGACTCAAAACTAGGATGGCTGTCGTCGGTAGCATCCTCTTTGCCTTTTATGCGCTCATCGCAATCGTCGCCGTTGCGGCCTTCGGCGTCGGCCTGCCGATTGTTCTCGTCGGAACCGTCGGCTTCGCCGGCTTCCAGTACATCGTCGGCAAGAAGGTTGCCCTGTGGAGCGCTGGCGCGGAGGAGTTGCCGGCAGATCGCTACCCTGAGGTCCATCGCTCGGTCGAGCGGATCGCCGGCGACATGGGTCTTGAGAAGCCCCGGCTGATGGTCGCCGACATGGGCATCCCGAACGCCTTCGCAGTCGGTCGCCGCGGCGCGGGCGTCGTGGTCGTCTCCGAACAGCTTCTTCGGCTGCTGGATCACGGCGAACTTGAGGGCGTTCTCGCCCACGAACTCGCCCACATCGACAACCGCGATGTCGTCATGATGGTGATGGGCCAGTCGGTCGCTTCAATGCTCGGGTTGGCGGCGTACTTCGCTATCGCCTTCTCGCGGGACGGTGGCATCGGGAATATCATTCTGGGGTACCTCGCCAGCGTCCTCGTCCAGATGGTTGCGATGGTGTTCGTGCTCGCCATCTCGCGGTACCGCGAGTACGTCGCCGATGCCGATGCCGCCAGGCACGTCGGCGGCGACGCGATGGCGCGGGCGCTCGAGAAGATCTCGGCTGCGAGCGGACAGTCCGACGCCGAATTGGATGACAACGTCGCGGCATTGTGCATCTCCGGCGGCGATCGCTCGGCGCTCCAGCGACTGTTCGCGACACACCCACCGATGGAGAAACGGGTCGACGCCGTCCGGGCCGTCGACCGGCAGTACTACTGAACGCCCGCGCCGCCGGATTCGGGACGTGTGCTCTCCACCCGTCACCCACGTCAGGATGTGTACGATCATTCATGTTGTCTGTGGTTCGGTACTACGTATTCCATCTGTCACCGTATTTCCGTATATAACATACGTATAAACGTTTAGTTAACGTGGTATTTTTGACTGAATCAAGCGCATATTTGCACGCAGTAAACCGATAATACGGCGAAATCAATGCGAAATATAGAACAAATTATCTTTGACGCGGGTTTCAGGCCGCTGGAAACAACACTTATGCTAACTTTTTTGCTAATATACGGGTATACTTAAATTGGTATAAAAATCGACGAGACTGGTTTCGTCGTGTTGTCTGTCGAGTCCCGGCATGCTGGTCATCGCCGGGGAAACGGTATCTGGTTTTTGAACGTAACTATACGGAACGACCGGGGTCCGGACGCGTCAGTCGTCGGACCCGGTCGCGGCCTCGTCCGCCGCCACAGCCCCGGAATCAGAGCCGGAACCGGAACCGAGGTCGGGGTCGTCGTCCGAGTTCGAGCCGGAGCGGGCGTCCGAAGAGCGGCCGGGGGCGGACGCCGTCCTCTCGCGTCGGGCCCGAACGGCCTCGGGGTCGAACGCGTTGACCGACCGGTTAGGCTCTAGTCCCGCCCGCTCGATGATTTCGAGGTCGTCGGCCGGTGACCCGCCCGCCGTCGTGAGGTAGTCGCCGGTCAAGATCCCGTCAGCCCCGGCCTCAAACGGCAGGTGCTGTTCGTCGGGTTCGAGGTTGACCTCCCGGCCGCCGGTGAGCCGCACCCTGGCGTCGGGGTGGAGGAACCGATAGACTGCGACCGTCTCGACGATTCCCGCCGTGGAGATGGCGGCGCGCTCGCGGTCACCGAGCGGTGTCCCCTCGATCGGGTTGAGGACGTTCACCGGAAGCGAGGAAACGCCGATACCCTGCAGTTCGATCGCCGCATCGACCCGGTCGGCCGGTGATTCACCCATGCCGAGAATGACGCCCGAACAGAGATCCATCCCGGCGTCTTTCGCCCGCTGGAGCGTCTTCAGTCGGTCCTCGAAGTCGTGCGTCGAGACGACCTCGGGAAAGTACCGCCGCGACGTTTCGATGTTGTGGTTGTAGTGATTGAGCCCCTCGGAGACGAGCTCCTCGGCCTCCGCCTCGGTGAGCAACCCGAGGGACGCATCGACCTCGACGGATGTCTCTTCGCGGACCAGTCGGATCGCCTCGATCACGTTGGCCCATTCCTCCGGACGGCGTTCCTTCGATACCCCCTTTTCGGCGACGACGATGCCGAACCGCTGTGTCCCGTCGGCCTCCGCCCGCTTTGCGGCTGCGAGGATCTCCTCGGGATTCAAAAGCCCGTGCGTATCGATTCCTGTGTCGAAGTGCGCTGACTGCGCGCAGAATCCGCAGTCCTCCGCGCAGTTGCCGGCTTTGGCGTTGACGATGCCGCACGCGTCGACGGTGCCGTCGGAGAAGTGCCGCCGGACGAGATCAGCCCCGGCAGCGAGCGCCTCGACCGGCTGGGCGAGAAGCGCGAGCCCGTCCGTCCGATCCAGCCGCTCGCCGTTGAGGACGCGTCCGACCGCGTCGTCAACCGTCCGGTTTCCCGTCTCGTAAACCATATTTTTGTAAGCAGTTTACGGGTACATAAACCCGCCGGTCACACGTCCCGTTCGCTGCCTCCCCAGTTTGTCGCTCGCCCTGTTTGATCCCCGCTCGGGACCGCTGTCTCCCACGGATCGCTTCCCACCCCGGATCCGTGGGGTTGCTCCACGCCACCGGTAGAATAAAGAACGCTCGAAAAAAACCGCCGGACAACTACAACCAATGCCACAAGATACCGAGCCTCTGGGCGACGAGGTCGTTCACGAGCCGTCGGCGGCGTTCGTCGAATCGACCAACGTCGCCGCCTTCATGCGCGAGTACGACATCGATGATTACGACGAACTCATCGAACGCACCACTACCGACACGGGCGTCGACGACTCCGGCGTTGAGTGGTTCTGGGGCGAACTCCCCGACTACCTCGACATCGAGTTCTATGAGGAGTACGACGCCGTCCGTGACGACACCGACGGGCCCCAATTTAGCACCTGGTACCCTGGCGCCGAGTTGAACGTCGCCCACAATACGGTCGACCAACACGGCGCGCCCGATGCTGGGACCCGAAACACCGTTGCCTGCATCTGGGAGGGCGAGGACGGCGAGATTCGAGAGCTCACCTACCACGAACTCCGACGGCGGAGCAACCAAGTTGCGAACTACCTCGAATCGGTCGGGATCGACACCGGCGACACGGTCGGCCTATACATGCCCATGGTCCCCGAGGTCATCCCCATCCTCTACGGCTGCTTCAAAGTCGGTGCAATCGCCGTCCCCATCTTCTCCGGCTTCGGCGTCGACGCCACCGCCACCCGGATCGAAGACTCCCGGTGTTCCGTCCTTTTCACCGGCGACGGCTTCTACCGCCGCGGCTCCGAGGTCACCCTCAAAGACGCCGCCGACGAAGCCATCGAAGAGGCCGGCCACGTCGAACACACCGTCGTCTTCGACCGCCTTGGCGCCAGCGACGACGACGCCGAGATCGAGATCGCCTTCGACCACGAGCGCGACGAGTGGTTCCACGACGCCGTCGGCACGCAGGATGACGACTACGATACCAAATCGCTGCCCGCCGATCAGGAGTGTATGCTTTTGTATTCCTCTGGCACGACGGGCAAGCCGAAGGGCATCGTCCACACCCACGCCGGCGCACAGCTACAACCCGCCAAGGAACTCCACTTCGGCTTCGATCTCAAACCCGCCGACCGGTTCTTTTGGGTCTCCGATATCGGCTGGATGATGGGGCCGTGGACGCTCATCGGCACCCATACTTTCGGCGGCACGATGGTCATGTACGAGGGCGCGCCCGACTACCCCCAGCCGGACCGCTTTTGGGAACTGATCGACCGTCACGGCGTCACGCAGTTCGGCATCTCCCCGACCGCCATCCGGGCGCTCCGCAAGCAGGGCGACGAGTGGGTCGAGGACCACGATCTCTCGTCGTTGCGGCTGTTGGGCTCGACGGGCGAGCCCTGGGACCCCGAGTCGTGGCTGTGGTTCTACGAGCACGTCGGCGGCGGCGACACGCCGATCATCAACATCTCCGGCGGCACCGAGATCTTCGGCTGTTTCCTGATGCCGATGCCGACCCAGCCGCTGAAACCCTGTACGCTCGGCGGTCCCGGCCTCGGCATGGACATCGATGTCGTCGACGGGACCGGCGAGTCGATCAAGGAGGATCACGAGCGTGGCTACCTGGTCGCGCGGGATTCGAACCCGGCGATGACGAAGTCGCTGTGGGGCGGCGACGACCGGTATCTCCACGAGTACTGGTCGACGTTCGAGGACCCGCCGATGTGGAATCACGGTGACTGGGCACAACAGGACGCCGATGGCTTTTGGTTCCTCCACGGACGTGCGGACGACGCATTGAACGTGGCGGGCCGGAAGGTCGGTCCCGCCGAGGTTGAGGGCGCGGCGATGGAGCACGACGACGTCAATCAGGCGGCGGCCGTCGGCGTGCCCGACGAGACCACGGGCACCGCGGTGGTGCTGTACGTGATCGTCGAGGAGGGTGTCGAGGAGACGGACGGGTTGCGTGAGGCGATCCGGGAGTCGGTCGGCGAGGAGCAGGGCAAACCCTTCCGGCCGCGGGAAGTGCTGTTCGTCGACGAGTTCCCCAAGACCCAGTCGGGCAAGATCATCCGCCGCGCGGTGGAGGCGGCCTACACTGGCGAGGAACTGGGCGATATGAGTAGCATCGAAAACCCCGACGCGCTCGAGGAACTCAAAGAGCCCCGCTAGGGTCGCATGCCCGGCGATTCGACGACGAGCCGTCGAACGCTGGGAAATCCATTTGTGTGTGGGGCGAGCACGTCACTCACATGTACGACAGCACCGTGATCGCGGATCTCCGGGAGCAGTTGGTGCGGGCAGCCGAACACGACCTCTACGCCGATGCATTCACCACGGCCGGCGTCGATCCGACTGATGTTGACACCTGGGAGGCGTTTCAGTCGATCCCGCTCACCGAGCCTGACGACCTGAAAGCCGACTTCGAGGAGCACGGCCCCGAGGGATCGCTGTACACGCCGGGAGCGATGCTTTCGTTTTCGCCGCTGGGCGAGGACCTCGCCCCGATGTTCGACACCCGTGCGGATCTCGAGTACGAGGCGGGTGTCAACGCCGACGTCTTCGAGGCGGCCGGGATCGACCCCGGCGATCGCGTGCTCAACGCGTTCGGATACACCCTCTTTGGGACGGGACTGCTCCTCCAGCGCGGCTTCGAGAAGATGGGCGCGGAGGTGATTCCGGCCGGTCCCGGCGACTCCGAGCAGGCAGCGGACCTGATCGATGAGTACGGCGTCGACGTTCTGGTCGGAAACCCCTCCTTCGCGATGAAGATCGCCGAGGCGGGCGCGTCGGTCGACACGTTCGTCGGCGGCGGCGAGCCGTTCACCTCGATCCCCGGATACCGCGAGGAGGTCAAAACGGCTCTCGACTGTGAGACGGCGGTGGATTACTTTGGAACCAGACACGTCATGCCGATCGCCGCGGAGACGGCCGCTGAGGATGGCCTCGTCGTCGCCGACGACTACGCCATCATCGAGATCGTCGATCCCGACACCGGCGATCCACTCCCGGTGGGCGAGCGCGGCGAGGTCGTCGTCACCCACCGCCGCAAGGAGGGCTTCCCGCTGGTTCGGTTCCGGACCGGCGATCTAGCCGAACTGGAACGCCACGGCGACGATCTCGTTCTCCCCAACGGCGTCATCGGGCGGACCGACGATCGCCTGAAAGTAAAGGGCGTAAAGGTGTACCCTGAGGCCGTCCCCGCGGTGCTCGCGGCGTTCGAGGGGTTGACCGGCGAGTACGCGGTTCGGGTGACCCGGCCTGAATCGACCGATCACCTCGAAATCGTCTGCGAGGGGAGCGCCGACGAGGCCGAACTGGAAGAGGCACTCGCCGGGCGCCTCGTCGTCTCGCCTGACGAAATCACGCTTGTCGAGCGTGTAGAGGAGACGGGAGTCTTCGACGAACGCTACTGACGGCCCTCGGCGATTACACCACTCATCAGGGGAGGGCCCGTTAGGAGCGAGTGACCGACGTTTCGGTTATCTGCTCGACCGCGACGGACGCACCCGCCGCCGCCGGGTAGACGGTGCTATCGACGAAAGACCGGTAGCCGTGGTCCTGTTCGCCGTCGCGGGCGATTCGAAGTACTGTCCGCGCTTCCGGTGCGTGCTCCCGTGCCATCTCGCAGACCGCGAGGTTGATTTCCGTGTTGTCAGTGAGAGCGGCGACGACATCGGCGTCGGACAGTCCCGCCCGGTTCATCATCTCAGGGTCGGTTCCGTCACCCTGAATCACCCGATTATGCTTCGTCGACAGTTGTTCGCACGTTTCGGTATTCGGTTCGACGACCGCGATCCGCTGGCGCTCTGAGTCGAGTTCCTCAACGACACGACGGCCGACGCGTCCCGCACCGACGACAATGATGTCCTTTCGCATGGTCTGTATTATATGATACCACATCACACAAATATGTGTCGCAGGGCAGACCGCCCCGAGCGATCACGCGTCCACGCCGAGAAACTCCTCGGCCGTCCGGTAGAAGATGTTCCGGTACGTCTCCGTCGGCAGGTCCCGACCGAGCAGTCCGGCGCGCTCGGCCCGGTACGGGTAGGGGATGTTCGGGAGGTCGCTCCCGAACATGATCGATTCCGAGAGCTCCACGAGGGTGTCGTCCGCAATCGTCGACGGATCGAACCCCATCGTCTGCTCGGCCTCCGTCGACATCGCGAAGGTCGTATCCAAATAGACGTTATCGTGCTCGCGGGCCATCCCGACGAACGCCGACACCTCATAGGTGCCCATGTGGGCGCAGTTGACCCGAACGTCAGGGTAGGATTCGACCACCTCGGCGAACACCTCCGCGCCGACGTTGGGGCTGTCATCGTACATTGGTGCAGTTCCCCCGTGGTACGTGATCGGGCGGTCGTACTCGGCGGCGGCGTCCAGTGCCGGTTCGATCCGTGAGTCGGCAGGCGCACACTCTTGAACCGGACAGTGGAACTTCAATCCGCGCGCCCCCGCCTCGAAGGCATCGCGAACGATTCCGCCGACGTCCTCGTCGTCGGGGTGGACGGTCGCGAAGGGAATCAGCGGCTCCGAGGCGGCGGCCCGCTCCGCGAGCCAGGCGTTGAGCGAGCGCGCTCCCCCGGGTTCGTGGACGTATGGCAGCGCGATGTACCGCTCGACGCCCGCATCGGCAAGCGTCGTCTCCGTCGCCTCGCGGGTCGGTCGGTGAGGGAACTCCCAGCCGGTCTCCTCGGTGAGCGTCCGCTGGATGGCATTAGCGAGCCGCTCCGGAAAGACATGGACGTGTGCGTCGATGGCCGGCGCGAACGGCGTTGTGTCCGCGTTCACACTCCTGTCGGGCTCCGCGTTCGCATCGGGGTCGGCGTCCGGCATCCACTCAGTTTCCGCAGACGAGCACCGGGCGGTCGGTATTGAGGATGACCTCCTGGGTCACGCTGCCGAAGACGACCTTGCCGGCGGGGCTCCGCTCGCGTCCGGCCACACACACCAGATCGGCGTCGTGCTCGTCGGCGACGGAGATGATCCCAGACGCCGCGTCGCCGCTCCGTTCCTCGAAGAGCACCTCGATATCGTCGGCCTCGAGCAGCTCGCGTGCCCGTCGCGCCGCCCCGACTTGATCTATCGAGGCACCCTCCGGGTTTCGACCGAACGAGTGTGCGAGGATCGCCTGAACCCCGTCGATCGGGAGGCCGGCGATCTCCTCGGCGATCCGCTTCGCGCGGTCGGTGTCGGTGTCGATCCCCGCAACGATCGTGTACATACTGTTCCGTGCTCGCGCATTACAAATATATGTGTCGGGGGTATTGCCGGCGGCCGTGCCGTTGCATCCCCGTTCCGCCGCGCGATTCGGTCTCACCGTCCCGCCGAGCGCGACCCCGGCGGGACGACCCGGCCCTGTCAGTAGGCGTAGGGCCACTTCCGAAGGTAGTCCTTTAGCTGTCCGAGCCCCGCTAACAGCCCTTTCGGCTCAACCGCGAGCACGACAATGATGAGCACGCCAAAGAACAGCGGTTCGAGCGCGGTCGCGTCGGCGGCGTAGGCCTGCAAGAACTCGCGGATCTCCTCTTGCGTGATCGTCACCAGACTCACCCCGAGGGCGACGCCCCAGACGCGGCCCATCCCGCCGAGCAACAACATCACGTAGTGTTCGAGGGTGAGTTCGATCGTAAAGTAGCCGGGACTTATGAACCCGATGTACAGCGAGTATAGAGAGCCCGCAACCCCGATCATGAAGCCGCCGATGGCGTAGGCAAGCAGCTTGTTCCGGAAGACATCGATCCCGAGCACCGCAGAGGAGAGGTCGTTCTCGTGGATACCGCGGAAGATCCGGCCGATCCCCGTCCGGCTGAGGTTGAACGTCACGAGCACGAACAGCGCCGTGACCGCGAGGACGAGAAAGTACTGCTCGGTCGCGGAGCTGATCGTGACGAACTCGCCGACCAGTCCCACGTCACGGGGAATGTTCTGCTGAGAACCGCCGTGAATGAACGCTAACTCGTTGTTCTCGAGGGACCAGATCGCGATGAACTGTAGTGCGAGCGTCGAGATGGCGATGTAAAAGCCTTTGACCCGCCACGACGGCAACCCGAACAGCACGGCCACCGCCGCAGTCAATAGCCCACCGACGAGCATCCCCGGAACGAGGCCGGCCCCTGTCTCGGCGACGATACGCGTCGAGGCGTACGCTCCGATCGCCATGAACGCCCCCTGTGCGAGAACGATTTCGCCGGCGTACCCCAGTATGACGTGCAGCCCCAACACGGCGACAATAAAGATGAGAATCCGCGTGAGCATCGAGACGGCGCCGCCGCTCAACAGGAACGGGGCGAGAAACGGCAGCGGTAACGCGAGGACGAAGGCGACGCGCTCGATGCGCCAGCGGATGAGTCCCATCCGGTCCTCGTAGGAGGTAAAGTACTCACCACACGGCATCAGTGAACCCCCCCGTCCAGCGTTTCAGTTCGGCCTGATTCGGCCTGGAACGCCCCGTGGTCGGCGTTCGTCACGGGTCGCGCCGGCCGTCCGGCGGCGATCTGTTCGTCTCCGTCGGTTCGAGTGTTCGATGACATCGTTAGAGCCTCTCTATTCGTTCGGTTCCGAACAGTCCGTACGGCTTGACGAGAATGACGACGAGCAGGAACATCATCGGCAGCACCTGCCCGACGCCGGGGCCGACGACCGGCTCGGCGTAGAATGCGCCGAGTTGCTGTAACAGCCCGACAACCAGCGATCCGATGAATGCCCCCGGAATGCTGTCGAGGCCGCCGAAGACGACGGCCGCGAAGATCAGTATGCCGACCGCCTCGATCGTGAACCCAGCCCCGCCGGCCGACATCGCGAACAACAACCCGCCGATCGACGTGATCGATATCGAGAGCGCCCACGCCAAGAGGATCGTTCGCTCGATCGAGATCCCGAGCACCATCGCCGCCTGCTGGTCGCTCGCGCCTGCACGCAGTATCGATCCGACGACGGTGTACCGGAAAAACAGCATGAGCGCGACGACGACGACGAGCGACAGCGCAACGCCGAGGGTAAAGGACGCGCTGAGGTCGACGCCGAAGGGGAGCGACAGGCTCCACCCCGGGCGCAACGCGTCGGGGTAAGCCCGGTACTGTGGGCCGATCAAGAACCGGAGCCCGCCGGTGATGATCCCACCCAACGCGAGCGTAACGATAATGACGGACAGCACGGGTTCGCCGATGAAGTGCCGAAAGATGACGCGCTCGAGGACGACTCCGAGTACCAACCCGAAGACGAGCGTCACCACGACGGCTGCCGCCGCCGGCAACTCGAGGCTGATCAAAAGCGGCGTCGAAAGCACGACGACGAGATACGCCCCGAGTAGCGCGAGTTGCCCTTGAGCAAAATTGAGTACGCCGGTTACCTTATAAATGAGCGAGAAGCCGATAGCGACGAGGGCGTACACCGCGCCGAGGCCGATGCCGGTCACGACGACCTCAAAGAGTGTTGCGACGTCAACCATCGACGTCACCCCCGACGAGCGCGGTCGGTTCGCCCACGTCGACGACGGTCATCTCGCCGCATTCGCGCGATTCGCGGCCATCCTGATACGTTATTGTCACGTCCATCTCGACAGTCTCCTCGCCGTCGTAGATGCCGTCGATCAGCTCCCGGTACCGATCGGTCACGATCTCGCGGCGTATCTTGCCGGTCCGGGTCAACTCCCCGTCGTCGGCGTCGAACTCCTTAAATAGGATGACGAACCGGTCGATACTCGGCCCCTCGAGACGCTCGTTCGTATCCTCGACAACCCCACGGATCAACTCCAAGACCGGCTCCATCTGTGTGAGGTCCTTGTAGCCGGCGTACTGGATATCCTGCTGGTCCGCCCACTCGGCCACGTTGTCGAAGCGGATGTTCAACACGCCAGCCAGCGATTCCCGGTCGTCGCCGACGATCAGCGCCTCTTTTATATAGGGGTTGAATTTAAGCTTCGTCTCGACGCTGATCGGGGCGACGGCGGTGCCGTCCGAGAGCTCCATCACGTCGTCCATCCGGTCGAACACCTTTATATGACCGTCCTCGGTGATCGCGCCGAAGTCGTCGGTGTGGAGCCACTCGCCCTCGAGCGCCTCCTCGGTCTTCTCCGGTTGGTTGTAGTAGCCGGACGTGACGACCGGCCCCCGGACGACGAGTTCACCCTCGGGCGTGATCCCGACTTCGACGTTCGGGAACACCTCGCCGACGGTTTCGACCTGAATGTCGTCGTCGCGATGCATGGTCACGAACCCACACACTTCGGATTGTCCCCAGATCTGCTTTAACGGTACGCCGAGCGCGTGGTAGTACTGGAAATGGTCCTCGCCGAGGGGGCCACCGCCGGTGTAGACATTTTTGGCCCGCTTGAGCCCGATCTTGTCGAGGATCGGTCGGTAGGCAGCCCAGTAGGCGACCCAGTGTTTAAATCGGAGCGTCGCCGGCGGCTCCTCATCCCGCCTGTCGCCGGTTATATATTCGGCGTAGCGCTCGCCGATGCTCATCGCCCGCTCGTAGACCCACCGCTTCAGGCGCGTGGTGTTTTCGATCTTTGCTTTGATATCGGCGACCCATCCCTCGTACGCCTGTGGCGACGAGAAGATGATCTCCGGGCCGATCTCGCGGAGATCCTCGCTCTCGGTTTCCGGCTGTTCGGGGAAGTTCGCCGTCCAGCCGCCGACGAACGCCGCCGCCACGAGGATCATTTGCTCGCCGACCCACGCCATCGGGAGATACGAGAAGTAATCTGACTCCTTCGGCAGCGGATCGATCTCGATCGCCGCGTTCGCCAGATTCAAAAAATTGAAGTGGGTCAATTTGACCCGCTTCGGCATCCCCGTCGTCCCCGAGGTCGGCGACAGCATCGCGGGCGTGTCGGGGTCGATGGCTCTGATTCGCTCCTCGAGGTCCGCGCCCGTCACCTCGTTGCGTTCGAAGCGCTCCCGGCCGCGGCGTTCGATCTCGTCGTAACTCACCACGGGAACCTCGGTGTCGTCGTATCGAAACATCCCCTTCTCGTCGCGGTAGATAATCGTCTCCAGCGAGGGCGCTCTGTGGGCGACCTGGAGGATCTTATCAACCATCTCTTGATCCTCGGCGTAGGCGACTTTCGGCGAGAGGAGTTCGAGTTGGTTGCCGATCGCCTCGGGCAGCATGTCCTCGTAGTTCGGCGCGGCCATCCCACCGAGCGACTGCGCGCCCATCCACGCCCACAGTTGGTGAGGACGGTTGTACCCGATGGTAAAGACGATGTCGTCCTCACCGAACCCGAGCGTCTCCAGTCCCATCGCAAACTGTTTCACCCGGTCGTAATACTCCTGCCACGTGAACTCCTTCCAGACGCCATAACGTTTCCACCGAAGAGCCACGTCGTCGCCGTGCTCTTGGACGTGATCCAGCAGAATCTCTGGGAGTGCAGTGTCCTCAACCACGTCGAGGTCGCCCTCGGGAGCCTCGACGATTCGTTCGATCGTCGGCCCCTCATTGATCTCGACGCCGCCGAGCCGCCCGTCAGCGTTTGCCATCTCAGTCCACCCCCGTGTAGATGTTCTGGACCTCGGGATCGTTCGTCACGCGCTCGGGGGGACCGCGGGCGACGACACCACCCTTGTTGAGGACGATCATCCGCTCGGAGACGTCGGTGACGACTTCGAGATCGTGTTCGATCATCACGAGCGTCAGCCCCTCATCCTCGTTGAGGTCCGCGAGAAACCGGACCATGTCGTACTTCTCGTCGAATGTCAACCCGCTCATCGCTTCGTCGAGCAACAGGACGTCGGGGTCCAAGGCGAGCGTCCGCGCGAGATCGACACGCCGTTGGATGCCGAGCGGAAGGCTCGACACCGTGCTGTGTCGGTACTCCCACAACTCGAGATAATCGATTATCTCCTCGACGCGACGCATGTTCTCGGCTTCGAGGCCGCGGCCGGCATCATAAAACAAGAGCGCCGAGAGAAGGTTCGGCCGCTCCGTGACAGCCTGAACCGTCATGACGTTCTCGAGGACGTCTTCCTCCTCGAACAACTCGAGGCCCTGGAACGTTCGCCCGAGGCCCTTCCGTGCCCGCTTGTGGGCGGGGGCCGCGGTGACGTCCTCGCCTCCGAAGAATATTTCACCGCCGGTATCGGGGTCGTAGAACCCGTTGAGTACGTTCAAAAGCGTCGTCTTGCCGGCCCCGTTCGGCCCGACAATCGAGACCCACTCGCCCTCGTCGATGCCGATCGAAACGTCGTCGCAGGCGGTGATCGCGCCGAACGTCTTCGTCACGCCGCGGCAACCGAGTGCGGCCTCCGACGGCGGGACGTGGGAGCCGCCCCGCAACTGCGTGTGTGTATCTTGTGTGCTCATGCGTTCAGGTGTACCGTTTTGCTCATGCGTTCAGGTGTACCGTTTTCGGATCTTGTAATGCCGGATATCCGAATATCGGCTCTCCTCGCTCGACGTGCCGAGGTAGAACTCCTTGATCTCTTCGCGGTCGGCCAACACGTCCGCCGGATCGTTGAGTTCGATCTGCCCGTTCTCGAGGACGTAGCCGTAGTCGGCTATTTCGAGGGTCCGCTTGGCGTTTTGATCGGCGATAATCATCGTGATATTCTCCTTGCGGTTGATCTCCCGAAGCGTCCCGTAGATATCCTTGACCAACTTCGGTGCAAGTCCGAGCGAGGGTTCGTCCAGCAACAACAGGTTCGGCCGATGGATGAGCGCACGTGCGATAACGAGCATCTGCTGTTCGCCGCCGCTCGTGTAGCCCGCCTGCACGTCGAGGAGGTCCTCGAGTTGCGGGAAGTACTCGAAGGCGAGTTCGTAATCCGACTTGTCGTAGCGGATCAACCGCCCCTCGCGGTAGAGCCCACAGCGGAGGTTCTCCTCGACTGTCAGGTCCGGAAAGACCCGTCGCCCCTCGAGGATATGCGTGATCCCCCGGTCGACCATCTCTTTCGTCCGAAAGTTCGTGACCTGCTCGCCCTCGTAATACACGTCGCCACGGGTGACCTCGCCGCGCTCGCTGCGCCCGATTCCGGAGATCATCTTCAGGATCGTCGATTTACCGGCCCCGTTGGGGCCGAGCAACGCGACGATGTCACCGCGGTCGGCTTTCATCGAGACGCCCTGAACGGCCAGGAAGTTCCGATCGTAGACGATTTCGGCGTTGTCGAGTTCGACGACCGGGGGGTCGTCGCCGTCCCCGGCGGCCGCCTCTGATCGGGATTGCGCGTCGCTCATACTACGGGAGCCAGTCCTCGCGGCGTTCGAGTTCTATCAGTTCGTCGGGCACCATCTCGCCGTTTTCTACCACATACGTCTGCCCGCTCATCGTCGGCCGACGATCGCCCGACTGATAATCGTAGGTCTCGGGCAACAGCCCCCAGGCGTCGAAGTCGTCCATGTCGAACAGTGCCTCGCGGATGTTCGACCCGTCGCTCGGGTCCATCCCCATCTCCTGGGCGTGTTGGATCGCTTGGACGGCCAACAGCGCGTGGACGACCCCGCGGACGTAATTGATGTTGGCGATCTCGGGGTTGTTCATGTCACGCCCCTCGCGTTCGAAGGAGTCCGTGATGATATCCCACCCACGGGCGTCCGAGTCCATCGCCTGCGCGAACGACACGTTCGAGTTGACGTACCTGACACCTTCGAACAGCTCAGGGGCCGTCTCGGCACGGAACTCGTCGACCGTCCAGGTGAGCCCCATCACCGTGATGTCGGCGTCACTCTCCTGGATGGAACTCAGGAGTACCTGCATGGGTGCGGCGGTGTTCTGATGAATGAGATAGTCCACGCCGTTGCCTTCGGCCCGCTGAACCTGCGTGTCGGCGCTGTTGGCGTCGAGTTCGAGAGCGATGTTGTCGGCCACTTCGAGGCCGAGTTCCTCGGCGTAGGCTTCCCCGCCCTCGACCGGTGACTCGCCGAACGGCGTCGTGTTGTGGATGTAGGCGATCGTCGCACCGGGGTCGTTGTCCGCGATCCACTGGAGATGGGCCCGCCCCTGGCTAGTGTAATCGAGGTTGGCGAAGAAGTTGTACCCCGTCTCCTCGCTCAGCAGGTTGTCGGAGTACGACGCCGAGATGTAGACGATCTCGTCGGCGGCCACGTCGCTCGCCAGCGCCTCGGTGTCGGCGGTCCCCCAGCCGATGATGATCGGCGGGTTGTCGTCGGCGGTGTAGCTGTCGTACTGCTGTTGGGCCTGCGGGACCTGATAGGCGTAGTCAACCCAGTCGTGGACGATCTCCTCGTCGAGGACGTCGTTGTTATTGATCCAAGCCATCGCGTCGCGCGACCCGATCCCTGTCGGCCGGCCAACGTCCGCCGTGCCGCCACTCAGATCGTAGAGCGCGGGGACCCGGATGCCGCCCTCCGTGCCGCCGCCGTTGCCGGAACAGCCAGCGATCGCGACGGTCGCAGCCGCGGCCGCAGCCCCGCCGGCCTGGTTGAGAAAGCCTCGCCTGCTGTGACGGGACGTTTCGGGGGTATTGTCATCTATATTCATGCTGTTACGATACATACGAACACGGTTATTTAAATCATTCGCCCATCCCTTAGTTTTCGTATGATACGGACGATATCGTAGTGCCTGCCCTCCGGCGGTTCCCGGAACAGCCCGACAACCCCGGTGTCGGTCATCGTCGGCGTCCGCGTCCGGAGCGTTACTCGGCCGTCCGACCGTCGCCCTCCCCCGCGACACAAACTACTAATGTGATGAACATCCGATTATGAGTGAGGAACGACCATGACATTTGAGACGAGTGCCGAACACTCGATGATCTCCTCGACCGCGACGGAGATCGCGACCGAGTTCGGCCCCGAATACTGGCGCGAAAAGGAGGAAAACGGGGAGTTCGCCGGGGACTTCTGGGACGAACTCGGCAAGGCGGGCTTCCACGGCCTCCTTGTCCCCGAGGAGTACCGGGGGGCGGGCATGGGGATGGCCGAACTCGGCCTGGCGATGGAGACCCTGTGTGCGGAGGGCTGCGGGATGGCCGGGACGTGGTATCTCGTCTTGACCGCCGGGATGGCGACGGTTGGCATCAATGAGCATGGAACCGACGAACAAAAGGAGCGGTACCTGCCCGACATCGCTGCCGGCGACCGGAACTTCTCGATCGGTATCACCGAACCCGAAGCCGGGACGAACACGCTCGACGTGGCTACCAACGCTGAAAAGGACGGCGACGAGTACGTCCTCAACGGCCAGAAGGCCTGGATCACCTTCTCCGATCGAGCCGACGACATGATCCTCGTCACCCGTACGACACCCCGTGAGGCGGTCGACCACGGCACCGACGGGATCACACTATTCGTCGTCGACATGGATTCGGCGGGTATCGACGTCTCGCCGATCGAAAAGCACGCGATGAACTACTCGAAGTCCTGTGAAGTGTTTTTCAACGACGTCCGGGTCCCCGAGGAGAACATTCTCGGGAGCCTCGACGACGGCTGGTGGGCGCTCGTCAGCATGCTCAACCCCGAACGGATCGGCTTCTCGGCTGCGGCGACCGGAATCGGAAAGCTCGCCGCACACACGGCTATCGACTACGCCAACGACCGGGAGGTGTTCGACGAGCCGATCGGCACCCACCAAGCGGTCTCGTTCCCGGTCACGAAGCCGTACGCGCGCATGGAAGCCGCCGCCCAGATGCGCCGGAACGCCGAGTGGCTCTACGATCAGGGTGAGCCCTGCGGCTACGAGTCGAACGTCGCAAAGGCGACCGCCGTCGAGGCCGGCATCGAGACGGTCAAACAGTCGATGCAGGCGTTCGGCGGCTGGGGGTACGCGGTCGAGTACGATGTCGAGCGCTGGTGGCGCGAAATAAATCTCACCCGGCTCGCCCCCGTCACCCAGCAGATGGCGTACAACCACATCAGCCAGGAGATCGGCTTCCCGAAGTCCTACTGAGCCATGTTCGGGAAGTTACTTGTCGCCAACCGCGGAGAGATCGCGGTCCGTGTGATGGCCGCCTGTGAGGAGTTGGGTATCGACACCGTCGCGGTGTACAGCGACGCCGACCGAAACGCCGGTCACGTCCGCTACGCCGACGAAGCGTACAACGTCGGCCCCGCCCCGGCCGCCGAGTCGTATCTGGACGGCGAGGCGATCGTCGACACCGCACGGCGTGCGGGGGCGGACGCGATCCATCCCGGTTACGGGTTCCTCGCCGAGAACGCCGACTTCGCGCGGCGCGTCGAAGAGGCCGACGAAGTCACCTGGGTCGGCCCCGGCAGCGCGACGATGGAACGGCTGGGCGAGAAGACGAAAGCCCGGACGGTCATGGCTGACGCCGGCGTCCCCGTCGTTCCGGGCACGAACGACCCCGTCGAAACCGCCGCGGAGGTCGAGAAGCTCGGCGAGGAGTACGGCTACCCGATCGCAATAAAGGCCGAGGGCGGTGGCGGCGGCCGCGGGATGCAGATCGTTCGGGAGGCGGCCGAGGTCGACGACGCCTTCGAAACCGCCAGGCGCGAGGGCGAGGCGTACTTCGATAACGGCTCCGTCTACGTCGAGAAATACCTCGATTCGCCGAAGCACATTGAGGTCCAGATTCTCGCCGACGAGCACGGCAACGTCAGACACCTCGGCGAGCGGGACTGCTCGCTGCAGCGCCGCCACCAGAAGGTCATCGAGGAGGCGCCGAGCCCGGCGCTGTCCAAAGAACTCCGCGAGGAAATCGGCGATGCAGCCCGCCGCGGCGTCCGCGATGCAGGCTACACGAACGCCGGGACGGTCGAGTTCCTCGTCGAGGACAGCGTTGCGTCGGAGACGGAACGAGGAAGGGGCGACGCCGCCGAACCGC
The DNA here is from genome assembly GCF_046710025.1 of Natronomonas sp. Lineage (GTDB taxonomy): Archaea > Halobacteriota > Halobacteria > Halobacteriales > Haloarculaceae > Natronomonas. The sequence continues at coordinate 2,546 of NZ_JBKEGK010000020.1, read as the reverse complement.
AGTTTTATTTCATGGAGGTCAACACCCGAATCCAGGTCGAACACACCGCCACGGAGGCGGTGACGGGGATCGACATCGTCGCTGAGCAGATCCGGATCGCGGCCGGCGAGAAACTCGGCTTCGAACAGGACGATGTCGACATCGACGGCCACGCTATCGAGTTCCGCATCAACGCCGAGAACCCGGCCGCGGAGTTCGCCCCGACGCCCGGCCCCCTCGAGACGTACGACCCGCCGAGCAGCGTCGGCGTCCGGCTGGATCACGCCGTTGCACAGGGCGACGAGATCGGCGGCGACTACGACTCGATGATCGGGAAGCTGATTATCCACGGGCCCGATCGTGAGCGCTGTTTTCGCCGCTCAGAGCGCGCGTTAAAGCACTTCGGCGTCGAGGGCGTCCACACCACGATCCCGTTTCACAGGCAGATGCTCGCGGATGAGACCTTCCGTGATGGCGCCCACACGACGAAATACCTCGACGAAGAACTCGATCCCGACCGTCTGCGCGAGGCCGTCGAGCGCTGGGGACCGGACGGCGCTGACAGCACCGGGGCCCCCGCGGCGCCGCCGACGCAGACGTTGACGGTCGAGGTCGACGGCCAGCGGTTCGAGGTACTCGTTGAGGACGGCCTCGTCGAGGCACCGTCGGGTGGCGACGGCGACGGTGACAGCAACGGAGCATCGGTCGCGGCCGGCGCAATAACGGCCGAGATGCAGGGGACGATCCTCTCCGTCGAGGTCGGAGCGGGGGAGACGGTGTCCGCCGGTGACGTCGTCTGCGTCCTCGAAGCGATGAAGATGGAAAACGACGTGACCGCGTCAGCGGGTGGCTCCGTTGCCGAAGTTGCGGTTTCGGAGGGTGATTCGGTCGATCAGGGCGACACGCTGCTGCGACTGGAGTGATACAGAAATGAAACTCAGCGTATCAGACGACATGGCGGAAACACAGGCCCGCGCGGTCGCCGAGGCGCTCGCCTCGCAGTTCCACGACGACGTGACGGTCGTCGCCGGCGGCGAGGAACTGACGCACGCGAGCTACGACGGCGACGCCGGAGCCGAGGACTCGAACACAGACGCCGAACCGGACGAGGCGGCTCCCAACCTCGGCCCTACCGAGCGGGAGGAACGCCTCCGAGACGAGATCGGGACGATCGAGTCTGGTGGCAAAGAAAAGTACAAGAAACAGCTCCCCGAGCAGGGCAAGAAGTTCGTCCGCGACCGGATCGACCTGTGGTTCAATTCCGGGGGCGGCTCAGACGCCGGGGACGGCTTCCTCTTCGAGGACGGCAAGTTCGCGGCGTTCGACGACGATGACGTGCTCCCGGCGGACGGTCTCATCACGGGCGGGGCCTCCTTCGAGGGGCGCGACGTCCACTTCATGGCCAACGATTACACGGTGAAACGAGGAAGTATGGCGGCCAAGGGCGTCGAGAAGTTCCTCCGGATGCAACAGCGGGCGCTAAAAACTGGCCAGCCCGTGTTGTACCTGATGGACTCTTCGGGGGGCCGGATCGACCAGCAGACCGGCTTCTTCGCCAACCGCGAGGGGATCGGTAAGTACTATTACAACCACTCGATGCTCTCCGGGCGGGTGCCACAGATCTGCGTCCTGTACGGTCCCTGCATCGCGGGGGCGGCCTACACCCCTGTTTTCGCCGACTTCACCGTCATGGTTCGGGGCATGAGTGCAATGGCGATCGCCAGCCCCCGAATGGTCGAGATGGTCACCGGTGAGGAGATCAGTTTAGAGGACCTCGGCGGCCCCGAGGTCCACGCCAAACACTCCGGCAGCGCGGACCTGATCGCCGACGACGAGGAACACGCCCGCGAACTCGTCGCCCAGCTCGTGGGGTACCTCCCGGACAACAGCGACGAGAAACCCCCAAGAGTGGACCCGGTCGCCCCTTCGAAGTCCCCGGAGGGCATCGACGGCGTCATTCCGCAGGAGCCGAACCGCGGCTACGACATGGTCGACGTGATCGAGCGTGTCGTCGACGGCGACTCCTGGTTCGAACTCCGCCCCGAGTACGGCAAGGAGATCCTGACGGGCTTTGCCCGAGTTGATGGCCGCCCCGTCGGCGTCGTTGCAAACCAGCCAGCACACCGCGCCGGCGCGATTTTCCCCGACGCGGCCGAGAAGGCCGCCGGTTTCGTCTGGACGTGTGACGCCTACAATATCCCCCTGTTGTATCTCGCTGACACACCCGGGTTCATGGCCGGCTCTGGGGTCGAAAAGGAGGGCATCCTAGAGCAGGGTAAAAAGATGATCTATGCGACCTCCGCGGCGACGGTACCGAAGCAGTGCGTCGTCGTCCGGAAGGCATACGGAGCCGGGATCTACGCGATGTCCGGCCCGGCGTACGACCCCGAGTCGACGATCGCGCTTCCTTCCGGCGAAATCGCGATTATGGGCCCCGAGGCGGCGATCAATGCCGTCTACGCGAGAAAGCTCGACGCGATCGACGATCCGGAGGAGCGAAAGCGCACGGAGGCGGAACTCCGCGAGGAATTCCGCGAGGATATCGACGCCCGGCGGATGGCAAGTGA
>NZ_JBKEGK010000019.1:0-20619 GCF_046710025.1 Natronomonas sp. | reverse complement strand
GTATGATGGTACCGGTACGGTGTTTCACGTGCGGTAGCGTCGTCGGCGAGCACTGGGAGGAGTTCAAAGAGCGTGCCCGTGAGGGCGACGAGGACCCTGCCGAGGTGCTCGATGAGCTTGGCGTCGACCGGGCGTGTTGCCGGCGAATGCTCGTCTCACATAAAGACCTCGTCGACATCGTCTCACCCTATCAATGAGGGGAACGAACCGATACGAGAAGGCGCGGATTCTGGGGGCCCGAGCCCTGCAGGTGTCCTACGGCGCGCCGGTACTCATCGACACCGACCAGACCGAACCGATTCTTGTCGCGGCAGAGGAGTACGACGCGGACGCGCTGCCCTTCACCGTCAGGCGGGGTGAGCGATGACGCTCATTACTGAGGTCCGGCTCCGGCGGATCCTCGACAGTCGAGGCAACCCGACGGTCGAGGCTGAGATCCGGACTGAAAGCGGCGGTTTCGGCCGCGGTGCGGCGCCCTCGGGCGCCTCCACCGGCGAGTACGAAGCCATCGAGCGGCCCGCCGAGGAGGCGATAGCGAAGGCCCGAGAAGTCGCGGTCCCGCGGCTCGAAGGGCAGAGCTACGCCGGCGATCAACGCGGTGTCGACGGCGTACTTCGTGCGGCCGACGGCACCGACGACTTCTCCGAGATCGGCGCCAACAGCGCCGTCGCAATCTCGATGGCGGCCGCGAAGGCTGCGGCCGATGTCCTCGGCGCGCCGCTGTATCAACACCTGGGTGGTGCCTTCCGGGGGCGGAACCTCCCGACCCCGCTCGGCAACGTCATCGGCGGCGGCGAACACGCCGCGGACGCGACCCACATCCAGGAGTTCCTTGCGGCGCCTGTCGGGGCGCCCTCGGTGTCCGATGCGGTGTTCGCGAACGCTCAGGTTCACGCCGAGGTCGGCGAAATACTCGCCGATAGGGGTGTTCCGGCCGCTAAGGGTGACGAAGGCGCATGGGCCCCATCGATCAACGACAGCGAGGCGTTCGAGGTCATGGACGAGGCGACGTCGTCGGTCGCGGACGATCTCGGCTTCGAGATCGGATTCGGACTTGACGTGGCCGGTGCGGAGCTCTATGAGGACGGCGCCTACCACTACGGCGACGACACCCGGAGCCCGGACGAACAGATCGACTACATTGCCGGGCTGATAGACGAGTACGGTCTTGTCTACGTCGAGGACCCGCTCGACGAGGACGATTACGACGGCTTCGCAGAGTTGACCGACCGAACTGATGATCGGACACTCATCTGTGGCGACGACCTGTTCGTGACCAACACGGAGCGGCTGGAGCGCGGCATCGAGTCGGGGGCGGCAAACAGCATCCTCATCAAGCCGAACCAGATCGGGACGCTTACCGACGCCTTCGACGCGATCGAGTTGGCGCTCCGGAACGGGTACGACCCGGTCGTCTCGCATCGGAGCGGCGAAACGGAGGATACGACGATCGCACACCTCGCCGTCGCGGCCGACACCCCGTTCATCAAGACGGGGACGGTCGGTGGCGAGCGAACCGCTAAGCTGAACGAACTCATTAGAATCGAGGCAAACGCATGAGCGACAACGAAGAGGGAGTCGAGGCCACCGAAATCGACGAGGAACTCGACGAGCTCGAAGACGAGCTCGAGGGGGAAATCGACGAGGTCGCGGCCGAGGCCGACCCCACGACGGACGAACCGCCCGCCGACACCGCCGAGGAGGCGGACGAGTCGGTCGAATCTGAAGCCGACGACGCCAACGAGGAGCCGGTCCTCGACGAGGACGTCATGCCCGACGACGAGGCCGACCTCCTCATTCCGGTTGAGGACTACCTCGCGGCGGGCGTCCACATCGGGACCCAGCAAAAGACGAAGTCGATGAACCGGTTCATCCACCGGGTCCGAACCGACGGGCTGTACGTCCTGGACGTCTCCCAGACCGACAGCCGCATCCGGACAGCCGCGTCGTTCCTCGCGAACTACAACCCCGAGCAGATTCTCATCGCGTCCTCGCGACAGTACGGTCGGTTCCCGGCCGAGAAGTTCGCGGATGCGGTCGGCGCACGCGCCCGGACCGGACGGTTCATTCCGGGCACGCTGACGAACCCGGATTACGATGGATACATCGAACCCGACGTCGTCGTCGTTACCGACCCGATCGGTGACTCCCAGGCGGTCAAAGAGGCTATTACCGTCGGCATCCCGGTTATCGCGATGTGCGACTCGAACAACACGACGTCGAACGTCGATTTGGTTGTTCCGACAAACAACAAGGGCCGGAAGGCGTTGAGCGTTATCTACTGGCTGCTCGCCAACGAGACGCTCGACCGCCGCGGCGCGGAACCGGCGTACGCGCTTGAGGACTTCGAGACGGAACCATAGCGGACTCGTTTTTCAGGGGGCGACGCGACGCCCGGTTTATATACGCTGTTCGTCCGCCCCGCCGAGCGGGAGCTCCGAGAGTTGGTCGTAGGCCAACTCCTCGGGCGGCTCGTCGGCCCATCGAAGCGCCGTGGCCGTCCCGTTCGCCGTTGCGGGCGGGTCCCCGGATGTTGTGGGCTCGCCGTCCGGCGTCGGGACTCCGTCGTCCGCCCCCGCGCTCGGCTCCATGGTCGTTCCATCGACTGTGATAGCGTCCCCATCCGGGACCGCCGCTCCGTCGACGATTGATCCAATAAAAGCGACGTAGGGGTTTGGCACCGGCGGTCGGTCGGTCGGATCGTCAAGGTAGACGAGCTGTATCTGGGCGAGCCCCTCGACGACGGCCTCGGTTCGAGCCGCCTGCCGAACCCCGCGTTTTGCACACTCGGTGTAGGACTCGCCGGGGAGCCGGCCCGCACTAGGTTCGATCCAGCCGTCGGCACGCTCGTACCTGATCAAGAGCACTGCCCCGTCCCGCACGATCCGCATCCCGGCCCCGCCGACGACGCCGAACGACTCGAACGAGTCGACCACCGCGTCGTGCTCGGCCGGGTCGCACCCGATACGCCGGCGAACGAGGTCGACCTCGCCGTACTCCGCGGCGAAGTCGGAGACGAGCGCGTTGACGTGACGGCGCAGTTCGATCGACACAGATGATCTGTGAGCGCCAGCGGCTTGTGCGTTGCTGTCGTGAGAGCGCGTGACAGGATACTGAGCTGCAGAGAAAGGTAGTTTGCGGCGGGCAGCTACGCCGTGGGAACCACAACGGCGACGTGACTGTGGTTCGTTGCACGAACGCACCAGATTACCTTTTTTCAGGGCGTTCGTAGCTATACGCATGGCAGACACAGACCACACAGTGTCGACACGACGCGACGTGCTCGCCGTGACGGGGGCCGGGCTCCTCGTCGGAGTGGCAGGATGCACCGGCAACGGCGACACCCCGGCGGATGACGGCGGTGACGGGACTGAAACCGGGGGCGATGGGGGAGGCGATGAAGATGCCGACGACGGGGGCGACGAGACAGGAGACGCGAACGGCGAGGCCAGCCTGGACGAACCGGTCGCATTCCCCGAGGACGTCTCCTGTCCCGTCTGTAATATGGTACCGGCGGAGTATCCACCGTGGAACGCCCAACTCGCTCACGCGAACGGGGACCGTGCGTTCTTCGACACGTCCGGCTGTCTGGCGGCGTACACTGCTTACACCGACCGGTTCAGCGGTCCCGACGCCGAGCTTGAGGCTGCCTGGGTCACCGGCTTCGAGACCGGCGATCTCCTCCGCGCGTCCGATGCGTACTTCGTCCGCGTGAGCAACCCCGATCACGTCGACGACGTCATGATGCGGAACCCGACGCCGTTCGCCAGCCGTGGTGACGCCAAGGCGTTCGTCGAACAGTTCGACGAGTACGGCGACGAGGACATCATCACGTTCGGCGACTTCGATCAGGAACTGGCGATGTTCTACAGAGAGCGGTTCATCGAGGGTGATGGGGGGATGGACGGCGACATGGACATGGACGACGGCTAGATAGACGGCGGAGATCTGGACGGCGATGAGACGAGCAGTAGTGAGTGAACAACCGACCCTGGACGCGTTCGGGTACTCTTTTTGTTTGGCCCCCACGATCCACCGGTATGACCACATCGAGCGCCCCGGGCAAAGTGTATCTCTTTGGCGAGCACGCCGTCGTTTACGGCGAACCGGCCGTCCCGTGCGCCATTGAGCGGCGGGCACAGGTCACGGTCGAGCGGCGCGAGGACGAACAGCTCCGGGTTCGGGCGAACGACCTGACGCTCGATGGATTCACCGTTACCTGGGGCGGCGAAACCGACACCAGACCGGATGTCGACGTGCCGACGCCATTAGTGGAGGCGGCGACGGGGTACATCGACGGGGCGATCGAGCAGGCGCTCGATGCGGTTGGGGAGCCGACGGCCGGGTTCGATGTGACCGTCGAGAGCGACATCCCGCTGGGTGCGGGGCTCGGCTCCTCGGCTGCCGTCGTCGTCGCCGGGATCGACGCCGCGACGCGCGAACTCGGCGTCGAACTGTCGCCGGAGGGCCTCGCCGACCGCGCGTACCAGGTCGAGTACGACGTTCAGGACGGCCAGGCGTCGCGGGCGGACACGTTCTGCTCGGCGATGGGCGGGGCGGTTCGCGTCCAGGGCGACGACTGTCGGCGGATCGAGGATGTCCCGACGCTGCCGTTCGTAGTCGGATACGACGGCAACACCGGCGACACGGGCGAACTCGTCGCTGGCGTCCGGGAGCTAAAGAACACCTACGGCTTCGCCGCCGACGCGGTCGAGTCGATCGGTGACCTCGTCAGAGCGGGCGAGGTGGCGTTACGCGACGGCGATCTTGAGGAACTCGGCCGGCTGATGGAGTTCAACCACGGGCTCCTATCGGCGCTCGGCGTCTCCGCGCGCTCGCTCGATGCGATGGTGTGGGCAGCTAGGGAAGCCGACGCCCTCGGCGCGAAACTCACCGGGGCCGGCGGCGGCGGTTGCATCGTCGCGTTGGATCGGACCGAACAGACCCACACGGCCCTAGAGTACACGCCGGGGTGTGCGGACGCGTTTCGGGCCGAACTCGACACCGAGGGGGTTCGAGTCGAGCGATGACGGCGGGACGGGACGCGCCGGACCACCCTGTAGCGGGCCGGGATACGACGACCGTGCTGAAACTCGGCGGGAGCGTCGTCACGGAAAAGAACACCCCAGAGACAGTTGACACGGAGGCGCTCGGGCGGGCGGCCGAAGCCGTGGCGGCGATCCCCGGCCGTGTCGTCGTCGTCCACGGGGGCGGAAGCTTCGGTCACCACCACGCGGCCGAACACGGCGTCTCAAGCACCGAGGGGACGCACGACGACGGCGCGATCCGCGCGATCCACGAAGCGATGAAACGGCTCAACGGAGCTGTGGTTGGAGGACTGGTTGAGGCTGGGGTATCCGCCCTTCCCGTTCATCCGTTCTCGGCAGCGGCCCGGACCGCCGAAGGAACACTTCGGCTCGAAACTGATCCGACAACGACGATGCTTGAGGAGCGGTTCGTTCCGGTGTTGCACGGTGATGCGGTCGTCCACGCCGGAGCCGGGGCGACGATTCTCTCCGGCGACGAGATCGTCGTTGCACTTGCACGCACACTCGACGCAGACCGCGTCGGCGTCTGCTCGTCGGTTCCGGGCGTCTACGACGCCGACGGCGAGGTCATCGACCGTATCGCCTCCTTCGAGGATGTCGCCGACGCGGTCGGCGCGAGCGATTCGACGGACGTAACTGGGGGGATGGCCGGCAAGGTCCGCGAACTCCTGTCACTCGACGCGCGGGCGTACGTCTTCGACCTCGACGGGCTAGAGACCTTCGCCGCCGGCGGCGATCCGGGGACCGAGATCGACTGACGGCGCCTACAACGATTGAGATCAAAATCGACGAAACGTCACCTAGCCCGGTTTGGCGCCTCGTGTACGGGACTCGACGTCCGGTGCGGCCAGCGGATCACGGTTTTCGGCGCTAGGGTGGGGGACACAGACGGGCGATCTGAAGTATCACCAGCTGACCGTCCGGTCGGGTGGGGAGTTGTGTCTACGACACGGCGACGCGATCCGAGAGCCGCAAATTCGGGGCTTGGGGGTACGAGTAGTGTCGGTCGACCAACGATAGCCATCAAGACGCATCGCTGTTTTTCATCACTGACAGCGCCGAATCCGAACTCCTCTCCGAGCGGTGGGACGCGAAGCGTCGCCTCCTCGCTGCCACCGTCGCAGTTGTTTCAGCTCTCTCTTGCCGTATTTGTGCGCTCGTAGCGGTGAACCCACTAGTTTTTAAACCCCGAGTTCGATAATTTAGATAACCGAGCGACGGTCGCCCCGGACTCGGACGGGCGGCCGGCAGTTGCGGGCGGGAGACGGCTGACGGGGCCGCGCGATCGGGTCGACCGATCGAACGCCTCGTCGGTTCCGACCGTCGGCGCACCGATCCGTCGGTGTCGCGTCCGTCACAGACGGCCGTGTATATGGCCGGTCGCCCAGCCAACCGGCTTCCGACTGTCCTCTCGGAGGTAAAATTATGGAAGTCGAAATCGCAACTATTGGCGGCTACGATGAAGTAGGGAGACAGATGACGGCGGTCCGCGCCGGCGACAACGTTGTCATATTCGACATGGGGCTGAACCTCTCGAAGGTTCTCATCCACGACAACGTCGAGACCGAACGGATGCACAGTCTCGATCTGATCGACATGGGCGCGATCCCGGATGACCGCGTCATGTCCGACATCGAGGGCGACGTGCAGGCCATCGTGCCGACACACGGCCACCTCGACCACATCGGGGCCATCTCGAAGTTGGCACACCGCTACAATGCGCCGATCGTGGCAACACCGTTCACCATCGAGTTGGTCAAACAGGAGATCCAAAGCGAGGAGAAGTTCGGCGTCCAAAACGACCTCGTCAAGATGGACCCCGGCGAGTCGATGGACATCGGCGACGACTGTGAGTTGGAACTCGTCAACGTGACTCACTCCGTCATCGACGCGATCAACCCTGTGCTGCACACGCCTGAGGGTGCCGTCGTCTACGGCCTTGACAAGCGGATCGATCACAACCCCGTCATCGGCGACCCGATCGACATGGATCGGTTCCGCGAGATCGGCCGCGAGGGTGTGCTCTGCTACATTGAGGACTGCACGAACGCCGGCAAGAAAGGCAAGACGCCCTCCGAGTCCGTCGCGCGCGAACAGCTGAAGGACGTGATGTACTCGGTTGAGGATTACGACGGCGGAATCGTCGCCACCACGTTTTCGAGTCACATCGCCCGCGTCAAGTCACTCGTCGAGTTCGCGGACGACATTGGTCGCCAGCCCGTCCTCCTAGGTCGCTCGATGGAGAAGTATTCCGGTACGGCCGAGCGGCTCGACTTTATCGACTTCCCGAACGACCTGGGGATGTACGGCCATCGAAAGTCTGTCGATCGAACGTTCAAACGGATCATGAACGAGGGCAAAGAAAACTACCTCCCGGTCGTCACCGGACACCAAGGCGAACCCCGGGCGATGCTGACGCGGATGGCCCGCGGGGAGACGCCGTACGAACTCGACGACGGCGACAAGGTCATTTTCTCGGCCCGAGTGATCCCCGAACCGACCAACGAGGGCCAGCGCTATCAGGCCGAAAAACTCCTCGGGATGCAGGGAGCGCGTATTTACGACGACATCCACGTCTCCGGGCACCTCAGAACTGAGGGCCACTACCAGATGCTCGACGCGCTCCAGCCCGAAAACGTCATTCCGGCTCACCAAGACATGAAGGGCTTTTCGCCGTACGTCGACCTGGTCCGCGGCCAGGGCTACAACGTCGGTGACGACCTCCACATAACCCAAAACGGAAACATCATTCAGCTCACGGAATGACGACCCCAGAACGCGTTGAATCGGCCATCGTCGACCGGCGGGCGATCGTCAACGATGCGATCGCCGAACAACTGCCGGTCCAGAAGCCGGAGCGACTCTACGAGGCGTCGCGGTACCTGCTCGATGCGGGCGGAAAGCGCCTCAGACCGGCGATGTTGTTGCTCACAGCGGAGTCGATATCGGGGACAGACGCACCCGCGGCGGACTATCGGGCGTTTCCGACGCCGAACGGCGAGCGCATCGACGTGCTCTCGGCTGGCGTTTCGATCGAAGTCATCCAGTCGTTCACACTGATCCACGACGACATCATGGATGACGACGACCTTCGGCGGGGTGTTCCGGCGGTCCACCGCGAGTACGACCTCGAAACCGCGATCTTGGCCGGTGATACACTGTATTCGAAGGCGTTCGAGTATATGCTTGAGACCGGCGCACCGCCGGATAGGAGCGTGGACGCGCTAAACGAGTTGGCGACGACCTGTACCGAAATCTGCGAGGGCCAGGCCCTCGATGTCGACTTCGAGAGCCGAAGCAAGGTGACGACCGAGGAGTATCTGGAAATGATCGAGTACAAGACCGCGGTCCTGTACGGAGCCGCGGCGTCGGTTCCAGCCATCTTGCTCGGGTGCGACTCGGAGACGATCGAGGCGCTGCACGGATACGGTCTCGACGTCGGACGGGCCTTCCAGATCCAAGACGACCTGTTGGACCTGACGACACCCAGCGAGGAACTGGGCAAGCAGCGCGGTTCCGATCTGGTCGAGGGCAAGCGGACCGCGGTCACGCTACACGCTCGAAACAACGGTATCGACATCGAGGGGCTGGTCCCGGAGGACCCGAGCGATACCGAAATCGAAGGTGCTGTCGAGCGGCTCCGGAACGCGGGCAGCATCGATTTCGCCCGGGAGATGGCGATGGACCTCATCGGACGCGGTAAGGATCGCCTCGAGGTCTTACCGGAGAACGAGTCGCGCGAACTTCTCGAAGGGATCGCCGACTACCTCGTCGAGCGGACCTACTGATCTGCAGCCGACAAATGGTGTTTTTCACGAGCATTTATATACGGTAGCGAAGGCAGCGCTCCCTGTGAACTGACGTGAAGCCGACAGCTGGCTGAGGCGGTTGCGTGGATCACCGCTGTCGGCGTGCTCCCCTCGATCCGCCTGTTTGCCCCCTACAGACCGCGCGGAAACCGCGATGTTTTGGTGGTTCCCCCAGTAGTCGCGGCCGATGGAACAAGAGCTTCGTGAACGCATAGAGCGTGCGGCGGAGACCGCCGCGCTGTTCAACGCGCTCAAACACGACAGCGACGCACAGGTCGGTGCGATCATGGGGCCGATGATGGGCGAACATCCCGATTTCAGGCCCCACGGGGACGAAATCCCGGGTGTCATTGCCCCCGTAATCGAGGACGTGAACGAGCGATCGACGGCCGAACAGCGCGAGCGGCTTGAGGAACTCGCGCCGGAGCGGCTCGAGGAACTGGACGCCGACGAGGACGACGATCAGCCGCTTCCCGACCTCCCGAACGTCGACGCCTACGAGAAGGTCCGGATGCGGCTGGCGCCGAACCCGAACGGTCCTTGGCATCTCGGAAGCGCTCGGATGCCAGCGGTTATTGGCACGTACAAACAAATGTACGACGGGTGGATGCTGTGTCGGTTCGACGACACGGATCCCGAGACGAAGCGGCCGGATCTCGACGCGTACGACGAGATTCTCTCGTCGATCGAGTATCTCGGCTTCGAACCAGACGACGTCGTCAAGGCCTCCGATCGCGTCGAGACGTATTACGAGTACGCCCGACGGCTGATCGACGAGGAAGGTGCCTACACCTGCAGCTGCGACGCGGCATCGTTCTCGGAGCTAAAAAACGACGGGAAACCCTGTCCACATCGCGAGAAAGCTCCCGAAACAACGCACATGGAGTTCGATGCGATGGTCGACGGCGAGTACGCCGCCGGCGAGATGGTCCTCCGCGTTCGGACCGACATCGAACACAAAAACCCCGCGTTGCGCGATTGGGTCGCGTTCCGGATGGTTGATACGCCGCACCCGCGAACCGAGGCCGAGGACTACCGCTGTTGGCCGATGTTGGACTTTCAGTCCGGGATCGACGACCACGAGTTCGGTATCACGCACATCGTTCGCGGTATCGACCTCCAAGACTCGGCGAAGCGCCAGGAATTCGTCTACGAGTACTTCGAGTGGGAATACCCCGAAGTGCTCCACTGGGGCCACGTCCAACTCGACGCCTATGACATCGAGCTGTCGACATCGACGCTCAAGAAGCTTGTCGCCGACGGTACCCTCGATGGCTGGGACGACCCGCGCGCGCCGACGGTCGCGAGTCTTCGGCGCCGTGGAATCCGCGGCGAAGCGATCGTCGAGGCGATGGCCGGACTCGGGACGTCGACGTCGAACGTCGACCTCGCGATGTCTTCGATATACGCAGAGAACCGTGAGCTGATCGATGACGATGCGGATCGGCTCTTCTTCGTCCGCGATGGGATCGAGGTGCCGATCAAAGGCGCTCCCGGCGCTGCCGAACCGCCCGTTCACCCGGATCACGAGGACCGCGGAAGCAGACACATTCCAGTCAGCGATACGGTTCGGGTCGAACCGGACGATGCCCCCAAGGCCGGCGAGACGGTGTGGCTGAAGGGGCTCGGGCCGGTCCGGTACGACGGAGACGCCTTCGAGTTTACCGACGACGACATCGGGGTCGTCCGCGAGGGCGACGTGGACGTGATCCATTGGGTACCCGACGACGGGAGCGTCCCGCTTCGGCTTCGGACGATGGACGGCGACGAACGTGGCCACGCCGAAGCCGGCGTAGCGTCGTACGATCCCGACGACGTGGTCCAGTTCGAGCGGATTGGTTTCGCCCGGATCGACCGCCACGACGGCGACGAGTCGGTTGCGTACTTCGCCCACCCGTGATCGGGCAGTCGAATGGCTTTCGATCAGCCAACGTTTAAGTTCGCAGCACCCTCGATATCGGTAGGAATGGCGATCGACCCGAACTTCGAGGAGACGCACGAAAACGAGGGGACAGAACACGCTGTCGATGTCTGGGGACCAACGGAGCCCCCGGAGCAACTCGGCATCCGTGGCACGCACGTCGCCGTCGACTTCGACATCTGTATCGCCGATGGGGCCTGCCTCGAGGACTGCCCGGTCGACGTCTTCGAGTGGGTCGAGACGCCCGAACACCCCGAAAGCGAGATGAAGGCGAACCCGACAAACGAGGCCCAGTGTATCGACTGTATGCTATGTGTCGATGTTTGCCCGGTCGACGCGATTGACGTCGACCCCGGGCGCGAGAACCGACTTTAGCTCAGCCGGACCTAACGGTTTATTTCGGCTCGAGCGATTTCGCCGCCGTATCGGTCGACGATCTGACGATAGGCGTCCCCAAGTGCTCGCATACACGCACGACGGGAGACGTACCCCAGTCGCTCGGCCGTCTCCTCCCACCCTCTGTTTTGGAGCACCCCGACGACGAGCAGCCGCTCCGCGTCAGGGTCTCCGAGCCCCCCCTCAAGCAGTGTCTTTAGCGCAAGCGTTCGAAACGGACCGGGAGCCGTGTCGTAGAGACCGGGGCCGTCGGCCGCGCTTGCGACGAGACGCCACTCGAACCCGCACAGATCGAGGGGAACGTCGGCGTCGGCGGCGGCCAGTGCTGCCCGAACGACGTCCGGATCGAGCGCGTCGAGCGCCCCCGCCAGGACGTCCGCGATCCGGCGTGCGAACCACGCCGCATGTCGGTCGGCGAGATTGTCTCCAGCGTCCGAAAGCGCTCGAAGCATCACCGCCGAGTGCTCGCCGCTGGCGTCGTTCCGCGTCGTAGAGAGGTGGACCGTTCGGTAGTTGTTTGTCGACCAAAACTGGAGCAACGCCGCCGTCGCGCCGTAACTGACACCGAGGTAGTCGACGGTGGAGCGATCGTTCGGCGATCCCCCTGTTCCGAACTCAGCCTCGAGTTCCGCGAGGAGCCGCGAGCCGAACCCCGAGGACCGTACCCCGTGGTGAGTGACGATCCGGACCACCCGCAGGCCGACGGGGGTCGCAGCCGCCGGGTCGCGGAGCTGACTCGTCAGCAGATCCGGGATCAAGTTTCCCTTGATCCGGTCACCTTCGTATGCGACCCGCTGCGTCCGTTCGTCGAGCCCACCCTCCCGTGCCAGGAGCGCGGCCGAGACGGGATGTCCGTCGACGGTAAGTGCACGGACGGAGACTTCCGGCGCATCAAGCAACCGCGCGAGATCATCCGGCTGGGTCCGGTAGTGGGCGTGAACTAACAGCCCGAACAGTTCGCGGAGCAACGATTCGTCCGCCGCGAGGCGGTCACGGTCGATCCGCTCGTAGGTCACGTCCGACGCGGTCGTTCCCTCAAAGAGCTGACCGGGTGGCGGGGTCGAATCGAGCAACAGCGCGTGGAACAGCCACACCTCAATCGGGTCCGCGGGGGCGTACCGGATCGGCTCCGAGAGGTGACACGACGTCACGTCGTGAGACTCCTCGAGCGACTCGCGAAACCGAACGTCGAAGCCGCGACCCGATCCCTCGTAGCCGCGAACCGTCGTCGCGAAACAGGCACTCGGGGCGACAGAGAGAAGCTCCCGCAACGTTCGCACAGGGACGGCGGCCGCCTCGTCGACGAACAGCACGTCGGCGGACGACTCTACGGCATCGGCGGGCGGGCAAAACCGTATCTCACCGGCGCCGCTCCGAAGCGACGGCCTGGTGTCGCCTTCCCTACCGTCGTCAAATGACCCGTCCACTGACTCCAACGTCTTGGCGGCGCGGTCAAAGAGTTCGGCCGCGTTCCGGTAGCTCGGGGCGGTCACGAGGACGCTCAAATCGGAGTGCGCGAACGCGGCGGCGGCGAGGCCCGCCGCACTCGATTTGCCGCGTCCCCGGTCGGCATCAAGCACGACGGCTGTCCCCGCCTCCGACAGTCGCTCGCACGCGTACACCGCGTCTCGCTGATCCGCGCTCCGGCAGGCATCGTACGCCTCGTCCGGGAATACGTGGGACTCCGGCGGCCGAACTTGCGGAGTGGCCGGGCGGGGTCGGTGTTCCGAACCGTCGTGTTTCGTTCGTCTCCCGGTGTCGATATCGATGATCGAGACGCCGCGGTGTGTGCGGAGGGTTTCGATCAGATGGTGTCTGAACCGAGTGTTGACGTCCCCGACGGAGAACGGCGGCGGCGCGAGCGTCTCGTCGAAGCGTCCGCGGCTGTCTACCCACGACGACAGCGGGGGCGTCAACAACACGAGTAGGCCGCCGCCGTCGACGACCCCCGTCGCCCGCCCGATCGCGTTCGGCCGGCACGTGTCGTGGCAATCGAGGACGAGACAACCGTAGGTGGTCCCGAGGAGCGTTTCCGTTCGGTCGACGCAGACCCGTTCGCCGACGATCTCACGTTCGGAGACCGTTGCGACGGTCTGACCGCTGCGGACTTCGCCAGCGGCCGCCTTCGCGCCGTCATAACAGGCCTCACGGCTTCCGGTCAACACCAGCAGTCGCCGCTCGTTTGCGGCGGCGGCCGCGTCGGCGAGTTCGCGGGCCGTCTCACGAACCGTATTCATGTCGGGGGAGACGCTCTCGACCCGCAAGACGCCACCGATCGGCTGGGTGGCCGGGCGTATCGACGATACAAACCAGTTCGGACCGTGCCCGATCGATCCGATCGAGCGACTCGGCGGACATCGGGTGGCGGGCATGGCAGGCACGGCGGGACGCTTGATAAGCGTTAAATGCGACGCCGCCGGACGAGTTGGTATGAGTAGTAAAAGCGAGGATCGCAGGGATCACACCTGTATCTCCTGCGGGATCAACATCTCCGGGACGGACGCGGCAAAGTTCGACTGCCCGGAGTGTGGGACGCTGATCTACCGCTGTTCGACGTGTCGCAAACAGAGCAACCTCTATGAGTGCCCCGACTGTGGGTTCACGGGACCGTAACGATGGGGAAAGTCGCCGCCAAAATGAAGGTAATGCCGCAGAGCCCCGAGGTCGACCTCGATGACCTCCAAGAACGACTCGAAAACGCCCTCCCCGAGGGCGCGAAGATCAGCCGCGTCGACCGCGAGGATGTCGCGTTCGGCCTGATCGCGCTGTTCCCAACTGTCGTCATCCCGGACGAGGCGGGCGGAACGGATACCGTCGAGGAGGCGTTCTCCGGCGTCGACGGCGTCGAGAGCGTCGGTGTCGACGAAGTCGGCCGTATCTGAACCACCCTTTTTCAGCGATCTAACGCCTGAGAACCCGTATCGCGGCATCCCTGGAACGCACGTTTTATGTGTCGGACCTGTGTAGACCGCTATAAGAATGCCTAGTTCGAACGGTCCACGAGAAGCGACACGCGACAAGCTGAAGAACGACGCTCGCGACCGTGGGGCATCGCCCCCGAAGCGTTCCGTCGAGCAGTTCGACAACGGCGAGAAGGTTCATCTCAAGATCGACCCTTCCGTACCGAAAGGTCGGTTCCACCCGCGGTTCAACGGCCGCACCGGCACGGTCGTTGGTGACCAGGGGCGCGCGTTCAAGGTCGAAATCCAGGATGGCGACGTGACGAAAACGCTCATTACTGCACCAGCTCACCTTCGACGACAGCAGGCATGACGATATTCAAGCAGGTCACCGACGAGGCGTACCTCACGACTCCCGAGGCAAAGGAACTCCTCGCGGACGTCGAGGCTGAACGCGCGCTCGATGAGGACCGCGAGATGCGCTATGAACTCGCGCGAGCCATCGAGCACGTGAACCGCTTTTCGGATCTCGAGGCAGCGGAGTCCCGCGAACTAGTCGAGGAACTGCTCGAACTCGAGAAGGTCGACGAGGCGACCGCATACAAGATCACCGATCTGCTTCCGGAGGACCGAGACGAACTCCGGACCGTCTTCGCACAAGGGCGTTACACCCTCTCAGGCGACGAACTCGACGACGTACTCGACATCGTCGTGAAATACGCCTGACGGGGATCGTCCCAGCGAACGCAGATTCTCTCGGATCCTCACGCGCTCCGTCTGCCCGTAGTTTAAATATCGTCTCTTCGTACCCGGGCACATGAGTGACAACGCAGACAGCGCCGGAGACCGGACCGCGGTCGTGTTGGACTTCCTGCCGAGGGGGCGACCCGACGACGACCGCCCCCAGTACGAGCGCTCTCCGGTCGCGCTCGCGCTCGGTGAGACGAACTTCAGGCTCGTCGAGGCCGCGCTGACCGACGATGCTGGCGTCAACATCGGCGACCGGATCGAAATCGAGCCGCCTGGCCAGAACGTCAAACACCTCCGGACTGCCGAGTACGACGACCTCACGAGCACCGCGGAGTCCGAACTGGAGTACGCGATCGGCAAGATCCTCGACGCCGACGAGGACCGCTTCGTCGAGTTCTACAACGACGCACAGCCGATCACGACCCGACTCCACGTGTTGAACCTCCTGCCGGGCATCGGAAAGAAGCTCAGGAACAACATTCTCGACGCCCGGAAGCGACGACCATTCGAGAGCTACGAGGACATCGAGGAACGGGTGTCGGGGCTCTACGAGCCGAAAGATGTCCTCGCCGAACGGATCACGGAGGAACTGCGAGAGGAAGACCTCAAGTACCGAATCTTCGCCCGTCGCGAGGAAGAGACATAGCGGGGAGAGACCGGTCCTGCGGAGCGGAAAACGCGAAGAATATACGGAACCGAGCGTTACCGGACGTATGCGCGATCCTGACGCGCTCATCGCCCGTGCGGGGCTGCGAGGCGACCCGGAGCGCGACCAACACTTTCTCGTCGACGACCGGGTGCTCGATCGGCTGCCCGGCTATCTTCCTGACAGCGCCGATACGAGCCACGTCCTAGAGATCGGCGGCGGAACCGGGGGGCTCACCGACCGGCTGCTCTCGGTTGCCGGCCGGGTCACAGTCGTCGAACGCGACCCCGATCTCGCCGCGTTCCTACGCGAGGAATTTGCTGCGGAGATCGATGCAGGGATGCTAAGCGTTGTGGCGGGCGACGCACTCGAGGTCGATCTCCCGGCGTTTACCGCTTCGGTGTCAAATCTCCCCTATGGCGTCTCCTCGGAGATCGCGTTCCGGCTCCTTCCGGCGGGTCGGCCGCTGGTGTTGATGTTTCAAGCGGAGTTCGCCGAGCGGATGGCCGCGGCACCGGGGAGCGACGAGTACGGCCGACTGTCGGTCACCGCGGGCCACTACGCCGACATCGAGATCGTCGAGACAGTGCCGAAAGAAGCGTTCTCGCCGCCGCCGGCTGTCGAGAGTTCGGTCGTCCGGGCGACGCCGCGGCCTCCCGACTACGAGGTATCGGACGACGAGTCGTTCATGTCGTTAGTCCGTGCGGTGTTCACCCAGCGCCGGAAGACGATGCGCAACGCGATCCGGAACACCACTCACATCTCGGGGATCGACGACCCGGAGTCCCTGATTGAGGCGGCCGGCGAGGAACTGATGCGAAAGCGGGCCGGAAACGTGCCCCCAAGCGAGTTCGCACGGCTCGCCCGGCTAGCGGCCGAGCAGGGGTGACCAATCAGATGCTGATGGCGGTGCCGGCACCGCTCGGGCTGCCGTGGTACTGGCGCGGCATTCAGAACGTCCAGTCGATGTTCGGGACGACCTCCGCGCAACGCGCGGCGACGGCGGGGGCGATCGTCGCCTTCGGCCTTCTCGTTATCACGACGTACTGGCTCGGCCGCCGACTGAAGGATCGTTATAGTCCCGATGCCGTCGAGGTCGTCCAGTCAGCGGTCGTGACAGTGAGTGCCGTCCTGATAAGCGGGTTTCTGGTGGCGGTCTGGCGGGTCTCGAACGAGGTCCTTGAAGCGCTCGGGTTTCTTTCGGTCACTCCAGAAGACGGTATCAAAGCCCTCGTGACCCTCATCGTTTTTGCCGGCGGCGTGACGGTGACAAGACTCACGAAACGCTCGATAAAGTACGGTTCCAGTCGGGTGACGATCACGCCACACCAGCGGGAGGTCGCCCATCACGCGATTCAGATTGGCGTGCTCGTCCCGACGACGATGTTCGTCGTCGCGCTGTGGGGGATTCCCGTGAGCAATATCTTTCTCGGGGCGGGTGTGCTGGGGATCGTCATCGGCTTCGCCGCCCGGAAGACGCTTTCAGGGATTCTCTCGGGGTTTGTCATACTGTTCTCCCGCCCCTTCGAGGTGGGTGATTGGATCCGCGTGAGCGAACGGGAAGGGATC
The DNA here is from genome assembly GCF_046710025.1 of Natronomonas sp. GTDB lineage: Archaea > Halobacteriota > Halobacteria > Halobacteriales > Haloarculaceae > Natronomonas. The sequence continues at coordinate 3,580 of NZ_JBKEGK010000019.1, read as the reverse complement.
GTCACGGATATCACCGTGTACAATACCCAGATCCGGACGTTCAACGAGGAACATGTCATCGTCCCGAACGACACCGTGACGCAGAACGAGGTCGTCAACTACTCTAGGACGGACCGACTTCGTCTGGAAACCACGGTCGGCGTTGACTACGAAACCGACATCGACGCCGCCGCCCGCGTCGCCGTCGGCGCAATGGAGCGCGTCGATGCGGTCGCGACACAGCCGCCGCCGGACGTCATCAGACAGGAGTTCGCGGACTCGGCGATCATGTTGCGGCTCAGATACTGGATCACGACGCCGACAGTACAGACGAAGTGGCGGGCCCAAAACGCCGTTGTCGGAGCCGTCAAGTCCGCATTTGAGACCGAAGATATCAAAATCCCGTTCCCGCAACGCGAACTCACGGGCCGCGAGGAGGCCGGCGGGGTGCGCATCGTCGACGACCGCGACGGCGACCATGGAGCGGACACCGGCCGCGCGACCCGCCGATCCGGAGGCCGAAAAGATACCTCTGGACCTGTCGAGGACGACCTCGGAGACAGATCGGAGGAGATGAGCGGGGGCGACGCAGAAGGGGTTGCCGAGAGCATCGAGGAGTCGATCACTGACCCACCCGCGGATGAGGACGCTGTCAGATGAAACTCACAGAGCAACGTGGAATGGCGACCGTCTACGAGCCGGCTGAGGACTCGCGGCTTCTCGCAACGGCGGTGATCGATCGGATCGACGGCGGGCAGGTGCTCGATGTCGGCGTCGGATCGGGGTACGTCGCTGGACGGGTCGCGGCCGAAACGTCCGCCGATGTCGTCGGCTGCGATATTAACCCGGACGCATGTCGGCGGGCCCGGTCGGAGGGGATTGAGGTCGTCCGGTCGAACCTGACGCGGCCCTTCGAGGCGGATAGCTTTGATATGGTGGTGTTCAATCCACCGTACCTCCCGACGCCGCCCGAACAAGAGTGGGACGACCCACTCGAACACGCTCTCTCCGGGGGCGAGGACGGCCGACGGGTGATCCGGCCATTCATGGCCGACCTCGGTCGTGTCCTCAGACCGGCGGGGCGGGCCTACCTCCTCGTCTCTTCGCTGACCGATATCGGGGCGGTCGGCGAACTCGCCGAGGGAGCGGGATTGGACACGGAAGAGATCGACGACACGTCGTTTCCGTTCGAGCGTCTCGTCGTTCTGGAAATTACTCACGAGAATAGATGAGTAGGAAATATTAAACGCCGTCATCTCGTATCCGCGAATAATGAGTGATGTGATCGCGACGACACCCGGACTGTACCCGTTGCCCGACTGGGCGAAGGAGGATCTCGCCGACCTCAAGGGCCACCAGAAGGACGACCTCATCTCCGGCGACGAGTCGGATGAGATCGTTGAGGCGTACGGCCGCGCCCGCGAGGAAGCCGTCAACAGGCAGCGCGAAGCGAACCTCGACCGGATCGTCGAGGGACAACTCCGGTGGGACGACATGCTCGCTCACCCTCTCTGCATCCACGATAACGTCGAGACGCGGGGGATCGTCCGCTACTACGACAACAACAACTTCTACCGGGAGCCGGTGGTCCACGGTGATCTGACCCCGGACGGTGACGTGGCCGCTGAACTCGACGCCGCCCCTGACGCGAACCAGGCCGTCCTCCCCGGGCCGTACTCGCTTTCGGAACTCGCGACCGACGAGCACTATGGCGACGACGCGGCGTTTCTCGATGCCGTCGCCGATTTCCTCGCCGCCGAGGCGGCCGAGTTTCCGCCCGTCGAGACGCTGTTCCTGCTCGAACCGTCGCTTGTCACCGACGCCCCCGGTGACGGCGAGGACGAGCGCGCCAGCGAGGCTATCGACACCGTCGCCGCCGCTGTCGACGCCGATGTCGTCGTCCACACATATTGGGGTTCGATCCCGGAAAAACCGTACGCGCACCTGATGGACGCCGATATCGACGCGATCGGGTTTGACTTCGTCTCCGACCACGAGGGCAGCGTTTACAACATCCAAGAATACGGCACGAAGGACGACGTGGCGCTGGGCGTCGTGGACGGCCAGAACACCCTAGTCGAGGCCCCCGAGGATATCGCCGAACGGATCGAGTGGGTTGAGTCCCAACTGCCGAACGAGGAGTTCGGGACCATTTACGCGAGTTCGAACACCGAGCTGTTCTACCTGCCGACGAACAAGGCGGAGGCGAAGCTGGACGCGCTCGCCGCCGCGCCCGCAGAGGTGTCCCGATGAGTTCCGACCTTGCCAACACCCGCGAGCAGTTCCGCCCAGCTGACCACCCGACCGATCACTTTCTGCTCACAACCGTCGTCGGTTCTTACCCCAAGCCGACGTGGCTCAACCGTGCGAAGGAACTCGCCGAGGACGAGGATCACGCGTTCGATGACGACGACCTAACGGAGGCGATGGACGACGCCGCCAGGCTCATTACTGAGGAACACGCCCATGCCGGCCTCGATGCCGTCGTCGACGGCGAGATGCGACGAAACGAGATGGTTGAGTACTTTGCCGACCGCATCGAGGGCTACGAGTTCAACGGTCCGGTCAAGGTGTGGGGGCACAACTACTTCGACAAGCCCTCCGTCGCCGACGAGGTCGCCTACACTGAGCCGTGGCTCGTCGACGAGTTTGAGTTCACGACCGGCGTCACGGATCGCCCGGTGAAGGTGCCGATCACCGGCCCCTACACTCTCGCGTCGTGGTCGTTCAACGAGGCCTACGACAGCGAGGCCGAGCTCGCATACGAACTCGCTGATCTGGTCAACGAGGAGATCGAAGCGCTCGTTGAGGCGGGCGCGCGCTACATCCAGATCGACGAGCCAGCGCTGGCGACCACCCCTGACGACCACGCCATCGTCGGTGAGTGTCTCGAACACATCGCCGACGGCGTCCCCGAGGACGTCCGACTCGGCCTGCACGTCTGCTACGGCGACTACTCGCGCATCTACCCCGAAATTCTCGAGATGCCGGTCCACGAGTACGACCTCGAACTCGCCAACGGCGACTACGAACAACTCGACGTGTTCAAAAACCCCGGGTTCACGAAAGACCTCGCGTTGGGCGTCGTCGATGTCCACACGGCCGAGGTGGAGTCAGTCGAGGAGATCAAAGAGAACATCATAAAAGGGTTCGAGATCGTCCCGCCGGAGCGACTCACCGTCTCACCCGACTGTGGGGTGAAACTGCTCCCCCGTGAGGCCGCCTATCAAAAGATGGAGAACATGGTGACCGCGGCCCGCGAAGTTGAGGAGGAACTCGATGCCGGCGAGATCACGGTCGGCCACGTCGGAGAGTAGCCGCCCCGACTCGTTCGTATCAGTATCCGCCGAGGGGGGCGTCCGACGCTCGCCCCCGAAGCAGTTCCCGGAGACGGGCGAATGTGGCGAGCGAGTCGCCGTAGCGCGTGCGGAGTGACGCGACTAGAAGAGTCTCAAAAGAAGTGCGCGCGCATAGTTCCCCACGCCGCCGAGAACCGGTGTCGCCTGCCGAACGGCGCGCGGGTTCTCGTAAAGGGAGTGGCGTGTAAAAGTGGCCTTACTCGTACAGCCAGGCTTCGTCGATCCGGTCGTAGTCGTGCAGT
>NZ_JBKEGK010000018.1:0-21941 GCF_046710025.1 Natronomonas sp. | reverse complement strand
CTCCGAGAACCCCGTCGCAGCCCGTACGTCCGTCGGGATGGTGTTTCAGAACCCACGAGACTGTTTCGTCGCCGCGATAGTCGGCGCAGACGTGGCTTTCGGCCCGGAGAACCTCGGATTCGATCGCGAAAAGATTGACCGCCGGGTCGGGACGGCCCTCGAGGCGGTGGGGATGGCCGACCACCGTGAGGCCCGTATCGATCGGCTCTCAGGTGGCCAACAGGCCCGCGTCGCCGTCGCGGGGGCGCTCGCTATGGAGCCGGATCATCTCGTGCTTGACGAGCCGTTCACGGGGCTCGACTACCCGGCACGGCGGTCGATCCTCCGACGGCTCGGGGCACTCTCGGACGCCGGGACGAGCGTGATCGTCGTCACGCACGACCTCCGGGAGTTGGGTGACCTCGCCGACCGCATCGTCGTGGTCTCTGCGGGGACAGTTGCGCTCGAAACCGACGGTCCCGGGGACGAACAGCTCGCCGAGTTCGGCGTCCGGCCGTGTTGAGCTACGAGCCGGGGGATTCGGTCGCCCACCGGCTCGACCCCCGGTCGAAACTCGCCGTCCAGATCGGGTTCGCGGCGGCCGCGTTCGCCCACACGACGCCCAGGGGGCTTGCGGCGTTGACCGTCGCGGCGCTTCTGGTGTTGGTCATCGCCCGAACCGATCCACGGCGGGCGCTCTGGGAGGTGCGGTTCGTCGTGCCCTTTCTCGTTGCTGCCCCGCTTATCGAGGGGTTCGCCTGGGGGGCGTGGTTCGTGCTCGCCGACGCCGTCGCCCCGGCGCTTGCCGGGTACCGCGTCCTGCTCGTGGTGGTTGTCGCCGCCGCCTACGTCCGCACCACGCCAGTCCGGGACTCGCGGGCGGCCATCCAACGGACGATCCCGGGACGGGCGGGGCAGTTCCTCGGGATGGGTGTCGCGTTCGTCTTCCGGTTTGTGCCGGTTTTACAGGCCGACATCGCTCGAATTCGAGACGCACATCGATCCCGGCTCGGAACCGAGCGTTCGGTCCCCGATCGGATGGGCCTGCTCGCTGTTGCGGCGTTTAACCGTGCCTTCGAGCGGGCCGACCGGTTCTCGCTCGCGCTGCGGGCGCGGTGTTTCTCTTGGAACCCGACGTTGCCCGAGTTGCGGCTCTCGCGGCTCGATTCAGTCGCGCTCGCCGTCGCGGCAGCATTTGTCCTCGCGGCGCTACAGCCGCTGATCACATGATCGTCGTTGTGTCCCCCGGCGATTCGACGGCCGATATCGAAACGTAACGAACGACCGTGTGGCAAAACTTAAGCGGGTCCCATCCCCCTCAATTCGTATGTCCCCGGTGGTTCCACTGCAGGCCGAGGAGGTCACCCGCAAGACTTTCTGGCTCATTTCCACGCACGAGAAGGCCCTCTTTTACTTCCTCGCGACCGTTACTGTCGTCGTCTTCGCCTACGGCACGTACGATCGATTCGCCCGCTACGCCCGCGGCACCGACGACTGGTTCGACCGTCTCGACGACCTCCCCGGTCGGATCGCCGCCGCCGCCAAGATCGTCGGCTCCAACGAGAAACAGTTCAACCGGGATCTGGTCGGCGGTCTCATGCACGCGTTCATCCTCTGGGGATTTCTCGCGCTTTTGATCGCCACGACAATCCTCTTTATCGATGAGTGGTACCGCGTACTCACAATCGCCCTCGGCGAGCGGCAGTCCTTCTGGACGGGCGATTTTTATCTCTCCTATCAACTCGTCACCGACGCGCTCGGGTTGTTGTTCGTCGCCGGCCTCTCGATCGCCATCTGGCGGCGTTACGTCGCCCGAACGGAGCGCCTTCACGGCAAACACACCGACTGGGAGGACGACTTCCTCGTGTGGTCGCTGTTCGCCCTTGGAGCGGGCGGCTTCCTGCTGGAGGGGCTTCGCATCGTCGGCTCCGGTGAGGCCATCCCGACTGTTGAGCCAGTCAGCTTCGTCGGCACCGCCACCGCTCTCGGTCTCGCCGGCCTCGGGATAGACGCCTCGATGGCGGCCACCATGTACCCGCTAGCGTGGTGGTCTCACGCCCTGTTGGCGTTCCTGTTCATCGCCGCCATCCCCTACGCCAAGCCGTTTCACATGCTCTCGTCGTTCGCCAACGTCGTCACAAGAGACGAGCAGGCCGGCGCCCGGCTGCCGGGCATCCCCGCGGATCTCGACGCTACTAACGCCGAGTCGATCGACGATTTCTCTTGGAAAGAACTGCTCGATCAGGACGCCTGCACGAAGTGCGGTCGCTGCTCGTCGGTCTGTCCGGCGAAAGCCTCCGGCCGACCGCTCGACCCCCGGGACGTCATTCTCGATCTCAAAGCCTACCGCGAATCGCTCGAACGGGAGGGCGGCGACACAAAGGAAATCGTCGCCGATGGCGGCGTCATCGACCGCTCGACGATGGAGTCGTGTATGTCGTGTATGGCCTGTATGGATGCCTGCCCCGTCGAGATCGAACATCTAAAGAGCTTCACCCGGCTGAACCGCCAGCTGACCGATCAAGGAGACATCCAGCCGAGCCTCCAAGACGTCTTCCAGAACGTGATGACGAAGGGCAACACGTTCGGAGACTCGCCAGGTGCCCGCGGCGACTGGACCGACGACCTCGACTTCGAGGTGACGGACGCCCGCGAAACCGAGGTGGAGTATCTGTGGTACGTCGGCGATTATCCGTCATACGACGACCGGAACAAGAAGGTCGCCCGATCGTTGGCGAAAATCTTCGAGGCGGCCGACGCTGAGGTCGGCATTCTCTACGACGATGAGGTGTACGACGGCAACGACGTCCGGCGCGTGGGCGAGGAGTTCCTCTACATCGAGCAGGCGGGAACGCTGATCGACTCCTTTGAGACGTGCGAGTTCGAGACGATCGTCTGTACGGATCCGCACTCGTACAACACGTTCAAGAACGAGTACCCGGAGGTCGACTTCGAGGAGTTCGCGGACGATCCGATGATGGAGTTCGATATCGAGGGATCTTGGAACGCCGAGGGCGAGATCGACGTGTATCACTGGACCCAGGCGGTCGAGGAGTTGGTCGGGACGGACGCGCTCGGCCTTGCGGGAAGTGAGCTCGAATACACCGTCACGTACCACGATCCGTGTCACCTAGGTCGGTACAACGACGAGTACGAGGCGCCGCGGGAGCTGATTCGGGCGACCGGCTGTGATCTTCACGAGATGCCACGCAACCGCGCGAACAGTTTCTGTTGTGGGGGCGGCGGCGGCGGACTCTGGATGGAACTCGAGGAGGAGGAGAAGCCGAGCGAGGAGCGTCTGCGCGAGGCTCTGGAGGACACCGATGCGGGGAGTGCCGTCGAGAAGTTCGTCGTCGCCTGTCCGATGTGCATGACGATGTACGAGGACGGCCGCAAGACGGGCGGTTTCGAGGCGTCGATCGAGATCGTCGACGTCGCCGAGTTGCTCGTCGAGGCGCTCGAAGCAGGGAGCGACGAGGCCGTTCCGGGCGAGACGGGGTCGGGAACCGACACCGCACCGGCCGACGACTGAGTCCGCCGTCAGCTACTTACTCGTCGCGTTTGACTCCGGGGTTCGTGACTGCGCCGTTGGCGGCGGAGCCGAACGCGTCGCCGTATTTCCGAAGGACGCCGCCGTCGTAGGCGGGGTCGGGCTGTTCCCACGCGTCGAGGCGGGCCCCGAGTTCCTCGTCGGAGAGGTCGACCGCAAGGGTTCGCTCGGGGATGTCGACGGTGACGTGATCGCCGTCCTCGAGAGCGGCGATCGGGCCCCCGACGAACGCCTCGGGGGCGACGTGGCCGATCATCGGGCCGCGGGTCCCACCGGAGAAGCGCCCGTCGGTGAGCAGCGCCACGTCGTCCTCGTGGCCTGCACCGACGACGGCGGCGGTGACGCCGAGCATCTCTCGCATTCCAGGGCCGCCCCTCGGTCCCTCGTTGCGGATGACGATGACATCGCCCGACTCGATGTCGCCGTCCTGAACGTAACGCATCGCGCCCTCCTCGTCCTCAAAGATCCGCGCCGGCCCTTCGTGGTAGAACTCGTCATCGCCCGTCACTTTCAGGACGGCGCCCTCGGGTGCAAGGTTGCCATCGAGGATCTTGATCGCGCCCTCAGCCTGCTTGGGCTCTTCAACCGTGTAGAGAAAGTCCGCCTCGATCTCGCTGTCGGCCGGCAGGCCGTGCTCTTCCTCGAGGAACTCGAGTTCCTCCTCGATCGTCCGACCAGTAACCGTCATCGCGTCGCCGTGGAACAGATCGGCCTCAAGTAACCGCCGGACAACGACCGGTACGCCGCCGATCTCGTGGAGGTCGTTCATAACGCGCTCGCCGCCGGGCTGGAGGTCGGCGATCTTCGGCGTCCGCCGGGAAATCTCGTCGAACTCCTCGATAGAGAGGTCGATACCTGCCTCCGCGGCGAGGGCAAGCAGGTGCAATACGCCGTTCGTCGAGCCACCGATCGCAGTCTGGAGGGCGATGGCGTTCTCGAATGACTGTTTGGAAATAATGTCGGAGGGGCGGCGGTCGGCTTCGACAACCTCGACGGCGAGTTCGCCGGCCCGGCGGGCGATGGCGTAGCGTTCGTGGTCCTCTGCGGGCGCGGAGGCACTTCCTAGCGGCGCAAGCCCGAGCGCTTCCGAGAGGGAGGCCATCGTGTTCGCGGTGAACATCCCGCCACAGGAGCCGGCGCCGGGGCAGGCGTGTCGTTCGAGATCGTCGAGTTCCTCGCCGCTCATCTCGCCCTGTGCGTAGGCGCCGACGCCTTCGAAGACCTGCACGATCGTCACGTCACGGCCGTCGTGCTCGCCGGGCATGATCGACCCGCCGTAGAGGAACACTGAGGGGAGATCCGTTCGAATCGAAGCCATCATCATACCAGGAAGGTTCTTGTCACAGCCGGCGACGGTAACTAAGGCGTCCATTCGCTCGCCGAAGGAGACCAACTCGACGGAGTCGGCGATGACCTCCCGGGAAATAAGGCTGGCTTTCATCCCCTCAGTTCCCATCGAGATAGCATCGGAGATAGTGACGGTGCCGAACTCGATCGGCATCCCGCCGGCCTCGTCAATCCCATCGATCGCCGACTCGGCCACGTCGTCGAGGTGAACGTTACACGGCGTGATATCGGCGGCGGGGTTCGGCACGCCGATGATCGGCGAGGAGAGGTCCTCGTCGTCGAACCCCATCGCACGGAACATCGCCCGGTGGGGGGCGCGGTCAGGGCCTTCGGTCACATCGCGGCTCCGAAGGTCCTCGTCTTTCCCGTAGCGGCCGGGCTCTCGCTCCGGCGGTGTCTGCTTACTCATACCAACGTCTTGGTGCCGAGTGACTTAATCGCCCGCATCTCTCTCACCGGGGCCGAAGGTGTTCGTTTGTTCACCCGTCTGTGATACTTGTTTACATACTACTAGGTATATTAGGGGGTGACATAATACTTTCTGGGTAATATTGATCTGTATGCGACCGAATACGTTTGTAGCCGAAGCAGAAATGTACGAATGTCTCAAGTGCGGCTCACGCGCGAAAGCCGTCGAGTCGGGTGTGTGCGAGAGCTGCGGCGGCGAACTGCTGCATCTCGGCCGGTCCCGCGACCTGTGAGCGGGTCGTCGCTTCGAGCGAATCACTATAGTGCCCGCGCCCACGCGACTGCCCGAGCGTGGCATGAGCCGCCTCTCGATAGCCCAGTCAGACATCCAACGGGGGCGGCCGACGCCGTTATTACCGCCCGGATGACCCCGAGCACGATTCCGAACCCCCCTATCTCGGCAGTAGTATTTATATTTTTGTCTGAGAATGTGTCTCCCGGGCACAGCCGACGCGGCTATTTACCCTCGTGACGGCTTTTCTCCGTCGATGTCAACCGAGACAGCGACCGCCGGACGCACAGGAATCGTGAACACGACGCCGAAGCGGCTCGCCGCCGGTGCCGTCGGCGGGTTCGTCGGCAGTCTGTTGATGGGCGCGCTAATGCAGACCCTGAACCCCGGGACCCTACAGATGGGCATCCCAGCAATGTACGGCTTTGAGGGACCCGCACTCGGCGTCGGGTGGGCGTTCCACCAGTGGCACGGCGTTGTATTGGGCATCGTCTACGTCCTCGGCGTGGAAAACATCGGATCGCTTCGCCGGACGGCGCGACGGCTCGGCGGTGCGGTCGGTTTGGGAGTCGGCTACGGCGTCGTGACGACGGCACTGCCAGTCTTCGTAATGCCGCTTTGGCTCTCGACGATGGGGTTCGCCGGGGCGCCACCGTTTCCGAACCTCGCGATCCCGGGGACGCTCGTGAACGCAGCGATGCACGTCGTCTATGCGGTCCCGGTTGGACTCACGTACTACGCTGCCACCGGGGACACCACATAAGACCGAACGACCCGACCACGGGCGACCGCGACCCGTTTCACCGACTGTGGCTTGGAGCATCGACTGCGGCCCGGCTTACCGGCCCTGCGAGAGTCGTTTAGCGGTCTCCGGCGGCAGCCCTTCGGCGTCGATTTTGCGTCGCACGCGATCGATATCGTAGGCGGTCCGGCGGAGGTCAACGTCGTTTCGATCCGTGTCCACGACGGCGTACGCGGCGTCGGGATCGCCGTCGCGTGGCTGGCCGACGCTCCCGGGGTTGACGATTACCCGCCCGTCGACCGTCGCCCCGTGTTGGACGTGGGTGTGACCGAGAACGAGGCCGTCGTGGTCGTCAAGATACGGCCGCAGACCGGCAAAATCACGCGGGTACACGTACGAGTCGCGCTCCGCCGGATCGGGGTGGCTGTGGACCAGTCGGTAGGCACCGCCAGCGATGTCCGTCCGCTCCGGACGGGTCCGCAGCCACTCGCGCTGTGGCGCCGAAAGCTCGGCGTCTGCGTGCTTGAGGCCCGCATGGGCCATCTCGTTGTGAGCATACCTGTCTGGGGTCTCAACCACCCGATCGTGGTTGCCCTGAACGGTCACGGAGGCAACCGATCGGATCCGTTCGACACACTCGCTCGGCCAGGGATTGTATCCAACGACATCACCCGCACAGACAACCGTATTGACCGGCGGGAGGTCCTCAAGGACGGCCTCAAGTGCCGGGAGGTTCGCGTGGATGTCGGACAACAGTCCGATCTTCATAATCGGCCTTTGAGCCTCGGCGTTTTAATTTCCAGTACCGGTTCCTCCGCCAACGGGATCTCCTGTGGGTGTGGCCGGATCTATGACTCCGCCGACCGTCGGCAATAGATGTCGCCCCGAACGTCGGCACATGAACGCTGCCCCAAACGTCGAGAAGTATCGATGTGTATATTCGCACTCCCGGCGTGCCTTCGACCGTGCGTTCGGTTGTGAACGAGACACCGGATCAGACAGGACGATGAATGTCGCGTCGCCGGACCGGCGGGGATTATGAACTGGCAGTATCGCCACACTGTGCTGTTGTTATGTACGTTCGCGTTCCTCGTGACGTACTTCGCTCGGTTGGCGATCAGCCCGGTCGTGCCGTTCATCGTCGCCGATTTCGGCGTTTCGAACACAGCCATCGGGATCGCGCTCTCCGGGATGTGGCTCGCCTACGGCGTCTCACAGTTTCCAAGCGGCATCTTGGCCGACCGCTACGGCGAACGGCGTGTGATCCTCGTCGCCGTCGGCGGGACGACCGTCGTGAGCGTCCTCCTGGCCTTTGCCCCGGCGTTTCCGGCCTTCGTCGCGGCGGCGGCCCTCCTCGGACTCGTTGCTGGCCTCCACTACGCGGTGGCGACCGCGCTCCTCTCACGGACGTTTGACGATCTCGGCACCGCCGTAGGTCTCCACTCCATCGGCGGGCCGCTCGCCGGCTTGGTCGCGCCCGTGGCCGCCGCCTGGGTCGGCGTCCGCTACGGGTGGCGGCCGGCAGTCGCGCTCGTGGCGCTTGTCGGTGTTCCGATCTTCCTGCTGTTCGCCAGACACGTCCGGCCGACCGAGCCGCAACGCCCCGACCAACCGATGCGCGAGCGACTCGAAGTCGGTCCGCTGGCCGAACTCCTCTCGCGCCCCGCGATCCTCCTCCCCCTCGTCATCGCGATGATCGGAACGTACGCCGTTCAGGGGCTGATGTCGTTCCTCCCAACGTTTCTGGTCGAGTTTCGCGGCTACTCGGCCGCGTCGGCCGGCGCCGTGTTCTCGGCGTTTTTCCTCATCCGGACGGGCGGACAGATCGCCGTCGGTCGGCTCTCGGATCGCTTCGGCCGCGACATCGCCATCGGGGCCGCAATGCTCGCGGGTGCGGTCGGGATGGGGGCGCTCGTGGCCCCTGTCCACGGGAGTCGCCTCCTCGTCGCCGTCGCCGTCCTGTTGGCCGGGGTCGGGGCGAGTTTCTTTTCGGCGATCGATCCCCGGTTCATGGACGCCCTCGGCGACGCCGAGCGCGGCGCCGGGTTCGGCCTCGTGCGTACCGCTTACACGGTCGTAGGTGCCGCGGGATCGGTCGGCGTCGGCCTCGCGGCCGACCTGTTCGGTTGGGGCGTCTCGTTCGCGTCACTTGCAGCGCTGTTTGCAGGCGCATTCGCGTTGCTCTCCGCGAACGAACTCCTCGGCACGGGGTACTGACGGCACGTTCCGATCCCTCCGGTGTCCGGGGCGACGGACCCGCTCAGATCCCGAAGTCCTGCCCACGGCAGTCGGGACACCGCATCGACGCCGGCGTGTCGGCGGCCGCGTCGTGGGCAGCGGAGAGCGATACTTCGGCGTGACTATAGTTCTCAATGTACTCGTCCGCTGTGTCGAGCGTCCCTCAGTACTCAGCTGCTGAGTCAGTACTTAAGTCAGCCACCGCCGATAGACGGCGTATGACGAACGATCTCGACGGACGCACGGTACTCATCACCGGCGCGAGCAGCGGAATCGGTCGGGCGACCGCGAACGCGATGGCCGCCGAGGGTGCGACTATCGCGTTGGCGGCCCGCAGCGAGGATCGGATCGCGGCCCTCGCCGACCACCTCGACACGGACGCCATCGCCGTGCCGACCGATGTCCGCGATGAGGACGACGTCGAGGCGTTGATCGAGGCGACCGTCGAGCGTTTCGGCGGTATCGACATCTTAGTCAACAACGCCGGGGTGGGGCGCGGGAGTTCGGTGGCGGACCTCTCGACACAGGCGTACCGACAGATGATGGAGACGAATGCCGACGGGATGTTCTTCGCCGCACGCGCCGCCCTGCCGCACCTGAAGAAGGCCGGGGGGACGGCGGTGTTCGTCGGCAGTTTCGCCGGGCAGTTTCCCCGCTCGTTCAACCCCGTCTACGCGGCGACGAAGTGGTGGACCCGCGGGTTCGCCAAGAGCCTCTCCGCGCAGGTCGGCGATGACGTCTCGGTGACAGTCATCAACCCCTCGGAGGTTCGCACCGAGTTCGGCTCCGAGGAGGGCGAAAGCTTCGAGGAGCGATTCGAGGCCGGCGAGGTCACCGAACCCGAGGAGGTCGCCGAGGCCATCGTCTTCGCTGCAACCCGGTCCCCGTCGATGGTGAGCGAACTCGACCTGTACCGGCAGGACAAACTCACCGATTTCTAAGCAGAACGCCGCCGCCCGGGAGGGACGACCCTGCCATGTTCCCGTTTGTCGCGACCCTGCCGGTCCCTCATCTGCGACGACTGCCACCCCCTGCGGCGGGACGCTCATTCGCCGACGACGAGTAACACCGTGTTCTCCCGCCTGTCGGCGTACTCGTCGCCCGCCGGCGGCTTGACGTCGAACTCGACGGTTCCGTCTCGCTGATTCGGGCGCAACTCCGGTGAGAGCTCCAGTTTCGCCATCCCCTCCTCGTCGGTCGTCGCCGTTTTGACACCGTCGAGTCTCGCCGATCCACCGCGGGCGATGACCGTCGCGTTAGAGACAGTGTGACCATCCGGGTCGACGACAGACAGCTTGACGCTGTGATCGCCCGGCCCGACTACCTCAGGTTCGGGCTGGACATCCAACTCGGTCACTGCGAGCCCCGAGATCCCCGACAGCATGTTCATCATCACTGATAGGCTCGCGACCCCGACGACCAGGGCGATGACGAGCCGGACCGGTAACCCCTCGATACCTCGCGTGTCCGCGGCGAACCGCCGTTTCCGTCCCATGAGCCGTCTGCCTCCGTTCCGGTATTTAAACCCCCGCCTCAATCGCCGCGGCGGCCGTCACGTTGTCCGCCGTACTGTCTCCTCGTCGCCCGCTGCATCGTCCGTCGCATCGATCGATTCGTCGGCCGTCCGTACGAGATGCCGTCTGAACCGTAAGTTACCTGTGGTTGCCGGCTGAGGCCGCAGTATGGAACCTCGGGCGGCCCTTCTCGTGGCGGCCGGCGGGTTTGCGGGGGCAGTGAGTCGCCACGGGGTCGCGGTCGCCCTCCCGGCCGGGTTCCCGTGGGGCACCCTCGCGGTCAACGTCGTCGGCGCGTTCGTACTCGGGCTAGTTGCCTATCACACACGGATCCGGGGACGGCTGTCCGACCGGACGCGCCTCACCGTCTCGACTGGCTTCGTGTCCTCGTTTACAACCTACAGCACGTTCGCGACCGAGACCGTCTCGCTCGCCCCGGCACCAGCGGCACTCAACGTTATCGCCAACTATGCGCTTGGCTTCTCGGCCGTCCTCCTCGCGAGGGGGGTGATCCGGTGGCGCTCGTGAGCGCGCTCACCGTCGGGATCGGGGGTGCCGTCGGCGCGGTCTCGCGGTACGCGGTGGGGCTCGCGGTTGAGCGCCGCGCTCTCGACACCGCTGCCGTCAACGTCGCTGGGAGCTTCGTTTTGGGTGTCCTCGTCGGTATTACCCCCGCCAACTCGGTAGCGCTCGCGATCGGCGTCGGGTTCTGCGGCGCATTCACGACATTCTCCTCGTTCGCCGTCGAGACGGTCAGTCTCGCGGAGGACGATGGGATCCGGTCGGCGGCGGTCAACGCCGTGGGGACGCTTGTGGCCGCGCTGGCCGCGGCGCTCGCAGGGGTTGCGCTCGCGGGAACGGTATAGCCGGGGTATTTGCGTCCTAGTTTTCGACGCCCACGCGCCGCATTTCGGCTTCGAGGTCGCGACCGCTCATCTCTTTTGCGGTCCGATCGAGGTCGCACCGTATCCGTTCGAACTCGGCCGTCAGCTTGGCGTATGCATCGTTGGCGTCGAGTTCGTACGCGCTCTTTTTAATCTCAAGGGCGGCCCGCTTCGATGCCAGCGAAAAGAACTCCTGAAGTTTTTGATCGTACTCCGCGCGAGTCACGAGCGAGCCAACGACGGCCTCTATCTCCTCCTGCTGGATCGGTTTGATCAGGTATTCGTCGAAACCCATCCCGATGATATCGAAGTCAGGGTCGACGGCAGTCACGATCGACACCCGGCAGTCATACTCGTCGGTCGTCCGAATGTGTTCGAGCACCTCGCCGCCGGAGATCCGCGGCATCAACCGGTCAACCAGCGCGACATCGACTCTCTCGTCCATCGCCTCGATCGCCTCTTCCCCCCCGTACGCGGTCCGTACATCGTACTCGCCACGGAGCCACGTAGCGTACAGATCCGCCAGTTGGCGGTCGTCGTCGACGACGAGGACACTTGCTTCGTCGTCCGTCATAGGCTCCCCATGAATACTGATACGGGTGGCTTGTAAATACGGTTCGGGGCGTTTTGGACCGTCGAATGAGGGCATCATTTAAATATACGTGTGTATCAGCGGCTGTCCAACCGCGACAGCGTGGGGCGACTTCCAGTGACGACCCTGTTATGGAATAAAAACAGCGTTAGGGCCGAGTACGTCCGCAGCCCACTAATAAAACGGACGGCTACCGGATATGATACGACATTTCAGGGAAACATACGATCGAAAGCTGTCGGTGGGTCGGGGCGGACGACGGGACCGGAGTCAGGCCGCGCGGCGTTCCTTCGCCTTCGGGCGGAGCTTCTTGTAGCCGCACTTCCGGCAGCTGTCGGCGCGTTTCGGGTTTCGGGCGTTACAGCGCATGCAGATCATCTTATCGAGAATGCGCTTTTCTGCTTCCTCGAAGCTAGCCATATCAAACGCGAGGCAGCCCGGGCGGATAAAGCTAACCGTTCGGGGGCGCTCTCGACCGATCGCGGCCGGCTGGGCGCGGTCACCGCCGCCGAATCTCGCCTCCCGGCACCCGCCGTCTCCCGCCCGGCGACGAACAAAGCCTTTAGTCTGGACCGTCTACGGCCGACAAATGGTACTCGACGATCTGGGCAGTTCCCTCCGGGGGACGCTCGACAAACTTCAGGGTAAGACGACCCTCAGCGAGGACGACGTCGAGGAGATCGTAAAGGAGATCCAACGATCCCTACTGTCGGCCGACGTCGACGTCGACCTCGTGATGGAGCTTTCGGACTCGATCCGCGGGCGGGCCTTAGAGGAGGAGCCGCCCGCGGGGACGACCGCACGCGACCACGTCCTCAAGATCGTCTACGAGGAGATGGTCGAGTTGGTCGGCGAGTCGACTGATCTCCCGCTCGAGGAGCAAACGATCGTGCTGGCCGGTCTCCAAGGGTCGGGCAAGACCACGACGGCCGCGAAGATGGCGTGGTGGTTCTCGAAGAAGGGGCTCCGCCCCGCCGTGATTCAGACCGACACGTTCCGTCCCGGCGCCTACGAGCAGGCAAAAGAGATGTGCGAGCGCGCGGAGGTCAAGTTCTACGGCGACCCCGACAACGACGATCCCGTCGACATCGCCCGGACGGGACTCGAGGAGACCGCCGACGCCGATGTCCATATCGTCGACACGGCGGGCCGGCACGCCTTAGAAGAAGCACTCATCGACGAACTCGAACAGATCGAGTCGGTCGCCGATCCCGACCGAAACCTGCTCGTCCTCGACGCCGCGATCGGCCAAGGGGCGAAGGATCAGGCCGAGCGTTTCCACGACGCGGTCGGCATCGACGGCGTCGTCATCACGAAGCTCGACGGGACGGCGAAGGGTGGCGGCGCCCTCGCCGCGGTCGACCAGACCGACTCCTCGATCGCCTTCCTCGGTACCGGCGAGGAGGTCAAGGATATCGAGCGCTTCGAGCCGTCGGGGTTCATCTCCCGGCTGCTCGGGATGGGCGATCTCAAACAGCTTTCCGAGCGCGTCGAGCGCGCGATGGCCGAAACCCAAGAGGAGGAAGACTGGGACCCTGAGGACCTCATGCAGGGTGAGTTCACCCTGAAGGACATGCGCAACCAGATGAACGCGATGAACCGGATGGGCCCGCTCGATCAGGTCCTCGATATGATCCCCGGCCTCGGCGGCGGTATCAAGGACCAGCTCCCGGAAGACGCGATGGATATGACCCAAGAGCGGCTCCGGGACTTCGAGGTGATCATGGACTCGATGACCGAGGCCGAACTCGAACACCCCCGAGCGATCGGTCAGAGCCAGGTTGAGCGGATCGCCCGCGGCTCCGGGAAGGACGAGGAGACTGTCCAAGAACTGCTCGAACAGCACAAGATGATGAGCCAGATGATGAAGCAGTTCCAGGGGATGGGCGAAGGGGACATGCAGCGCATGATGAAACAGATGGGTGGCGGTGGCGGCGGTGGCGGCGGTGGTGGCGGCGGCCTCGGCGGGATGGGGCCGTTCGGCGACTAAGTGTAGATCGGGCTGGTCGGACGTCGATCCCGATGTCCTGAGGTTCGATTGGTTTGCTCCACACCCTAGAACGGCAAGACCGGCGGTGAGGGTATGCAGGTATAATTTGCGCCGCCGGTTCGCCCAAGAACTCCTCATCGATGGGGTGATGAGTCTACGCGTCGGTAATGTCGTGGTCGGGCGTTCCGCATATACCAATCCAAAACCGTGGTTCAGTACGCCGACGATGATCTAATAAACTGGACGTTCTACGTTATTAAAGTTTAAAAACCACAGCCGGCAGCGTCAGAGTACACGACACGAGTGACAGGGTGGGGTGGGTTCAGTTGGGTTGGTGTTTGTGGGCTTGATTAGTACATCACCACGGCCTAATATAGAGTTGGGGTTATATTGGATTTTGGTACCGTTTCACAGGCTGTAACAGGGAAAGATTTGCGGCAGTCCACGGGAGCCGTCTTCAAATCAGGGCTCAGTCGTCCGACGACGCGGCCTCCTGTCCCGCGGCGTCCGGCTCCTCGCCCGCAAAGGGGTACCACGACTGCTTTCCGTCGGTGAGACAGGGGTCCTCGTAACTCGTCTCAGCCGGTTCGCAGTACGCGGCGAGCGCCTCGGAATCGGTCGCGTCGGCCCACTGGCGGAACGTCTGTCCCTCGGTCCGGCGTTCGGCGAACGCCTCGACGAGGGCACGGATCGCGCCAGGGGCCTCGTCGGCGGGGACGCGCTGTCTGACGTAGTCGACGAAGGCGGGGTCTTCGCCGAGACCGCCCCCGACACCGATGTCGACCGCCTCGACCATCTCGCCGTCCTTGCGCGCCCGCATCCCGAGTAACCCGATGTCCGCGGTGTTGGCGTGCCCACAATCGGCCGTACAGCCCGAGAAGTGGAGCTTCAATTGGTCGACGTCCGCGGGCAACTCGACGTTGTCGCGCAGCCACCGGAGCATCGTCGCCATCCGAGCCTTTGTCTCGACGAGCGCCAGCGAACAGAACTCGGTGCCCGTACAGGCCATCGCCCCCCTAACGAAGGGGTTCGGTTTGGGGCGGTGTTTCGCGAGCAGCGGCTCGGTCAAGAGGTCCTCGACCCGGTCAGCGTCGACATCGACGATGATGGGGTTCTGTCGGCGCGTGAGCCGGAGTTCCCCGGAGCCGTACTCCTCGGCGAGGTCGGCGAGTTCGATGGCCTCCTCGGCCGGAAGGCGACCGACAGCGACGCTCAATCCGACGTAGCGGTCGCCGTCCATCTGTTCGTGGACGCCGGTGTAGTCGATCTTGCCGTCCTTGCTCGGCCGTCCCGCGTTGTAGGTGTACCCGTCGCGAATGTCCTCGCCAGCCGTTCGAAGTTCGAAGTCGACGTACTCCGTTTCCAGCAGGTCGCGGATCCACTCCGTCCCGTGCTCGTCGACGAAAAACCGCGAGCGGTTCTTCGAGCGGACCTGTCGATCCCCGTGGTCGTGGTACAGTTCGACGAAGCCACGGACGACCTCGTAGGCGTTCTCCGGCGTCACGAAGACGTCAAGCGGTCGGGCGACGCGGGGTTCACGGCCGCCGAGACCGCCCCCGACACGGACGTTGAAGCCGGTTATCTCCTCGTCGGCGATCTCCTTTCGGGCGGGTTCGAGCCCGATATCGTTGATCGAGTCCTGCGCGCCTCCTTCCGGGGTCCCCGAAATGCTGATATTGAATTTCCGGGGCATATTGCGGAGGGCGTTGTCGCCGCGGATCTCCTCCTGGAACCGTTCGAGCAGCGGGAGCGTCTCGACGACCTCGTTTTTGTCCTTGCCCGCGACCGGGCTGCCCGAGATGTTCCGCATCGTATCCCCACCCGAGGAGCGCGTCGTCACACCGACTGACTCCAGTTGCTCCCAGATTTCGGGGACGTCCTCAAGTTTGATCCAGTGCAACTGGATCGACTGTCTGGTGGTAAAATCGATCCAGCCGTCGCCGAACTCGGGGTTTGAGGTCGGTCCCCGAGCGTACTCGCGGGCGACCTCGCCGATCGCGCGTAACTGCCCAGGCTTCAGCCGGCCGTTGGCGTTAGTCAGCCGCATCATGAAGTACCCCTCTTGACCCGATCGCTGGTGGAAGATCCCCCAGAACTTGAACCGTGAGAACCACTTCTCGCGTTCGCCCTCGGGGATCGACTCCCAGCCCGCCTCGGCGAACTCAAGGATCTTCTCCCGAACCGCGTCACCGTACAGTTCCTCTTTCCAGGTTTCTTTTTTATGCGCCATCGGATTCCACCCGCCGACATACCGTTTGATTCGATAACGCAAATACAGTCGATTGCTTGATTAACACGGGTATAAATTAGAATAGATTAACTAAAAGGTTGTCTTTTAATAAATAAACAAATAATTAACCAAACCAAAGGACCCGAAATTCGCGTGGCGAAGCGGCGTATATTTCTCGTATTTATAATAGAAATTTTGTTTGGCCACGAACACCCGCGATAATTGTACACCCCCGACCGCCGGTGTCCGCGCTTCGATCACTATCGGCGGCTGTTATCGCCGTTCCGCCCTCGTTCACCGCCCATCGATACCGCTCCCCCCGGCTTTCGGAGTTGTCGTCCGGTAATCCACCTGCCCGACCGCCGACAGTCCGCGGTCGCGTGGGCATGTGCGCACATCATGACGCCCATTCACTATATATCAAAAATAGACTCGAATGTGTTTTTATTGGTCAGAATATACAGTGGATCAAAACAATTATACGTTCGATAGCCAAATTTGCATTTGAGACGAAACGATCGATGCGACATCACATCTATCGGAACGACCCCACGACCGCGTTCCCGGACGGACCCGTAGCGCCGCCGGTTGCGAGATCGCGGTCCGGCGGCGCGGACGATCGGCGGAGGAGCCGATGAGCGAGTGGACGCCGACAACGTGTATGCGGTGTGCGGTCGGGTGTGGCCACCTCCAGCGGGGTGCCGACATCGGGCAGGGGATCGACTCGGTGCGCGGCGACGCGAACCACCCGGTCACCCGCGGGTTGGCCTGTCAACGCGGCATCAGGGAGACCGCCGATCCCGACGGCGAGTGGCTGACGCAGCCGCTCGTCCGGAAGAACGGCGACCTCCTCCCGAGCAGTTGGGACACCGCGCTCGACATCGTCCGCAGGCGGATGGCCGACGCGCTCGACGGCACTCGAAACGGCGTCGCCGTGTTGGGGAGCGGCCAACAGACCAACGAGGCGGCATACGCGTTGGGCAAACTCGCCCGCGGCGGCTTCGGAACGCGATACTACGACGCGAACACGACGCTGTGCATGGCTTCCGCCGTCACGGCGTATTACGGGGCCTTCGGCAGCGACGCGCCGCCGCCGACCTACGACGACATTCCCGACGCCGACACCCACATCGTCTGGGGAGCTAACCCCGCTGTCGCCCACCCCGTCATGTACCGCTGGATCGCAGAGAGCGCGGGCGAAAACGGGAGCGAACTGATCGTCGTTGACCCGGTCGAGACGGGGACGGCTGGGGACGCAGACGTGCATGTCCGGCCCGAACCCGGTACCGATCTCGCGCTTGCCCGGGCGATCCTCGCGGCCCTGCTCGAAGCGGACGCGATCGACCGGCAGTTCGTGGCGGCGGCGACGACCGGGTTCGACGCGCTCGTCGAGACACTCCCGACGGTTGCCGAGGCCGCCGACACCGCCGGTGTTTCCGTCGATACTGTCGAGCGCGTGGCGGCGGCGTTCTCGGACCCGACGCTCCTCTATTGGGGGATGGGCGTCAACCAGAGCGTTCAGGGGACCGGAACAGCGCGGGCGCTCGTCGATCTCTGCTTGGCGACCGGGAACCTCGAACCCGGCAGCGGCCCCTTCTCGTTGACCGGACAGGCCAACTCGATGGGGACGCGCCTCTGTTCGTCGAAGGGCACCTGGCCCGGCCATCGTGCGTTCACCGATCCGGACCACCGCGAGGCGGTCGCGGACACCTGGGGCGTGCCGGCCGATCGACTGCCCGACGACCCTGGGCCTGGCCCGGTCGGGATCGTCGACGCGATGGCCGATGGTCCGGTTGAGGTCTGCTGGACGGTGGCGACCAACCCGGTCGCGGGAATGCCCGACGCCGACCGCGTTCGGGAGACGCTCGCGGACGCCTTTCTCGTCGTCCAAGACGCCTTTCGGACGGAGACCGTGGAACTGGCCGATGTGGTCCTGCCCGCCGCGACATGGGGCGAGTCGGAGGGCACTGTCACCAACATGGAACGGACGATCTCGCGGGTCCGCGCAGCCACCGGAACGCCTCCGAAGATCCGACAGGACATCGACATCATCGCCGCCATCGGCGCGGAGATCGCACCCGCGCTCTTCGATGGGCCGCCGCTGGACCCCCGCTCGGTATTCGACGAGATCCGCGGGCTGACGGCCGGCACGCCCGCCGACGTCTCGGGGATCTCCTACGACCGACTCGACGCGGAGTTGGCCGTCCGGTGGCCAGCCTCCGAGTCCGGCGTTCAGGGGGGATATCGGTACGCGGACGACGGAGCGTGGGCGTTCCCGACGCCGTCCGGTCGGGCGCGGTTCTCGACGGCAACCCACGGCGGCCTCGCCGAACCGACCGACGATGAGTACCCCCTCACGCTGACGACCGGGCGGGAGTCCGACGCGTATAACACCGGCGTCCGAACCCGCGGAGATGGGTCGGACACCGTCCCAGCCGCCCGAATCAATCCCGAGACAGCCACCGAGCACGCCGATGCCATCGACCACGGGCGAACGGTGATCGCCTCCCGTCGTGCGACTGTCGCGGCGGCGGTCCAGCCCGACACCGGCGTTCCGACAGGAGTGCTCTGGCTTCCGATTCACCACCCGGCGGTCAACGCGCTCACGCTACCGACCGTCGATCCCGAGTCCGACGAGCCGAATTTCAAACAGTGTGCGGTCGACGTTCGTCCACGACGGCAGTCGAACCCGCTTGCCGAACGCGGAATCAATCGCCCCGGCGGCGACGGCACCTCGGCGGACGACGACTGATGACCGCCTGGACGCGGCGGTCGGCGACGAAACCGACCCCCTGTCGGAACGTGGCGAACGGCGGAATCGAGGACGATCGATAATAATGAATAACGGTTATTACGCTCGAACCGAAAACATCCGATACATTTTCAGAATGAGATGTACGATCAAACAGTCTCAGCAGATAGATATGACCGAGCGGCTACTCGGTCGAGAGCGTAATGACTGATCGAATCTCGAGCACCTGTATGCGGTGTGCAGTCGGGTGCGGGTTCTCACAGCAAAGCGCCGATGTCGGACGCGGCGCCTCGAAGGTCGACGGTGACGAAGCGCATCCGACGAACGGCGGTTCGACGTGTACCCGCGGCGTCCGCGAAACGGTCGATCCGGTTGGCGAGCGCCTGACCGAGCCACTACTCAGACGCGGCGGCGAACTGCGGCCGACGGACTGGGACACGGCGCTTGGGGTCGTGACGATGCGGCTGATCGAGGCGCTCAGAG
Organism: Natronomonas sp.; assembly: GCF_046710025.1. Lineage (GTDB taxonomy): Archaea > Halobacteriota > Halobacteria > Halobacteriales > Haloarculaceae > Natronomonas. Next base: position 2,940 of record NZ_JBKEGK010000018.1, on the reverse strand, counting down.
CCGGCAGCGACAACGTCGCCGTGTTGGGGAGCGGTCAACAGACCAACGAGGCGGCATACGCGTTGGGCAAACTCGCCCGCGGCGGCTTCGGGACACCCTACTACGACTCGAACACGAGACTGTGTATGGCCTCCGCCGTCACGGCCTACCGTCAAGCGTTCGGGGCCGACGGCCCCCCGCCTACATACGGCGATATCCCCGAGGCCGACACCCACGTCGTCTGGGGGGCCAACCCCGCCGTCGCCCATCCGGTGCTGTACGAGTGGCTTGTCGAGAGCGTGGAACAGGGGGACGGCCGGTTGGTCGTCGTGGATCCGGTGAAGACCAAGACGGCAGCGGACGCCGACGTGCACGTCCGGCCCGAACCCGGCACCGATCTCGCGCTCGCTCGGGCGACGCTCGCCCACGCCGTCGAGTCCGGTGGCGTCGACCGATCGTTCGTCGAGGACCACACGGAAGGATTCGAGCGGATGCGGGAGTCACTACCGGATATTGAGGTCGCGGCGGATGTCGCCGACGTGTCGAGCGGGGCGATCGCCGAGTTGGCCGAGACGTTCGGCGATCGGACGATCGTCTACTGGGGGATGGGCGTCAACCAGAGCGTCCAGGGGACCGGGACAGCGCGATCGCTCATCGATCTCTGCTTGGTCACCGGCAATCTCGGCCCCGGCAGCGGCCCCTTCTCGTTGACCGGACAGGCCAACTCGATGGGTAACCGGGTGTGTGCCTCGACAGGCACCTGGCCTGGCTACCGCGACTTCACCTCGACAGCGCACCGAAAGGCGGTGGCGAACGCCTGGGACGTGCCGCTCGGTCGGCTTCCCGACTCGTCCGGCCCCGGCTTCGTCCGAATCGTCGACGAACTCGCCCGCGGCAACGTCGATGTCTGTTGGACGGTGGCGACAAACCCCGTCGCGGGGATGCCCGACGCCGGCTACGTCGAGAACGCCCTGAACAACACGTTCGTCATCGCCCAGGACGCGTTCCGTTCGGACACGCTCTCGTGCGCCGATGTGGTGTTGCCGGCGGCGACGTGGGGCGAATCGGACGGCACGGTGATGAACATGGAACGGCGGGTCTCGCGGGTCGCTCCGGCGGCCGACCCGCCCGAAGCGGTGTGGCAGGACGTGGATATCATCGCAGCGGTCGCCAACCGGATCGACCCGGGGCTGTTCGGGTCCGTTCCGGTGGATCCCGAGGCGCTGTTCGACGAGATCCGCGGATTGACCGCCGACACGACGGCGGACCTTTCCGGCATCACCTACGACCGACTGGACGCAGCGTTGGCCGTTCGGTGGCCCGCGCCGACCGAGAGCGCGGAAGCGGGCTATCGCTACCACGACGACGGAGCGTGGTCGTTCGAGACCGACTCGGGGCGGGCCCACTTCTCAAACGCGACCCACTGTAGCGTTCCCGAGCCGATCGACGAGACGTATTCTCTCACGCTGACGACCGGTAGACGGTCGGACACCTACAATACCGGGGTCAGGACTCGCGACGACGACGAGCCGGGACCGCCCACGGCGCGGATCCACCCGAAGACCATCGGGGAGCACCTCTCGGCGCTTGATCGCGGCCGGACCGTCGTCACGTCTCGCCGATCCAGCGTCGTCGCTGCGGTCGAACCAACGGAGGGAGTTCCGCCCGGGGTGGTCTGGCTGCCGATCCATAACGCGGCCGTCAACGAACTGACGCTGTCGGCTACCGATCCGGACTCAGCGGAACCGAACCTCAAGCAGTGTGCGGTCACCCTGTGTGCGCCGTCCGGTGATATCGACGAGACGAGCGGTGAGTCGGTGGGCCAGACACTTTCACCACCTCGTTCCTAACGGCCATCGTATCAAAACGATTGTTCATCTCGCAACGACACGACCGACCCCGCGACGGTGTGACCGCCGGTCCCGAACTGTGCCAGGCGGCCCGACCCCGGTTTGCGACTGTCAACCTGAATAGTACCCAGGATCGGACGGTAGCGTCCGCGATACCGAGGTCTGTGAGACGACACCCCTCAAAGCCGGAATCCGATCCATATCTTCGATACTCCGGGCGAAATACGGGACGTGTTTTAATTCTCGCTCGCAACGGTGAAATGTATCCCGTCAGAGATGCAAAACGACGAAAGTAAACACATTTGGTCCCTAAACACTGATTTGTTGATCGATTGTATTATTAGTAATGCATATGCTATGTATAAACGCGTTAGAGTACATGATTGCAAGATTCGAAACGCGAAAAACACGGACCTCTCAACCGAATCGTCGCCGCCACTTGACAGACGGGAACCGCCCGTCATCGGTCGCGGCCGTCGCAACTGCTGCCGTCGCGCCCGCCGATGATCGCCCAATCGCTGGAGGTGTCGGCGCATGAGGAGCCCGATCGAGATGACGAAATACCGGACGCTGGTGTTGGCCACCGTCGGGTTCAATTTCTCGTTCCTGATCTGGTTCTCGTTCGCGCCGTTTACCGGCGGGATGGCCGAGGAGTTCGGTCTCTCGACGGCGGAGATCGGCGTGCTGGCGAGTTCGGCGATCTGGATGGCTCCCTTTGGCCGCATTCTCACCGGCTGGCTCTCTGACAAGTTTGGCGCGCCCGTGATCTTCTCCATCGTTTTGGCGTACGTCGGCGTGTTCTCGATTGCGAGCGCGTTTATACAGCAGTACTCGCTGTTCTTCGTTTCCCGGCTGATCGTAGCGACTGCCGGCATCACATTCGTAATCGGCATCCAGCACGTCGCCGAGTGGTTCGAGGAGGCGAACCTTGGCCTCGCCGAAGGCGTCTACGCGGGGATCGGAAACGCCGGTGCTGCCGGCGGTGCGCTCATTCTCCCGCGCGTCTTCGGCACCGGCTGGAGCGGGCCGCTGTTCGAGACTAACTGGCGGGCGGCCTTCTTTTATACTGGGATCGTATCGATCCTCCTCGCCGGCGTGTACTACGTGTTCG
>NZ_JBKEGK010000017.1:0-22641 GCF_046710025.1 Natronomonas sp. | reverse complement strand
GCGATCGAATCCGAGGTTCTCCGGGCCGAAAGCCACGTCTGCGCCGACTATCGCGGCGACGAAACAGTCTCGTGGGTTCTGAAACACCATCCCGACGGACGTACGGGCTGCGACGGGGTTCTCGGAGACGTCGATCCCGTCGACCCGGACGGTCCCCGATTCCGGCTCAAGAAGCCCGTTGAACTGGCGGACAAGCGTCGTCTTCCCGGAGCCGTTCGGCCCCGCGACGACGAGGAACTCGCCGTCCTCGATCCGAAGCGACAGCCCGTCCAGAACCGTCGTGTCACCGCGTTCGGCCCGGAGGTCCCGGACCGTTATCATTCAGCCCGGATCGCGTCGCTTCTGACGATCCCGACCGCCGCGGCCATCTTCGCCGCCTCGGCGGGGACGAAGACGACCGCGCCCGTGATCACGGCGGTCCGAAGCGTCATATCGAGGTTCCACCACAGGAATGGGACGCCAATTCCGTAGATGACGACCGTGGCAGCGATCATCCCTGCGAGCATCCGGACGACCGGCGTCTCGGCGAGCGACCGCACTCGGAGCCCCCCGTGGGCGATCACTCCAACGACGACAGCCGCGACGGCATACGAGAAGAGGTACCCGCCGGTCGGGCCGAGTAACACGCCGATGCCGGCGCTACCGCCCGCGAAGACTGGTGCGCCGATCGCCCCGGAGAGGAGATACAGCACCATCGATGCGCCGCCCCACAGCGGGCCGAGGAACAGTCCGGCGAGAAAGACCCCGAGCACCTGGAGGGTGACCGGGGCCGGCGACAGCGGATACGGAAACGAGACGTACGAGAACGCGCCCATGAGCGCCGCGAAGAGCGCCGCACGCGCAATGTTTCCGGCGGTTTCGTCGCCAACGAGGTCCACGTCAGCCGCCGTCGAGTTGCTCATACGGTTGCGTACTCGTCAACAATATTTATTGTATCGGTTGACGGCCGGTCGTGGCAGCTACGGGCTCTGGCCCTCAAAACGGCACTCCCGAGTGCAACGCGAACAGAAGCAGCGCCAGCGTGGCGGCACTTCTATCGTTGACAGCAAGATCGCCGTGCTCACGTACTCGGAGCGGATTACGCCTTCACCGCCGGGGTCGTACTCGACGGTCAAAAGCAGCGGCGTCACGGCGGCGGGCATCGCACACGCCAGAACGAACACCTGCCCGACACCCCTGCCGAGGCCGAACGCGACCGCGGCGATCGAAAAGACGGGGCGGATCGCGTCAGTGAGCGCGGTGACCAACGACACGGCCGGTGTTCGGTCGGTTCGCTACTAGAACGTGCCGTCTGCCGATGAACGCCGCTGTCGGGTGTGCGTGGAAGCGAACGTGCTGAGACAGGAGATCAGCCGCTGATAAACTTGTTGTCGCGCCAGTCGACGGTGTTCTCGGAGCTGCGTTCCTGCGGGTCGTCGACGACCTCGACGCTCGCGGACCGCCCCTCGCCGTCGACGATTCGGATCGCCTTAAGATCGTCGTCGACGGCGACGATCGCTGTCAGTGTTCCCTTTTCGGCGAACTTCGCGAGGTCCCGAAGGACCTCGAACATCGGGTACTGCAACGCCGTGTTCTGGAGCACGGTTTCGCGGTCACCTTTGAAGCAGGCGTACTCAACGAGTTTCGAGTTGATTTCGGGTTCCTGTTCTTGCATCTGGGAGCCGTCGCTGAAGTTCCCCCACTGTGGGCCGTCGTCGTCGTCGTCGCTGATCGAGGCGCCGGTATCCGGCTCCGGTGGCGTCTCCTGCCAGCCGTCTTCGGTCTCGTAGAGCCGATTTTCGGTGATGCTCGCCTTCAGCTGTGCCGTCGGGGTATACTTCGAGATGTTGTCCTCGGCGGCGACAGCGCTGACAATGAGCGTGTTGTTTCGTCTCGTCACGTCAACGTCCTCGATTTCGACCGGCAGATCGTACCCGTCGAAAAACTCGTGGACGTCTTCGAGTTGCAGTTCCAGCGTCGAGTGAAGTCTGTATACACGACTGGTCATGATATCCCTGTCCCACAGCGGGGGTGGCGTCGTCCCCTGGCGCGAGTGGTCCAGCATGATATAGGGGCTCATCACTTATATCACCTGTCCTTCGCCACGAGAGTAAATGACACGCAAGCGCCCGCTGCCGGTATTCGCCGTTCACCCGATCATCGGCGGTCGTTCATCGACGGGGCACACCGGCCGGAAAGTTAAGCGACTTGGCGTCCTAAGAGATATCGATGACAGACAACTATCAGGTGACGGTCGTCGGTGGCGGCCCGGCCGGGCTGACAGCGGCGCTCTATGCGACCCGGCTCGGACACGACACGGCGGTCATCAACCGCGGTGGCGGCCGCGCAGCGATGATGCTCGACACGCACAACGTCATCGGCGTGACCGAGGATGTTTCCGGCAACGAGTTCCTCGCGACGGCGACCGAGCAGATTCAAGATTACGGAGCCAACTACGTCCAAGACTTCGTTACCGACATTGAACCGCTCGACGACGGTGAGGGCTTCCACGTCACCGCTGGCAACACCGAGGTGACGACCGACCACGTCGTCCTCGCGACGGGCTTTTCAGACGAGCGCCCGGACCCGCCGCTGCCTCGGACCGGGAGGGGACTCCACTGGTGTCTCCACTGTGACGCCTACATGTTCGTCGACGAATCGGTGTACGTGATGGGGACGAGCGACTCGGCCGCCCACGTCGCCATGATCATGCTGAATTTCACGCCGGATGTCGACATCCTCACCCGCGGCGAGGAAATCGAGTGGTCCGAGGAGACCGCCGAGATGCTCGAGAACCACCCGATCGACATCATCCACGAGGACGTGGTCGGGATGCAAAAGAACGACGACGGCTGGCTCTCGGCGTTCGAGTTCGAGGACGGGGCCGTCCGGGAGTACCGCGGCGGCTTCCCGATGTACGGCGCGGAGTACAACACCGATCTCGCCGAATCACTCGGCGTCGAGTTGAACGACGACGGCACCATCGCGGTCGACGACCACGGCCGAACGAGCGTCGACGGCGTCTACGCTGTCGGCGACGTGACGCCCGGACACAACCAGATCCCGACGGCGATGGGTGAGGGCGCCCGTTGTGGGATCGGTAACCACTACGACCTCCGGGCGTTCCCCCGCGATCTCGAAGCGATCGCCGAACACGGGCCCGTCACCGAGGCGGACGTTCCGGACATCTCCGAGGAACTGCTGGCCCACGCCGTTGCTCACGAGGGCCACCCCGGCGGGCCGCGCGAAGAACCGCCGGTTGCCGACGACGACTGAAGCGGGCCCCCGTTATGCCGGCAGGACCGTTGCGGCCGGACGCGACGGAGCGTCACACCCCGGTGCTCGGGCGCACTTCGGCCGCCATCCCCGACGCCCCGATGGTGAGGGTATTGCTACCCGACGTACGGGAGTAGTGACATCATAATTCTTACCAAACCGTGCGGTCAACGTCGGGCGTGAACCTGCTTTCGGACCCCACGAAGCGGCGTTGGCTCGCGTGGGGGGCGCTAGCGTCGGTGTTCCTCTTCGTCAACGTTCACCGGCTCTCGACGGCAGTTATCTCCGAACAGCTGACGGCTGATTTCGATATTACGGCCTCGCAGCTCGGGACGCTTCACGCCTCGTTCTTCGTGATCTACGCGTTCATCCAGATCCCGACGGGAGTGCTCGCGGACCGCTACGGACCGCGGTACGTCGGCTCGGTGGGCGCGCTTGTTCTTAGCCTCGGAGCGGTCGGCTTCACCGCCAGTGGCGGCTACGCCGGCGCGGCGCTCTCGCGGGCGGTCATCGGCCTCGGCAGCGGCGTCATCTTCGTCTCGATCCTTCGGTTCTGTGCGAACTGGTACCGCGTTGACGAGTTCGCAACGATGGCGGGGCTGACGTCCGGGATCGCCGGCATCGGCGCGATCCTCGCAACGACGCCGCTCGCGGTTGCAGTCGGGCGGTTCGGCTGGCGTGCAACGGTGTTTGCCCTTGCTGCTGGCGGGATCGTCTCGGGGGTCGCCGTCTTCGCGTTCGCGCGGCAGTCACCGGCCGCGGCGGGGCTCACCCCCATCGAGAACGTGCCCGAGCAGGCGTCGGTGACGCTCGCCGAGACCGGCGGCTACCTCCGCGAGTTGCTCGCCGATCCCGACCAGTGGCTCCTCTCGCTGACCTTTTTTTCGGGGATGGGGACGATCCTGACCGTTGTCGGCCTCTGGGGCGTCCCGTATCTCGTCTCAGTGTACGGCCTCGACGTCACGACCGCGTCGTATTTCACGCTCCTCGGCTCGGTGGGCATCCTTGTCGGCGGCCCCGGCGTGGGGTGGGTTTCTGACCGGGTCGGGCGTCGGCTCCTCCCGATGGTCGTCGGCTTCGGTGTCTTCACGCTGGCGCTCGCCGTCATCCCACTCCTTGGATCACCGCCGCTGCCCGTCGTCGCAGCGGTGTACTTCCTCGTCGGGAGCGGCATGGGCGTCTCCGTCCTCACGTTGCCGGTGATCAAGGAGCGATACCCTGCCGAGGCCAGCGGCGTCGCAACCGGGACGATCAACGGCGCAGGCTTCTTCGGCGCGACCGTCCTGCCGACGCTCATGGGGCTGGCCGTCGACCGATACCGGACCGGCGACGCCGTCGCCGGGACGGTCACGTACACCGAGTTCGGCTACCGGGTCGCGTTCGCGATCACTACTGTGGCCGCCCTGCTCGCGTTCGCGAGCACGCTGTCGCTTTATCTCCGCCGGCGCCGCCGAGGGGCCGGGGAAAAATAACCACGGTGCGGCCGTCGGCGTCGGCTACCGACTCGCGTCTGTGGCCTGCGAGCCGTCGAGATGTCCAGTTATCTCCTCAACTGCGTCGAAGCCGTGAACCTCCTCCTGCAGTTCCGGCACAATCGTCAGCGGCGGTGAAAGTCGCTCGCGGGCCTCCTCGATCCGGTTACGGTGGCGTCGGTGGCGCGACTGACACCGATTACAGTCCGGCGAGGGGTCCTCGAGCACCCTGTTGACGACGGCCCCGCCGACCGGGACGCCGTGGGTGTCGAGCTCCGACAGGAGGCGCTCGCTCTCGAGGATCGCCATCGTCTCCGGGACGAGCACGACCCGAAACTCCGTTCGATCCGGGTCCCGGAGCGCCTCCCCGACGCGCGCCATCCGTTCCTGTAACGCCTCGAGGTCGAGGTCGGGACCGTCGTCGTCCGGCTCGTCGTCGCCCCCGCTCCCGAGAAACCCCTGGACGGACTCTGCGAGGCTTGAAACCTGTGATTTGACCGTGATGAGTTTTCCCGCGGCCGACTCCATCACGTCCGGCAGTTTCAACAGCCGAAGCGTGTGGCCCGTCGGCGCGGTGTCGAAGACGATGCAGTCGTATCGAGGGTCGTCCATGTAGTCAACGAAGAGGTCCATCGCCGCCGCCTCGTCGGTCCCGGGGGCGACGCCGGCCTCGATGACGTCGTCGAGATCGTCCCCGTCGAGGGTGATGCCGAGTTCCTCGAGATCCTCGAGGGCGGCGCTGATCTGTCCTCGGTATCGGCCGATCCGATCCTCGGGATCGACCTCGACGGCCCACAGGTCGAGTCCCTCGCGGACCTGCGTCGGTTCGGCCCCGATCGGCGTATCGAAGACGTCCGACAGCGAGTGGGCCGGGTCGGTCGAAACGACGAGCGTTGGAACTCCCGCCCGAGCGCGACCGAGCGCGGTCGCGGCCGCACAGGTCGTCTTGCCGACGCCGCCCTTCCCACCGTAGAGTACGTACTCGCTCACGGTCGTACTGCGGCGCTCGGTAATAAAAGCCTCCCGTCGAACCGAGGCGTTTGTGTTGAGGCCGCCCCAATGGGTGGTATGAGCAATCATGATTCAGCGCCCGACGCTGGGCGGGTCGTCGTGATCGGCGGCGGCGTCGCCGGACTGACCGCTGGCACCTTCCTCGCCCGCGCGGGATTCGATACGGTCGTCCTGGGTGGCGGCGAGTCCATCCTCCGCCGGAACGCACACCTCGAGAACGTTCCGGGGTTTCCCGCCGGCGTCAACCCCCGGTTGTTTGCCGACCTGCTCGAACGCGGGGCCGAGCGAAACGGCTGTCTCCTCGAGAACGGGCGCGTCGCCGACCTCCTCTCGGACGAGGACCGCTTTCGGGTTCGGCTCGACACTGACGACGCCGATCCCCCGACGCTCGTCGCGGACTACGTCCTCGCGGCGTCGTGGAGCGACCCGGAGTACCTGCGCGGGGTCGATTCGGTCGATCTCTTCGAACGCGGGTCGAAAACCTACATTGACGTCGACGAGCGGGGTCGAACGGGGCTAGAGGGACTGTACGCTGCCGGCCGAATTACCGGCAAGGCCCACCAGACGATCGTCTGTGCGGGTCACGGTTCCGAGGTCGCGTTGACGCTGATCGAGGACTCCGAGGTTCCGTTCTATCACGACTGGGTCGCGCCGGAGGGGTACTTCACCGATCGGGGACGCGAGGTGCCCCCCGGCTGTGAGGAGATCGACGCCGAGGAGCGCCGCCGCCGCGAGCGCGAGTCGATGACGGTGATGGCCGAGGCGTTCGAGACGCCACACGGCGACGAACCGACGACGCACCCGAGCCTCCGAGACGATGTGGACGAGTAAGACGGGGAAAGCGGAGAGATAACCGGGGGCGAGGCCCCACGAGTGTCGCTGCGCGAGCAACCGAAGTCGGCGTCGATCGTCAGTCCATTGAGGAACAGGCGGCGAGAAACTCGTATCGGCGGGCGTGTCGGAGACAGCGACCGGTGATGCTCACTGCTTATCTGACCGTGACGTGGTCGCTGTCCTTATTCAGCGCGAGATTCGTCGCTATCTCGGCATTCCGGACGGCGTATTGGGCGGTCTGGCCGAGGCTGACGAGTACTTCCCGCACACGGAGGAGGTCCTCGTTTGGCATCTCCTCGAGATCGTTGAGGATCTCGACCTCGCGGTTTCTGATCTCCGCAAAGAGGTTGCGCGTCTCGATCGCCATATCGTAATCGCGATGGACCGCGGCCCCGACGCCGAGTTCCGTAATCTCGTTGACCTGGTCCGTGAAATCTCGGATGCGCCGCATCGTGGCGCTGTCGACGTTGAGCGTGTGCCCCTCCGTTTCGAGGACGATCTCGGCGATGTCCTCGGCGTTGTCGGCGGTCAACTCCAGATTCTTGGCGATGGCGCGGTAGCCGATGAGCGGAAAGCCGGAGTCGAGGCCGACTGCCCGCGCGAGGTTGGGGTTTTGATAGGCGGTGAAGATAAGCCGCAACAGGAGGACGAAGATCTTGTTGGCCTGGCGTTCGCGGTTTAATGCCCGCTGTGCGAGGTCGGGGTTTCCGTGGGCGAGGGACTTGATCCCCTCGTTTCGCATGGTCGACCCCGTCGATTCGAGCCGTTCGAGAAGGTTATCCAGCGTGAAGTCCTCCGGATCAACCGAACACCGGATGGCGATTCGCTCGGGCGTCTCCTCGATGACGCCGAGGCCCATCAGTTGCGTTTCGGCGTTGTAGACGGCGTTGATCTGTGCGGAGTCGAGAGTACCGCCGCTTTCGACCTCGACGTGGATGACACGACGGCCGAGCACGTACTGGGCGACGATTGCGCGCTCGACGGAGTCGGCGTCGAGGTTCTGTGCGTGGATGACCGCCTCGCTCTCCTCTTTTTGTACCGATTCGGGCATGACGGTCAGGGTTCCCTTGCTGCCCATCCGGAGCGACACCTCATCGCCCTTTTCGACGCTCTGCTCGCTCGCCCACTCCGCGGGTAGCGTCATCGCGAGCGTTGACGGCCCCAGCCGCTGTACCTTGCGTGTCTCCATATGCATCCAAATGTTGTGCGAGAACTTAATATTCACTATATATTTAACACAATCGTCGGGGAAGATTATACATATTGACCCGAGAGGGCCAACGCCGACGGGCGGGAAGGCGACATCTCGGGGACGACGGACGGGGCGCGCTCGATAGTCGGAGCGGCCGTGGCTTCAGCATTTTCGAGGTGGAGCCTCCGGCCTCAAGAACCGAGGCGCGTAGCGCCGAGGGAGTAGGGCAGTTCACCCGTCCGTCCCGAGTACATATATACGCGCCCGCCCAATTGCCAGCCGTGTCAGACCACTTCGACGGCGGGGGGCTCGAAACGGACGACATCGACGACACGCCGACGGTGACGTGTAGCCGGTGTGGAGCGGAGTGGGACCTCGAGTACGAACTCGATACGCTTCGTGTCGGTAACCGGGCTGTCGAGCGGTTCGCGCTCGATCACAAGCGCCACGCCGGACACTTCCCCGATGAGGTCCAGCCGTGGTGTGTCGCCTGCGAACAGTGTTCAGACGCCGACGAGTTTCTCACCGAGCGCCCGGCGCGCCGCTGGGCGGAGACCCACGCCCGCCACACCGGCCACGAGGTGTCGATTCGCCACGCCGATGGCGACTCGACGACCGTCGACGCCGGTGCGGGATTATAACAGACGGGCACTCTCGCCTTCGACAGCGCCTAGGCGGCGGTTTCGAGAACTGTGTCGGCCAGCATCTTTTTATACCGATACGACATCCGTTAACGTGCGATCGGACGTGCGACCCGGTGACCGCCGACGCACGGTCCGAGGAAGGGAAGGAGCGCGCCCGAACGCGTGCTCGCTGCCAGCGACTGGCTGTTTTCTACGGTTCTGACCACACACTCACACGGCCGCCCACCACCGCGGCCGCTCGGGCGCGGGCGTCAGCTTACCGTTCTCGAAACCCCTCAAGAGCGTACTCGAACATTTCCGTGCCGACCGGCTGGAACTCCTCGCGCTCGGCCTCGCCGAGCAACCCGCGGACGCTGTTCCACGACGCCTTCGCGTAGCGTTCATCGCAAAGCACCCGGACCCCGCACTCGTCGGGGCCGCGGATGACCCGTCCGACCGCCTGTCTGGCCTTCCTGACGGCCGGCACCGAAAGGGCATACTTAAATCCGTCCCCAAAGGCTCGCTCGTAAGCGGTCCGGACCGCGCGCGTCCGTGGACTCGCGGTGTTGATGATCGGGACGCCACAGACGATCGCGGCCGAGAGCCTGTCACCGCGGTAGTCGACGCCCTCGGTGAGCGTCCCGCGAAGGCTCGTCACCAGCACCTTCGGCTTCCCCTCGAAGAACTCGCGCTTCAACTGCTCGGTCGCCACGTCGTCGGTCGCCTCGTCGAGCAGGACTGGCTTGTCGAGCTCTGAGAGCGTCTCCGCGGCCCACTCCGCCTCCCGGTAGGAGGGCATCCCGACCAACACGTTGCCCGGGGACGCCGCGACCTGCCGGATCGCTCGGGCATGAGCGCGCCGCGTCGGGGTCGTCTCGCCGACGTCGCCGCGGTTCTCGTAGGTGAACTTCGGGGCGGCCAGCGCGAAGGAGGCGCGGTTCTCCTCCGGGAACTCGAGGCCGTACGTCCGTTCGACGACGGGGCGGCCGGCCTCGGATTCGAGGTGGTCGAGCCCCGTCACCTCCGCAAACACCTCGAGGGGTTCGAGCGTCGCGCTCATCAACACCCCGCCGCCGAACTCGTCGAGCTGTTCGCCGATCGCCCCCGCGGGTAGACAGTTGTGGAGGCTGTAGGTCGCGGTGTAGGCCCGCTTCCACGACCCCGCCGGTCGGGTGTCGTCCCAGGTCCGTTCCAGTTCGATCTCCCGGAAGAAATCGGTGTGATCCGCGGCGTGCCAGCGCGTGAGCGTCCGCCCCACCGGCGGCGCGGCGCGGCGTTTGTCTTCCTCCTCGAGTGTGTTGAGAACCCGCCCTACCACCGCACAGACGCTCTCGGCGCGGCTCCAGACCCGCGCGTCGAAGCCGTTGCGCTCGGCCCACCGCGTGAGTTCGTCCGCCCCCGGCCGCTCGGGGTCACGGAGCGGGATCTCGCGGTCGCCGAGATCGGGGAGGTTCTCGTGCCATCCGGGGCGTTCGTCGTCGAGATGGTCCGTCACGCGGTCGTCGAGCCGATCGAGCAGCGACGTCAGGAACCGCCGCGTGTCCCGGAGTTCGCCGAGCGTCACGTCCGAGTCCGAGAGCACCTCCCGGATCGTCCCGGCCTGCTCTTTCGCATCCCCACCGTACTGTGTCCCGGCTCCGGCCTCCTCGACCGCGGCCACCGGCTCGATCACGCGGGAGAGTTCGCGCGCTGCGTCCGAGAGCGCACGATCGGAGACGCCGTCGCCGACGAGGTCTCTCACCCGCGGTTCCAGCATGTGGGCCTCATCGCAGACCACGAACGTCTTCTCGTCGATGAGGCCACCGGTGAACGAGTCGACCGTCATCGGATCGAAGGCGTGATAATAGTTACCGACGAGTACTTCGACGCTCGGCAGGAGCGCCCCCATCACCGAGTGCGGACAACTGCCGCGGCCGGCCGAGAGCCGGATCAGATCGTCGGTCTCGATGAGGCCGTGGTCGGTCGGGTCGAACGGGACGGCCTCGATCGGGTCGCCCTCATCAGGCAGGTCCTCGAGGTACCCCGCATAAAAGGGGCAGTACTCGGTCCCGCCGTCGGATTCGGGCATCGCCCTCGGGTAGGGGGTCGGCTCGCCGGCGGCCTCGAGGAAGTCGGCCTCGCCACCCGAATCGGCCAGGCCGACCTGCTGGCTCCTTGCGGCCCCGGCCAGCGAGGCGGCGGTCGTCTCGCCGTCGTCGATCCCCCGGGTTCGCTCGCGAAGCCCCTCACAGCGCTCGTAGACGTTTTTGTCGTCGATCCCGCCCGCCCCGGCGAGATTATATGGGCAGACATCGGCTTTTCCAACGAGCGTCATCGCCGAGATCGGCTGCCAGTCCTCAGGGAGGTCCGCGTTGATCGTCCGGAGATCGGCCTCGAACTGTTTCAGCTGCTGTTTGACGCTCGTCAACACGAAAACACGCTCGAACGACGAGTCGGGGTCCCTGACTAACGAGAGTCCGGCGGTGAGCGCGAGCATCGTCTTTCCGGTGCCGCAGGCGCCCTCGAGCGCCAGGAAACCGGATTCGACGGCGGTTTCGATCGCGGTCTCGATACCGTCGACCTGGTCGTCGTAGGGCTCGTCGTGGCCGAAGATCGCTCGCCACTCGGGGTCCGGGGACACGAACGAAACTGACTCGGCTTCACTTAAAGACGTATCGACGGCACCCGCGGTGACCGGGTGTCCGGAGACGACCCGGCGACCCCACAGCGGAGGCCGGGGGCGGCATCCCGTTTGGCTTATCGGGCGTCGCCACCAAACACGCATATGGACTTTGACGTTGATTCCTGGCGGGAGGAGCTCGTGTCGTACCGCGAACAGAAGGACGAACAGTTCGAGGTGCCCCACTCCTCGCCGCTCGGCCCGGAGGGACGAAAGGACTTTGACGGCCTCGACTACTTCGAGCCCGGTCCCGACTACCGCGTCGAGGTGACGGTCGAACTCGATGAGAGCGACGAGACGGTCACGATGGAGACGACCGCTGACGGCGAACAGCTCTACGAGCGGGCTGCGCGGCTGCACTTCGAGGTGCCGAACGCAAGCGGCGAGCCGACGGAGCAGACTCTCGTCGGTTATACCCGCGTCGATCAGGATGAGGGGTCGCTGTTCGTCCCGTTCCGCGACAAGACGACGGGCCAACAGACGTATCCGGCGGGTCGATACATCGAACTGCACTACGACGGAGAGCTTGAGGACGGCGACACGTTCCCGCTGGATTTCAACCTCGCGTACAGCCCCTTCTGTGCGTACACCGACGCCTACGAGTGCCCGCTGCCGCCACAAGAAAACTGGCTCGAGATAGCGATCCCGGCCGGCGAGCGCTACGAGGAGTAAGAACACCGCCACGCCCCCGTTTCGGGCGTCAGTAGTACCCGAGCGCCGACAGTTGGTCGCGCGTCGCCTCCGAGACCCCCGCCCCCTCGAGCGGTTCCCGGATACCGCCGGAATCGGGGGGTCCCGACCCGGTAGCCTGATCGAACGCCCCCGGCCCAAAGGCGGTGTTGACGGCGCCGGGGTCGATCGCCGGCCCCACGTTGACGACGCCCGCCTCCGGGATCCGGCAGGCGGTCGCCGTTAGCCCCCATCGATACCACTTCTCGACGCTGCCGGGGCGTTCGGGGTCCGCGACGTACACCGCACGGCTCGTCGCGGTGTAAGGCTCGACCCGATCGCAGGCGCGCTCGAAGCGCTCGCGGAGTTCGCCCGTCACGGGCTGTTTCGTCGCGTAGACGGTGTCCGTTGCGAACCCGCTCGAGCGGTCGGCCCGCCCGAGGGCGACATCCGGAAACGCCGTCAGCGCGGCCGGTCGGTCGATCCGGTGGGAATCGGTCTGTCCGGGCGCACTGACGACAAGCGGGACGTGCAACAGCGATTCACTCATCGGCACGATGTGCGATACCGCCCGTGGTTCGTCCGGGAGGAGGCCCCGTTCTCCGAACCCGTCGCCGTGGTCGCCGCAGATCACGACGAGCGTGTCCGAGAACAGTCCCCGTTGCTCGAGCGTCCCGACGATATCCTGAACGATCGCGTCGTCCTGTCTCATTCCGCCGTCGTACAGTGACTCGAGCGCGTCGAGTTCCTCGAACGAACGCTCGCCGCCGTGGAACGCCCACTCCCAGCGAACCGGCAGGGAGCGCTGTATCTCGCGCGCTCGCTCGTTGCCCCACCGGTCGAACTCAGTGCGCGGTTCGAAGGGACGGTGGGCGTCCATGAGGTTCAGGCAAGCGGCCCAGGGGCCGTCCCGGTCGTCGAGCCACGAGGCGAACGCGTCGGCATAATAGAACCCGTCCGGGCCGGGATTCGACGAGGTCGTGTCATAGCGCCCGTCGTACGCCTCGGGGACCGTCCGAACCGTCCCGAAGGCCTCGTTCAGGCCGACCTCGTGGGCGGCCACAAACCCGTTCTCGGTGAATACCCCCGTCTCGTACCCTCTATCCTCGAGGGTTTCGAACACCGTGTTGCCCGGCCGGAGCCGGTCGTGGACGGTGATGCGGTGTTCGTGCGTTTCGAGACCGGTAAATATGCTCACGTGGCTCGGCAGACTCCAGTTCGATGGAGCCCGTGCCTGGGTGTAGACGGTCGCGCGGTCGGCGAAGGACCGAAGGAACGGCGTCGTCTCCCGTTCGTAGCCGTACAGCGAACAGTTCCGCGCTCGCACGGAGTCGAGGACGAGCAACAGGACGTTCGGATCGTCGGTCGAGTCGGGCATACCCAACGGCCGTCGGACGCGGGCCTAATCGTTTATATGTGCCGACCGGTCGGGCACGTAGCGGTATCGAGCGGTCCGTACCGCTCTATCGTCCCGCTCCGGGTGACGAATCGGAGACCGCCTCGGTCATTTCTGACGCCGCAGAAACGCGTATGCCGCCGCGGACCCACGGGGAGATATGGAGTTGGTGTCAGTCGCCGCGGTCGCCGAGAACGGCGTGATCGGCCGCGACGGTGAACTCCCCTGGGAATCGATCCCAGCGGACAAACGACAGTACCGCGAACGGGTCGCCGATGCGCCGGTGATCCTCGGCCGACTGACCTTCGAGTCGATGCTCGGGGACCTCCCGGGGCGGGCACAGGTCGTCCTGAGCCGGGTCGAACGCTCATACGACCCCGCCACCGCCTGCCACGCCGGCGACGTCGCCGAGGCGCTTGAGATCGCGGCATCGCTCGGCCGCCCGACCACCTACGTCCTCGGCGGGGCCGAGGCGTACGAGTTGCTCCAGCCCCGTGTCGATCGGATGGTGTTGAGCCGCGTTCACGGCAGCTACGAGGGCGACAGCTACTATCCGATGTGGAACGAGGACGGCTGGGAACTTGAGTGCGAGACGCCCTATGATCGGTTCACGCTCGAGGAGTGGCGGCGGATCGGGCAGTGAGACTGGCAGATAGCGCGAACCGGTAACGGCGTTGAATCGAACCGGATACCGGCGCTACGGGACGACACCGACCGTCAGAAGCGTTCCGTACTCGCGATAGCGTTCGACCATGTCCGCCCGGCGCTCCCAGTCGTCGGTCGGAAACTCGCTTTCGGGGGGAATTTCCGTCTCCCTATCGGGGATGGTGTCCTGTTCGGCGACGTGAAATCCGGCGTCCCGAAACGCCTCGCGGTACTCCCCGTAATCCCACCGCGTCATTTTGATCGAGATGTTTTCCTGCCACTCGTGGGTGTGGACGTTTTCCTCGAAGTAGTTCACGGCACAGTAGAAGGTGCCGCCCGGCCGAAGAATGCGGCGGAGTTCACGCAGGGTGTTGTGCGGATCGGGCGCATAATAGAACGCCTCCATCGAAAACGCGTGATCGACGCTGTCGTCGGCGAAGGGCAGCGAATCGAAATCGCCGACGACGTAGCCGACCGTCGGGTCGTCGGTGTACCCCCGGGCGTTCCGCGCCATCTCCGGGGCACCGTCGAGGCCGTAGACGCGGCCAGCGTCCTTTGCCTCGCGGAGCGCCCGGCCGGCGTAACCGCTGCCACAGCCCAGATCGAGCACCGTCTCGTCCGTCTCGACCGGCATCCGGGCGAGGGCGTGTTTCGCGGTGTGCCAGTGTCGCTGCTCCATCCCGCGGTCACGGCCATCGGCCGCCCATGTGTCGAACTCCGCGCGAACGCTCATACTCGGGTCACGGCCCGAGGGGATTAAACGGCGCCGATCGATCGGGTGTCGCCGCGGTGGCTCCGAGGCTTGGTCGCCACATCAACCGTGTCGAGCGATACAGTTACTGTGAACCCCTTACATACCCCCTGCATGGGGGACAGACAGACGCGGCGGCGATATCTGTGCGTTGTCGGGACCATCGGGGTCACCGGCCTCGCAGGATGCGGTGGTACCGAGGAGGGTGCATCGAACGGCGACGGGGACTCCCGAACAGACACCCCTGAAGCTGAAACAGAGGAAGACCAGCCAACCGACGAGGACGAGCAGACGACGGCTGAACCCGACGATGCGGCCGAGGAACCGTCGGCGACGGACGTGCCGATGCTGGGGTACGATCCCGCACGGACGAGCGCGCCACCCGGGGCGAACGGCCCGACGGACCCGGTCGTCGAGCGGTGGCAAACGGAACTGGACGGGCAACTCGTGTCGTCCCCGGTCGTCGCCGACGGGATGGTTTATACCGGCGGCTCCGATCAGGAGGTTCGGGCCCTCACCGCCGATGAGGGGGCCGAATCCTGGCGTCTCGGGACCGACGGCGAAGTTCGCTCCACGCCGGCGGTGGTCGACGGAACGGTCTACGTCGGCAGCGACGGCGGCAACGTCTACGCGATCGACGCCGAGGATGGTACCGAGGCGTGGGCGTTCGAGACGAGCGACCGGGTTCGGAGTTCGCCGGCGGTGGTCGACGAAACGGTGTACATCGGCGGTGACGACGGCACCCTCTATGCGATTGCTGCCGCCGACGGCGCGGAGGAATGGAGCTTTGAGGTCGGCCTCGCCGTCCGATCATCCCCGGCGGTCGCCAACGAGACGGTCTACGTCGGCAGCCAGAGTCGAACCGTCCACGCCCTCGACAGCACCACGGGCGAACAACGCTGGGACGTGCGGGTCGACGGGACGGTCACCTCGGCACCGACGGTCGCCGATGGAACGGTGTACGTCGGCACCGACAGCGGCTCGCTAACGGCTCTCGAACCGGCCGACGGGGCCGAATCTTGGAGCAGTTCACTCGGAGAAGGCGTCGCGGCCTCGCCGGCAGTCGCCGGGGGGCGGCTCTACGCCTGCGGTGTAAACGGACGGATCGTGTCCGTGGATGCTGAAACCGGCGAGGACATCTGGACGACGGAGATCCCCGGCCCAATCACCACCACTCCAGCCATCGCCAGCGAGACCGTCTACGTCGGCAACCAGGGCTCGCGCGTCCACGCGTTCGCGACCGACGACGGCCGGCGACGATGGGAGCACGAACTCGACGGCGCGGTACAGTCATCCCCCGCAGTCGTCGGCGGAACGGTGTACATCGGCAGTTTTGACGGGTCGGTGTACGCCCTCGTGGCGGAGTGACGCGTGCCGGGCCAGTTTAATAAGAGATCCGTTCGGGGCGAGCCGTGACGCTGAACGTCACGTACACTTCGTGGCCGGATCTGCACACGACCTTGCGGGTCTTTGTCTGACGGGGGCCGCTCCGGTCGCTGACAGGGCCGCGTGCGACAGCCTCTATCGTCGCGTCGTTCGGCAATCCCATGACCAGCGGTTCCGCACACGTCGGACATTCGAGCGCCTCCCCGTCTGACGAATGCGTTACAAACAGGTCGTCGGGACCATACATATCAATTATTATGTTAACGAGTAACATAAGCATGGCGGCGAAACGGGGTCTGAGGGGACGACCGGGCCGTGAGGGTCTCCGTCGATTCAGGTTCGGATCCTCTTCCCGTTAATTTACGCTTGGATCCCTCTCCGGTATCCGACACACGTGCGATGGGCGTATCAGAGGTTTTCGCCCTGGTACGACCCATCGTAGGTACCTTCGTGGCCTGCCTCGGCGAGGACGAACTGCGCGATCCGAGCGCCAGGTTCGATCTCGATATCGTGATACACCTCAAGCAGCCCCTCGCCTTTTCCTTCGTAGCCGGCGTCCCACACTGCAGTTTCGAGCATACAGGCGTTTCGCAGAAGCGACGACCGGGGGTAAATGAACCCAACGTGGCCCTCTGGGATGGCGACTGTCTCGCCGTAGCGGACGACGTAGCCGCCGGGCGGGAGGCGATAGACGCCGGCCTCACGGTCGCTACCATCGCTGTCGGGGCCCGCTTCCCCGGCCATAGTCGGGTCGTCGACCGGATCGATCGCCTCCCGGTCGCCGATTCGCTTGCCATCACGGCCGATCCGCCCTGGCTCGCACGGCTGAAAGACCGCATCGACCGTCAGGTCGACGCCGTTCGGCTGGCGCTGTGCGTCGGTTATCGGATCGACGTGGTCGGCGACGAACGCCCCGCTTCGGTACATACCGGCGGCTACGCCCGGATAATAAAAGCCGTTGTGTTCGGTGGCTCGAGAGCGCGCTGACGATCCGTCGATGGGGTCCGACCCGCTTTTGTTGGTTGATGCACAAGCGCCGATCATGGACGCCGAGACCTTCGACGAGGAGAAGTACGTCGACCTCTTTCCGCAGCTTCAGCAGGCGTACAAGAACGTCTTCAACCGGATGAACGACGAGTACGACTCGACGCTGATCCACGGCATCGACCAGAACGTGCTCAACGAGTCCGAGCCGTTCTACGACGACGCGGAGGGCTTCTACCTCGAAGTTCCCGAGGAGCCCTACGAGCGGCTCTCGGGGACCGGGGTCGTCGTCTCCGAGGACCGCTTCGAGACGGTGCTCGCCGAGTACATCGCGGAGATCGAAGCGGAACTCGAACGCACGTTCGCCTAAACGCTCTCGAGATCGGACTCATCGGCGCCGGAGCCGCAACTCGCGCCGGTCCAGACGCCGAGTGTTCCGTCCTCGCCGATCCGGACCAGAACGCGAGCACAGCCGACCCCCGCCCCGACGCTGTCGACAACGTCGGCAGTCCGGACGTCGCCGTCGTCGAGCGCGACGTGGATCCGGTGTTCGCCCGCCGTCTCCGTCCACTCGCCCTCGACCGCTCGGCTCCCGCCGTCGGCGCCGAGCTCGTAGGTGCCGAGGTGCAGCATCTCCGCCCCCGCCTCGACCGCCAGCTGAACTCGGTGGGACTCCCCGTGAGTGTTCTGTATCGAGAGTTCCGCGAGTCTGACGGTCTCGGGGTCGGCGGAGGCAGCCCCCTCCTGTTCCCCGAGCGCCTCCACGCAGCCGGCGGCCGAGGCGGCGGCGATGGTGGCGGTGGCGGCTCCGAGCAAATTGCGGCGCGTGAGCATATCTATCTGTGGGGCGCTTGACCGCTTAAACACCCGTCAGACGGCCGGCGGACCTGCTGTCGAGCGGACAGCCACCCCGCGGGACGGTCGCTCACAAAGAAGTGAACGGATGGCTGAAGCCGGACGCGGGAGCCCGCAAACGGTTTTGTGCTTTCGGGGGGATGTTGCTGTCCGCGCTTCGACACCGTAGACCTCTACGCCCTTTGCTAGACGGATGCCTTCGCTCTCGCCGTTCTCGTCGAGGTCGTCGACCTGCTCGGCGATCGGGGCACTGTCCCGAGCTAGCGCTCTATTTCGCGTTCGAGTTCGCGGAGTTTCTCGATACGGCGCTCCGTCGGCGGGTGCGTCGAGGCGATCCGGCCGATGAATCCCTTGCGGATCGGGATAATAAAGAAGGCGTTCATGTCGGCCTGCTCGCGGAGGTCCTCCTCGGGCACCTGATCCATCCGCCCGGAGATCTTCATCAGCGCCGTCGCGAGCGCCGAGGGGTTTCCGGTGATCATCGCCGCGCCGCGGTCGGCGCTGTACTCGCGATAGCGGCTGAGCGCGCGGATAAGCAGGAACGAGATCACCCACACGAGCAGCGAGACGACGATAGCGACGATTAGCGGGGCGCCGTTGCGGTTCCGGCCGCCGAAGAGCCATCCCCACCGGACGATGAAGAAAGCGATCGTCGAGAGGAACGAGGCGACCGTCATCACAGCCACGTCGCGGTTCTTGACGTGGGCGAGTTCGTGGGCCAACACGCCGTCGAGTTCGTCGTCGTCGAGCGTTTGGAGGATACCGGTCGTAACACAGACCGCGGCGTTGGAGGGCGACCGCCCCGTCGCGAAGGCGTTCGGCGTCCGGTCGTCTGCGACCGCGACCGTCGGCTTTGGCAGGTCGGCCTGCTGGGCGAGCCGGCCGATCCGGGCGTGCAGGTCCGGATACTCCTCCTCGCTCACCGTCTGGGCCCCCATCGCGCGCAGCGCGAGTTTGCCACTGAAAAAGTACTGGACGATCGAAAAGCCCCCGAGCATCACCACGGCGAACAGCACGTTTCCGAAGTACGCCGCCAATACGCCGATGAAGACGAGATAGAGGGCAAAGAGCAAGAACATGGTAAGCCCCATCCGAAACCGGAGCCCCCAGTCAGTTTGCCAGTTCATGTTCGTACGTTCGTGTCGGACGAATAAAAACTGTCGCGGTCGGACGCCGCCCCTGCAGCGGTTCGGTCTTAACTGATCGCCTGTCTGCGACAGTGGTTTTAATACAACTCTCAGGCGTACGTTAGCGCATGACGAACCCTGGGGGGACGCCGGTCGAACGGCTCAAGGACGCCACGGCGATCGACCCGGCGGATTTCAATGCCCGCGTCGGCGAGGAAGCCGGATTCGTCCACGAACACGTCGGCGCAGGAACCTTCGACAACGACCAGGCGACGACCGGGCTCGAGTACGAGTTCTACGCGGTCGATCTGGAGACCGATGGGATCCGACGGATCCCGCGGTCGTTGCTCGGCAGCGTCGGGTTCGAGGCGGAACTCGGGCTACACAACGCGGAGTTGAATACGGCGGTCCACCCGCTCAGCGGGGCCGGGATCGACGCTCTCGGGGCCGAGGTCACGGCGAAGGTTGAGGCGGCTCAGCGCCTCGCGGCCAACGAGGGTATCCGACTCGTCAGCGACGGGGTGTGGACGATCGGTCCGGCGGAGGGAACGACGGTCGCGTACCTGACCGAGGCGACCTGCGAGGAGGGTCTCACGCTCGGTATCAACGTCAGCAACGCCGCCCGGTACCATGGGTTCGGGAGCTTCGACGACCACCGGATGATCGGCGGGACGATCGACGTGCCGGGTGCAAGTATCGACGCTGACAACGCCGGCCCGGTCAGCCTCACGACGTCGATACAGCCCCACTACCAGTGCCGGCGTGCAGCCGACCTGCCGACGTACCACGGGATTGCGCTCCGGGTGGCCGGGCCGCTGCTGGCGCTCGGCGTCAACTCGCCGCTGCTCCCGCCAGCGCTGTACGACGACCCCGAACCGGACCGGGAGTTGCTTCTCGAGCGGGGGTACGCCGAACACCGGATTCCCGTCTACGAGCAGATGATGAACCCCGTCGATGGGCCGCCCAAGGTGTCGTTTCCCGGGGACATCGCGACGCCCGGCGAAGCGATCGACCGCATCGTCGATGACTCGGTGCTCGTGCCGGCCGAGATTGCCGCCGCCGAGCGGTTCGACGACGCGTTCGTTCACTTCCGGCACAAACACGGGAGTTACTGGCGGTGGGTGCGCCCGGTGTTCGAGGGGGCGACCGAGCGCGCCGCGAACGTCCGGATCGAGTTCCGCCCCATTTCCGGGCAGCCGACGATCCCCGACACGGTCGCGTTCCTCGCGGCCGTCTGCGGCCTCCTGACACAACTGGCCGAGTCGGCGCACCCGGCCGTCGACCTCCCGTGGTCGACGGCCAAGGAGAACTTCTATGCGGCCGCACGCGACGGCCTCGATGCCGAATTGACTTGGATCACGGCCGACGGCGATCGGACGACCGACGCGGACCGACTCTACGCCGATCTGCTTTCGGCCGCGGCCGCGGGCCTCGAACGCCACGGCTGCGCGGACGCACACGTCACTGACCTGCTTGCCCCGCTCCGAGGGCGGGTCGACCGACAGCGCACCCCCGCAAGTTGGAAGCGCGATGCCGTCGCGGCCGCCCTCGATACCGGGGCGAGTCCCGCCGAAGCAATCGAGCGCGCCCAACGTGCCTACATCGGACAGCAGGCGGCGACGCTGTCCGACGGGTCACTTCTCGAGTGGCCAGCGCCGAGGGGCGTCGAAAGCATATAGCTCCCCTCGGTGGCGCTTCCCGATCCAACCTCCCAGCCAACGCCGCCGACTGTTACTCGTTTGACGCTCTCTCGACGTCATCGGGCGGCGAGATCGTCCCTGCGATCCGACCGTAGATCCCGAAGATATCGTCGTAGCCGCGTTCGCTTGCGAGCACCGGCACGATCCCCGACTCGTCGACGCGGTGGGTGTAGACATCGTCGCTGGCGAACACCTCCCCCTCAGGGATCTCCTCGAAGTTGCGGTAGTAGACGCTCGGTTCGCCGCCGCCTTTCGGGACCTCCTCGCCCCCCTTAATAATGGTCGTCTCGGTGAACGTCGGCGAGTCCGCGAGCGCGCCATGGGCCCGCAGGAAGTCGAGCGCCGCCTCGTGACCGAACTCGACGGCGTCCTCGCTGCCCTGTCGGCCAGCCTCGAGCGAGACGGCGTCGTTGACAACCGAATCGAGCGTCGTCGACCGCAGGTCGCTGGAGTCGAGGACGTACTCGACGGGCATACCAGTCACCGTCCGTCGGACCGAGTCAGTGAGGCGGCTATAGATGGCAAACGGCGGCGGCGCGCTGTGGGATGTGTGGATCGCGAGTACGGCGTCTGTTCCCTGAAGAGCATCGGTCAGCCGAACCGCGAGCGCGCGCTCGTACTCGTCGCTGTCGGCGTCACCCGGGAACACCCGGTTCAGGTCGGCGTCGGTGTAGCGCGTCTCAGCCTTGAGCGCCGGTTCGTTGGCCACGATCAGCCGGATGGTTCCCTCGCCATCAGTATCGCTGGGGGCGGGAAGCTCCCGGGCGAGCCTGTCGACAATCCGTTCGCCCGCGGGTTCGTCGCCGTGGATACCGCCGACGATGGCGACGGTGGCGGGTCCCGCGGCCCCGCACTCGAGTATCTTCATACACCTGGGCTACGGGCGGGGGCTCAAATAACGTGTGGCTGTTCGGCACCGTGGATACGCCTCCGTTGAGAAAGGCGACCCGCGAGGTCCCGACAACTCGCCGGTCGGCGTTTAATCGGCCTGAGTTGTCGGGGGTCGAGGTCGCCGATCGCGATCCGTTCGACGGCGTCCGAGACGAGCAGGCCTCGCTGGCACTCGGCGTTGCTCGACGGTGTTTGGAACGGGATACGGGCCGAGAGGGAATTGAACCCCCGACCGTCTGGTTAAAAGCCAGACGCTCTGCCGGACTGAGCTATCGGCCCTCTATCCGTACTTACCACGGCTACTGATAAACCCTTTCGATTGCGGGAAACCGTCCTCCGGACCGGGTGTAAACGAACCGCGACCCTCGGACCGCAGTCTCGCCGGGGTGACGTTCTGGGCTGGCGCTCCGACAGATGTCGTAATCGCCCCGAGCGGCTTATAAATAAGCAACGATGGTGGCTCACAAGTCGTGATGGGTCATAAGTACTCGTCCAAGGCACGCGCGACGATGTCGTCCGGATCGGTCGCTTCGAGGCCGGCGTGCCGGCGGAGTTCCCGGTACGTGTCGGGCGGCAACGACACCGATAGTGCCCCGAGATCGACCCCCTCAGCCGCGAGGGCGTCCTTGACGCTCGTCCCCTCGTTGACCCGGGAGGCGATCGAGCGGACCTCCCGGACGGTTAGCCCGTGATCGAGGGTCGCCCACGCGAGCAGAAAGCGCGACTCCCCGGAGACGCGGGCGATGTGTTTCGCCGCGGTCGGCGCGATCTCGCCCAACGCGACGTGTCGGCGGATCGACCGCGGGAGGTCGTGGACGCGGGCCCACTTGCGAATAAAGGAGACGGTTGCGTCGCCGTCGGCGCGCTCGGCGGCGGTCTTGTACGAGCCGGTACCGCGGACCAGCGCGGCACAGGCGGCCGCACCACGGAGCATGTAGACGTTGTCCTCCGCGCCGGCGGTGTTTGAGGCGAACCGACGGACGGTGTCGGCGGCCTCGGCGACGCTCTCGGGGTCGTCCGGGCTGAACCGGACCGCCCCCCGGCCGGCGACCTCAGGGTCGCGGCGGATGACAGGTTCGCCGACCGGTGATTCCCGGTCGGTCGGGGGGTTCTCGTCCGGTTCGTTTTTCATCGATTTAATCTAAGACAACTAGGGTAAAAAACGTCCCGCCGACGCGCGACTTCGCTACA
>NZ_JBKEGK010000016.1:0-23581 GCF_046710025.1 Natronomonas sp. | reverse complement strand
TCCGCCGGCGCGCGGAGGCCGAACCGCTGGTCCTGCAGGGCGTGAACCAACTCGTGAGCGAGCGTCAATTCGTCGTCGAGTGTCGCCGGCTGGTTCGCGCTGACGACGACAAGTCGCTCTTGGCTCGGCTGATAGAACCCGAGGACGGTCCCGCCCTGGTTTCGCCGTCGGACGTCGACGACATCTTCGTCGGGACCGACCAGAAACAGCGCCTCGTGTTGGGCGTTGTCAAGCGCCTGCCGCCCTTCGGGCGGGTCACGCCAGACGTCGTCGAACTCCTCGTTGAACGCCTCGCGGGTGATGAGTTCGACCTCGATGTCCTCTTCGAAGCGGAGTCCCCGGAGCAACTGGACGCGGGCCATCGCTCGGGAGACGACGGCTTCGGTCTCACCGTCGTTGAGGCCGTCCTCGGTGTCGAACTCGAAGGTGTCGTCGTACCAGTAACCGTTGTAGTACCCGAGGTGATCCTCACTCGGTGGGTCGGATCGTTCGGGCACACTCGGCTGGTAGCCGACGGTACAGCCGGAAAGCACCAACACTGCGACGAGCGCGACCGCGGCTACCGGCCGTCGGGTCATTACACTTAATTCGTGCCGGAGCGACAAAAATCCGCCGCGGCACGTCACCGGAGTTCGTACCGGACGACGCCGTCGCGGGTCCCACAGCACGGACACTCGTCGAGCTCGGACTCAAGCGTCGTCCCGCAGTGTCGGCACTCGTAAATGGCGTCCTCGCCGAGGACGCGTCGGACGCGCGAGAGTAGTCTCATGTGTGTCTCTCTCCCGTCGGCCGCCCCGCCCCCTCCGCCGGAATCGACCGACTTGAATCATAGTTTGGCGTGGCCGATACTAATACCACCGGACGTTTCAATCGCCCTCCGACGGCGTGACTAGACACGTTCGTGCATACCGACTCCGCCGCCCCCGTAGCTGTCTTCGAGCCAGCCGAACGCCCGACCCCGGAGTCGCTCCTCGGCGGCCACGGAGAACCGGTGTCCCTCCCCCGCGTACTTCTCAACGAGCACGTCCGTTTGGAGGGCGGCGGCGGCCTCGAAGCTGTCGGCGATCGGTACCGACGCGTCGTCACCTCCGTGGAACAGCCCGACGGGAACCCTGATCGCCTCCGCCGCGTCGTCGAAATTGTACGTCCCGAAGTCCTCGAAGAATCGCGCGTCGATCGCGTGGTCGTCGTCGTACCGGAGCGTACCGTCGGCCTTGACGGCCTGCCGATCGGACTCGAACGCGCGGTTGTACGTGACCGGCGCACGCGCGACGATCGCGACAGGATCGAGTGGGCCGGCCGCCGCGTGGAAGGCGACCTTCGCGCCGAAACTTGAGCCGAAGCAGGCGTACGACGACGGCTCAAAGTGTTCGACGACCGCCCGGAGGTCCTCGATACGCGAGGTGAGTGTCGTCTCGACGAACGCGCGATCGGAGTCGCCGCTGCCCCTGAAGTCGAACCGGACCGCGTCGTAGCCCTCCTCGACAGCGCGCTCGCACCGGCCCTCGTAACTACCCGTTTTGTCGCTGCGGAAGCCGTGACAGAAGACTAGCCACCGATCACCGTCGGCCGCGTGGTGGACTGCGGCGACCCGCTCCCCGTCGACTCGGATTTCGTGCTCGGTCTGCATCGGGGAGGGTTCGCTCCCCCCGCACGTATGCCTTGGTATCGGCGTGGGCAGTCGCCGGCCGGTCGAAACGCTCTCGACGGTCCGTGCGCAAGCCCAACTATGGGTTATCACCACGTCGATACCGACACCCTCGAACAGTGGGACGACCGCGACGCCGACGTTCGCTCGATCAGCGCGGCGGCGGGTCTCGACTACGAGGGCGCGCCCGTCGGTCTGCGCGTCTACGAGGCCGAGCCGGGGGAACAACTCGCGCTGGCGTATCACTACCACGACGAACAGACCGAGGCGTTCTACGTTCTCGAAGGCACACTCCACGTCGAGACTCCGGAGGGCGAGTTCGTCGTCGAGACTGACGAGGCGTTCGTCGCCGACCCCGGACACGCCCACCGCGCACACAATCCCGAGGACGCCAACAATCGAGTCCGGGTGCTGGCGCTCGGCGCCCCGACGGTTGACGATGTCCACCCTTACGATCCCGAGGCGTAACCCCTGCCGATCCCTTCCGCCGCTGGCTCCCGCTGCTAGCGCTTAGCCGAGTGATATCTACACCCATACTTTTTACGCCGGTCCGCCAAGCGTTCACGATGACGGATCCAGATGGGAGCCGATTCGACACGCGGGTCGAAACGAATCGCTGGGAGTCGTTGACGCGGCTAACGTTTGCATACTTCGCCGACGAGGGATACGAGGTTGAGCAATCCCTCGATAACGGCCGATACACACTCACCTTCGAAGACGACGACCGGGGCGAGCGCGCGGTTTTCGTCTACGAGGGCGGGCCGCCGGATATGGCTCAAGAGAGTCTTCAGGGGATGCAAGCGCTGTTGGAAGGGACCGACGAGATGGCGCGGTTCTGGGCGAACGTTTTCGAGTGACGCCCCGATAGCGGGACACCCGACCGAGACTCACCCGTATCGCCTCAAAACCGGAGGTGTGAAGTCGATTCGGGGCTGTCGTCATCGTCATCGGCCGCCCCGTCTTGGAGATACGTCATCTCCCCGTCGCGAAGATACACCTGCCCGTCCTCGATGTCGATGCCCACCGAAAACAGCGTCGAGTCGGCGGCCTCGCCGTTGTCGCAAAAGCCCGAGCAGGCGTCGAAAACCGATCCGTGCTTGGGACAGACGACTCCACCCTCCCTGATAACTGCGCCACCACCGTCGCGGTACAGGCGCTGGTTCTCGTGCGTACAGCGATTTACCCACGCCTCGACCGGTGGCTTCTCCGCGGTGTCACATGGAACGAGTAACACCTCGGTCGCTTCCCCGTCGCTGTTTCGAGCGGTAAACAGCCACGACCCCTCCTCCTTGACCGTCTCAACACTCGTGAGCGGGTACCGCGCTGCCATATGTCCGCTACGGCGGCGACTATCTTATTATTTCAGGTGAACGTGCAGTCGTCACACACTCTCCGAGCGCACATTGCTTCGGGGAACGCGCCGCTGCATAGGTGGTTCGCGTAGGCACACCGCTCTCTGTAGGGTTTTACTTGCCTGCGCCTGCACGCGAGCGTATGTCGGACTCTGAAACGGACTTCGACCCTGAATCGCCCGAAAAACGAGATGTCGGCGGCGAGGCAGCGAGTGATCAGGCCGACTTTCTCTCACTCATGGGGCACGCGTATCGTGGTGAGTTGGGGCGTACGACATCGTGGCGGACACGGATCGACAGGACAACCAACTGGGCGGTTGTCCTGACCGCCACGCTACTCACGTGGGCGTTTTCTGGGGAGGCACGCCCGCACTACATCATTCTCATCGGCATCGTGATGATGACTGTGTTCCTGCTGATTGAGGCCCGTCGGTATCGCGTGTACGACATCTGGCGGTCCCGGGTGCGGATCCTTGAGGAGAACGTGTTCGCGAACGCCCTCGATTCAGAGGGCGTCGAACAGTCCAACTGGCGGGGACTGCTCAGCGACGACCTCCGCGAGCCCGCGGTCAAAACACCGCTACTTGAGGCGGTCTCTCGTCGTCTCCGGCGAGTGTATTTTGCTTTGATTTCTGTCTTGATCGGTGCTTGGATCGTCCGACTGACCGTGTTCGCTACGACCGCGACTACCGTCGGAACGGCTACTGTCGGCCGAGTGCCCGGAGAGATCGTTCTTGCCGGTGTCGCAACGTACTACAGCGCCGTGTTAGGACTCATGTTCTGGCCGGATGGTCGCCAAGCAAAGGGCGAAGTGCATTCGGGCCCCGAGTCAAACGAGTGGAAATAACGCCCGAGCGCGGGCTATCTCCGAGGACGGGGCTTCTAAAAGCCTGACTCACACGCAAACGAGGGAGTAGCGGGGTAATGTGCTTCGAATACACATTGCGTCTGCCCTCGTATTTGAACGCCAGAAGATGCGCTCGCTTCGCTGCGGTCACGAGAACGGGGCAAGTCCATTCAGACTTAAGTACAAACCAACCGGTAACTAACCGACGGCCGGGGCGGGCATACCCATGATAATCCCCGAGAAGACCCCAATCGTCACCGAGCCATCGAAGGCGCTTTTGAAGCCACGACAGGTCATTCACGAGATGTATTCGATGCTGATCGAGGGGGCCGCATCCGGATTACCGAATAAGGGGAGATGTACCCGAGCTTCGAGACGCGGTTCGTCTCAAACGACGTTGAACGCGGGGCGCTCCCGAACTCCAAATCCCGTACAAACTCCGGCTCGCACAAGCTGCAGACAGCCTCAACGAGACGGATTTCGAGGATGCACTTCACCTACACCTGACGCTCGAGGAACGACTTGATATAGAGCAGCTCCGAGCGTATGCCAACGAGTTTGGAACGGAGGACTACTCGTATTCCTGACGGGGATTACGGTCGATACTGCCGCCGTCCGTCTCCTTGCACTCTCGACTGGCTGGCATGATCGGTGCGTACAGTTCCACTACAAATCCTCGTCTTCAAACAACTCTTTTCGCTCTTCATGCTCCATCTCCCGTTCTTGCATTTCTTGTTGAGTCCGTATTTTTTGAAGTATCACTTGATACAGCAGCAACAGTCCTAACAGTAACAATAGCAGCACGCCGCCGAGGAACACGGCCTTACTCATCGGTGCTGTTCGCTGTGATTTCGCCGTCTCCGGCCTGTGTACTGCCGGCGTTTTGCTCCGGTGACAGGATCACTGGTGTTCCGCCATCCGTCACGTATACCGTTCCTTCATCGTAGGCCCGAATCTGCTCCAATGCTAGATTTTCCTCCTCGATAGCATCTTGGACCTCACGTAGTGCATCCGCCTCTCCCTCGGCCCGGATCCGTTCAGCATCAGCCTCACCCCGTGCACGGGTTCGCTCAGCTTCGGCCTCCTGTTGGGCAATCTCGACGTCCTCTAATGCGCTCTCGTAACTGGGAGCGAAGATAATATCCCTGACTTGGACCGACTCAATCACGAGGTAATCCGGCGACTGCTCACGCAGTGATTCCGCGATGATCTCGGACAGTAACTCCCGTCCCTCGTCACTATTTGCTTCTGTTGCATTCAGCGCCGATGCTTCCCGAGCAACTGTATCGATTGTTTCAGGCCGTAGCAGTCGGTTCTCGTACTGAGTAATTGTGTCCCACTCGCTGTGGAACGCATCAACTCCGTCCTCGACAACTCGGTATCGAACAGTGATATCGGCACCCACCTGCTGTTGATCCGCTGACCGGAACGCAACAGCATCCTCTTCATCGACATCGCCTTCAAACACGTCACCACTCATCGTGTACGTCTGCGGACGAACTTCGATGTGTTCGACGGACTGAACGAACGGGATCACAATATGCCATCCAGGCTCCATAATCTCACCAGTAACGGCACCCTGCTCCTTTAATACACCACGGTCGCCTTCGTCAACAGTCGCTACTGAGGCTAAGAACACAACTCCGAGGATTAATACTGCTACAACCAGGACTATGCCCGCTGATGTTAGCTTTGGTGACAAATCAGTGTCGACTGGAATACGTGACACACTGATTTGAGCAGACGTGCGATCAAAAGCAATCCGAAAGGTGAAAACCAGTTTGAACTCATCACAGTGGATGCGCATCGGAAGCCGAATCGCTCATGTTAGCACGTTGTAACGCGCAGAGCACACCTCGTCCACTTCGTGGACGTGACTCGAGGAAAGCAGGTCACTGGCTTCCAACGACATGACCACCGAGCAGGTCAGAGCACGAGTGAGGAGTCAGTTGAGTCGCCTAAAGCGACGATTTCAAGTCGTGCAGTATATGTGACACTCCTGCCCAGGCTCGAGCAGCTGCTGCAGACGGTGTGGGAATCGACCCGGAGGAAACCCCCCGAGAGGAGGTCTATGAGATAGCCCAGTATCTCGACATCGATGGACAGGGAGATATGAACAAGGTCGAACTAATCGAAGCAGTCGAAGCCGAGCCATAGAGCTCATTCATTTCTCCTCGAATCCCTGAGTGAGTAGGTCTTACTCGGGCCTGGGTCTACTTTGCATCGATATGGTTACTTTTTGAGAGGTTCTGACGGTACTCGCTTTTCTCGTGGGTCTCTTGTGTCTCTTTGCCCGATATGACCTCCTTATTCGGAAACTCATCTATCATCTCTATGAGATTTTGCCGAGGGTATCTGTTTCAATTGACGCCTCCGAATTCAGCATTTAGCGATGGAACTTCCCCCGGAATATCGGGTCTATCGAGTATGGTCCTGTAGAGAAAGAGATCGCCATCCTCAATTCTGAATAAGCTATCCAGCGCCATTCTGAGCCGCGCCGTTTTCGATTCGATAAATTCTTATTGCCCGTCAAAGAGATATCCCCTCTCACCCGCTTCTCGCTCCTCTCAGTTGATTCCCTCGCGCGAGCGCATGGGCGATGAAAAAATCGGGGAGAGTACGAGTCTTCACGGCTATTGTACGCTAAGGTCTAAGACCGTCCTCCCCTTCGCCCATACTGAACCGATGGACGGCGAGGACCCCAACTTGGAGAGCAAGTTCGCCTCAAGGGGGTTTCGGATCGAACGATGGGAAAATCCCGTCGCTATCTTGTGGATCTGAGTAGCAAGGTATCAAAGTCCGCCCTCCCCGATTTGAACGGGGGGCAAGTCGATCTACAGTCGACTGCTCTACCAGTCTGAGCTAAGGGCGGTTATACACGAAAGGAGAGGGCTATCCGACTTAACGGTTTTGACCTCCGCCCGTCGTGGGATGACGCCGACCTGTCTGACGGACGGCTGTCGGACGGCGCGCGAAGATTGAAATACCGTCACACACAATTGTCGGACAACGAATGAGCAAGATCACCTTCCGGGCGGACGACGAGCTCATCCGCCAACTCGAGGAGTTTGACGCCTCCAAGAGCGAGGTGATGCGGGAGGCGCTCCGGGAGTACCTCGAGACCACCGCCGATGTCGGCGTAAACACGTCCACAGAGGGCGACGACGGCGGTTCGGACGGTTCACTCGCCGGAGGATCCCTCGACGAACTCGTCGCAGAGCGCGTCGATGCCCTCATCTCGGAGCGACTCGACGGAGCGTATACGCCCCGACAGCCCCAAGACGTGAACGTAAACATCACGCTGGATGGCGATTCCGGCGATGTGTCACACGAATCCGGAGACGATCGTAAGACACCGACTGTCGAGCGCGAAAACGCGTCAGACGAACCGGGGCACACGTGTAAACAGTGCGGTGAAATCCTCCCGCAGTCTGCTGTTTACTGCTCTAACTGTGGTGAGAAAGCGAGCCATCGCGTGTTCTGTGAGTGTGGCGACGAGATCCGATCCGACTGGGGATTCTGCCCGAGTTGCGGCCGCCGGACTCCCGCAGCGGATGTTCTGCAGGATTCGTAAACGCCGAAAACAGCCTTCTAACGACTGTAAACGCCGCTCAGCTGGTTCTGTCTTACACCGTGGGGAAGGTTTAAGTATATCCCTTCTGTGGATACAGCTGCGTAAGACGATGCGTCTTACACTCGGCGGGGATCGGGTAAACGCTCGGTTTCGGACGCCCTGTCGGTGTAAACGTGATTCGGTCGCGTGTGCAACGTCGTCTTACTCACAACCAGAGGGGAAACAATATGGAGCGTGTGACACTACGAATCCCGAAGCAGCAGATCGAAGAGGTCGAACGCATGGTCGATACGGGCCAGTTCCCGAATCGGAGCGAGGCAATTCGCTCGGCCGTGCGTGAGATGATAAATGAACAGGAGACGGAGACGGGCGAGAAGAACCGTCCCTGGGCGAAGGTGTAGACGATGCAGGACATCGTCAATTCCGCGCTGGAGAACGCCGAGGCGGAACAGCGCGACATGGACGCCGATATCGGCGACGACGACGAATTCGGCGACCCACGGATCGTCATCGTCGGCGCGGGCGGTGCGGGCAACAACACGGTCAACCGGCTGTACAACATCGGTGTCGACGGCGCGGAGACAATCGCCATCAACACCGACAAACAGCACTTGAAGATGATCGAGGCCGACACCAAGATCCTCGTCGGCAAGTCTCTGACCAACGGGCTCGGGGCGGGTGGCGACCCCTCGATGGGCGAGCGCGCGACCGAGATGGCCCAGGGAACAATCAAGGAAGTCCTCGGCGAGGCCGATCTTGTCTTCGTCACTGCGGGTATGGGCGGGGGCACCGGGACGGGCGCGGCGCCGGTCATCTCAAAGATCGCCAAGGAGCAGGGTTCGATCGTCGTCGGGATGGTTTCGACGCCGTTCAATGTTGAGCGAGCACGGACCGTTAAGGCCGAGGAGGGACTCGAAAAACTCCGCAACGAGGCTGACTCGATCATCGTCCTCGACAACAACCGCCTGCTCGATTACGTCCCGAACCTCCCGATCGGAAAGGCCTTTTCGGTGATGGACCAGATTATCGCCGAGACGGTCAAGGGAATCTCCGAGACGATCACCCAGCCGTCGCTCATCAACCTCGACTACGCCGACATGACGTCGATTATGAACCAAGGCGGCGTTGCCGTGATGTTGGTCGGCGAGACGCAGGACAAAAACAAGACGAAGGAGGTCGTCAGCGACGCGATGAACCACCCGCTCCTCGACGTCGATTACCGCGGTGCGTCGGGCGGTTTGGTCCACATCACGGGTGGCCCGGACCTCACGCTGAAGGAGGCCGAGGGAATTGCCCAGAACATCACGGAGCGTCTTGAGGCCTCCGCGAACGTCATCTGGGGCGCACGGATCCAAGACGAGTACAAGGGTAAGGTCCGCGTCATGGCGATCATGACCGGCGTCCAGTCGGCCCAGATTCTCGGCCCGACGACCCAGAAGCAGGCCGACGCCTCCAGACAGGCGATCGAAGGAGTCGACGACGAGGAGTTTTCCTCGACGCCATCTGAGGGATCGAGCGGCGGCTTCGGTGTCGGCGAAACCGACGGTGGCCGCTCGGAGGTCGAGCAGAACAACGGAATTGACGTAGTCAGATAAGTCAGATAGCTTATTTTTCTAATCCGGCTTTCGTATTGTGGTATCCGCTTGAATAGTACCGTCAGCTAATTTGATACATCTTGTGTAAAACGCCGTGTATGACGCTCGGCTGACGCGCTGATCTGCGCGTAGCCGCCGACCATCCGGTCAGTCGTCGCCCGGTAACTCGCCCCCGACCGCATCGACGAGGTCGCACTTACGGCAGATCTCGTTGGTCGTCGGCGCGCCGCAGCGATCACACTCCCCGCGAGGACCGTCGTCGCCGCGGTGGGCCTCAGCGGCGAGCCGTGCGAGTTCCTCGTATCCCGACATGATGGAGTGTCGCGTTCCGGGGTGGCCGTCCTCAAGCGTGTACAGCAGTTCCTGAATCTCGTTGCGGTAGGCCTCGCTCGCGTGGGGGCACTCCGACATATGGACGGGGAGGTCGGATAGATGCGCATAAAGCGCGACCTCCTTTTCGGGGATATCTCGGAGCGGTTTCGCGCGTGGAACGAACGGCGAGTCCTCGACCTCGCGCTCCTCGAAGTTCCCGAGGGAGGCATCGAAGTGTTTTGCGACCTGCGCGATGTCCCCCGAAAGCAGGTTCATCATCGCCGTCTGTGCCTCGTCGTCGAGGTTGTGTCCCATTAGAACCTTGTCGGCGCCGTGCTCGTCGGCGTACCGCGCGAGCGCGTCGCGTCGGAACACCCCGCAGTACGCACAGGGGGCCATCCCCTCGGGGTCGTCCTCGGCGACTGAGTCCATCTGGACGCCGTACTCGTCAGTGTAGCTCACGACCTCGTGTTCGATGCCGAGGTCGTCGGTGAGTTTGAGACACGCCTCGAGCGAGGCGTCCCGATACCCCTCGATCCCCTCGTGGATCGTGAGTGCGACGAGTTCGACACGCGGATCTGCCGAGAACGTCTCCTCGAGGAGGTGTGTGAGCACGACGCTGTCTTTCCCGCCCGAGAGGCCCACGAGCCAGGTTTCGGGGTCGTCGGCCGTGGCGGCGTCCGAGAGGAGCGCGTCGTCGCGGATCCGTCGCCGGACCCGGGACTCGACCGATTCACGGAAGTGTTTTGAACACAGGTGGAGCCCCGAGTAGGCGGCGTGCATCACCGCCTCGGTTCCGCATCTGTCGCACTGCATCACCGAACTGTTGTTGGTTCGAGCGGATACCGGTTTCGACTCGGGTGTTGCCGCACTCGTCGCCGACGCGACAACCGTTTGTTCCGTCGACCCGTGCTCCCCTTCGATGAGCTACAGTCGATCGGAGGCGGTCGACCGACTCCGGGGTGTCGTCGAGGCCGTCGAAACCGAGCCGACGCCGGTTCCGGTCCGCGAGGTGTGGGCCTTCGGCGACGTGGTGCTCGGGATGGATCCTATCGATCGCCTCGGTGTGTATATCACCAAGGATCTCCTGTTCGATGACGCGCCCGAACGGGAGGCCGAGTTCGAGGCCGAACTCGGGGTTTCGGGGGTCGGCAAGACGGTGTCGGCGGCGTGGGCGGACACGTTTCCGGAGCACGTTCGCGCGAACGCATCCGGACACGCCGCCCCCGAGCGGTGTCTGGCAGCCCACCTCTTCGGTAACGAACCGGTCCACCTCGAAGTCTGTAACGCCGGCTTCGAGAACAACGTCACCCAGCGGCTCCAAGGGGCACAGGCCAGAGGGGACTACACGCAGTTGCTTGACCCGCGGGCGGCGTGTCTGTGGGTCGACACCGACGAGGGCGGCAAAACGAGCGAGGAGGCGTTCCGGAAGCTCGAGACCGGCGAGTTCGTCTTTCCGACGCTGTCGGCCAGTTTGGAGATGCTCGGACTCGAAGAGTCGAAGGCCGAGCACGCGGCCGACGAACTCCGGCGCTACCGCGACGAGGCCGAGGGTGTCGAGGTCCGTGGCGACGTCGTGTGACCCCGGCTGTCGGCACTAATTAGTGGGGACGAATCGAAAAAGAACGCTTCGTCTACCGAAGGTCCGGAACGACCGGCGAGGCTACCTCTTCGGCGTCGTAGCGCTTGCGAACGCCGCCGTCCGCTCGGATGTCGTCGGTCGTTTCTGCTCGCGGCATCACCGGAACCATCGGTTCGATTTCGTCGCGCATCGTCTACTCTCATCTGCATTCTACATGTTATTAAATGTTAATTATCGTTGATAGACGTCGCGGCAAATGCTGCCGGGCAGTAACCCGAACCCTTATATTCGAAATCGGCACAGGCTCAATCAACGAATGGTCGAGGCGTTCGCCGTTGCGAGTGGGAAAGGCGGTACCGGTAAAACGACGAGCACGATGGCGCTGGGGATGGCGCTGGCCGACCGCTACGACGTGACGGTGGTCGACGCCGACACCGGGATGGCGAACCTGCTGTTTCACGCGGGACTAGCCGACGTCGACACGACGCTACACGACGTCCTCGTCCAGGGCGGTGCCCCCGTTTCGGCCGCGACGTACGACCGGTTCGGGATGTCGGTCGTCCCGTGCGGCACGTCCCTTGCGGCATTCGAGGCCGCCGACCCGGATCGACTCCGCGACGTCGTTGCCGAACTCGCCGCCGACACCGACGTGTTGCTTCTCGACTCGCCGGCGACGCTGAACTCCAAGAGCGCGGTGTTGCCGATCGTGCTCGCCGATCGGGTCGTCATCGTACTCAATCCGACGGTTCCCGCCATCTCGGACGGCCTGAAGGTCCAAGAGTACGCTCTGTCGTACGGCTCCGGGATCGCCGGCACGGTGTTCAACCGCGTCCGCGGCGATATCGGGGACGTCCGGACGAAGGCCGAGCGTTACTTCGAGGGGCCGACGCTCGCGACGGTGCCCGAGAGCGACGCCGTTCAGGCTGCCCGATCCGCTGGGGTGCCGCTGCTCGCACACACCCCCGAGAGCCCGGCCGCCGAGGCGTTCCGGACCGCGGCCGGACGGCTCTCGCCGACCGACGGCGATTCCGGGGACGTGGCCGAACGGTTCCGGACCGCGGTCATCCCAGACCCGCCATGATCCCCGACGGGGAGTTGCTCCGCTCGCGGGTGGTCACGGCGCTGTCGCCGGCGCTTGAGGACGCCCTCGAACGGGAACTCGACGGCTACGCGCTGGTCTCGCCGCGCGCCGCGCTGCTCAATTCGGGCGAGAACCGCGGCGTCATTACCTTCGAGTCGGGTGTCGCGACGCTCGCGTACCACACCGGGACGGACCGTGGCGGCCCGCCCGCGCTCGCGGACATCGGCTCGCCGCCCTACAAGTTCGAACTGTACGCCCTCAAAGCCGATGCCCTTGAGTTGCCCCACCGGACTGAGACGCTCCGGATCCCACCCGGAGCGGCCGCCGAGCGGTTGGCCGACGACGCCGAACTCGCCGCCCGCATCCGCGAGGCCGCGGCCGACGGCAACGACGACCGGACCGAGATCGACGCTATCGAAGCGTTCCTCGAGAACGACGCCGCGATCTCCGATATCCGCGCCGCCGCCCGCGAGGATGCCCACGAACGTGCCGAGCAGTGGGGCCTTTCGGAGGCACTCCGGGAGTGAGGGTCGGCACGTCGCCGCGACACTCGACCCATGCCTCAGACAGCGTGCTTCCGACCGTCCTCGCCCTGCGACGCGCTTTTGTAACCGGCGACGCCCCTCCGGGTATGAACGCGACGGTGGCGGCCTGCCAGACGGCGATCGCGGATCTCGATCTCCCGGCGAACTGCCGAACCGTCGAATCGCGGCTCGAATCGCTCCCGGACCGAGTGGACCTCGCCTGCTTTCCAGAGTACGCTCTGACCGGCTTTGTCCCCGACGAGCGCGCCCGAAAGGCGGCGATCGATCGGGACGGCGACACGATGAATCGGGTCCGGGCGGCGGCCTCGAACGCGGGCTGTGACGTCCTCGTCGGGTTCCTTGAGCGGGCCGGCTCGCGTCCGTATAACGCCGCCGCCTACGTTACTGCCGAAGGAGAGACGACCGTGTATCGAAAGCGACACCTCTGGGGTGACGAAGCGGATGTCCTCCGGACCGGCGAGGAGCGCGTCACCGTCGAGACGCCGCTCGGGACCGCCGGGCTTCTCACCTGCTACGATCTCAATTTCGTCGCGGACAGCGCCGCTTTGACTGATCGCGGGGTCGACGCCCTCCTGATCGCTGGTGCGTGGCCCGCGACCCATGCGGCCAACTGGCGGCTGCTGGTCCGCGCCCGGGCGCTGGACGGCGTTCGGTGGGCTGTCGGGGCCGGCCGGACCGGCCGTCGTGAGGTGACGAACGCGCCGGTCGTCGAGTACGCTGGCCGGTCGCTCGTCGCCCGCCCTGACGGCGGTATCCGAGCCGAGTTGGATACCGCCGAGCGCGACCTCGTGGTCGATCTCGACCGCGCCGTCCTCGAACGACAGCGCGACCTCGTCGGTATCGGCGATTGACGCGCGCTAGCCCCCGCCGAGGACGTCTCGGAGACGGTCGCCCACGTCGTCGATCGCTGTCTCTCCTCGATCAATGTACGTGTAGAGGCTGAGAAAGCCGTGGATCTGGGCGTCGTAGTGGAGCCGTTCGGTCTCGACGCCGGCGGTCGAGAGCCGCTCAGCGTACGCTTTCCCCTCGTCGCGGAGGGGATCATACCCCGCCGTCACGACAGTCGCCGGGGGCAGGCCGGAGAGATCCCGCGCTTGGAGCGGAAATGCGTAGTGGTTGCCGGCGTCCGCGGGCTCGCAGTACTGGTCTACGTACCACTCGACGCTGTCCATCTCAAGAAAGTAGCCGGTCCCGTTCTCATCGTAGGAGTCGAACCACCGCACCGACGGCGCGTTGACCGCCGGATAGACAAGCAGCTGATGGGCGAGGTCGGGGCCGTCGCGGTCCCGAGCCGCGAGCGCGACGGCCGCCGAGAGGTTGCCCCCCGCGCTGTCGCCGCCGACGGCCACCCGGTCGGGATCACCGCCGAGGTCGGCCGCGTGGGCCGCCGCCCACTCCGTCGCGGCGTAGCAGTCCTCAAAGCCAGCCGGGAACGGGTCCTCGGGCGCGCGTCGGTAGTCGACTGAGACGACGACTACCCCGGCGCGGTTTGTCAGCCGCCGACAGAGGCCGTCGTAGGAGTCGAGCGAGCCCCTGACCCACCCGCCGCCGTGGAGAAACGAGAGCACGGGGGCCGGGTCGTCGCCCTCAGGCGCGTAGATCCGGAGCGGAATCGGACCGTTTGGCCCCTGTATCTCGATGTTCACGACCTCGCCGACGGGCTCGGGATCGGCCACGGCGAACAGTTCCTCAAGAATCCGTCGACCGCTCTCGACAGAGAGCGTCCAAGATGGCGCCGAAATCCCCGATTCGAGTTGCTCAAGCAGCGCGGCGGCCTGCGGATCAAGTCCGTCGTCTCGCGTCGGCATACCCCGAGGTCACGGCGCAAGATGGTTAGTCTCCCGGTCCGGCACTCCGGCGTTTCCCCCGTCGCCACGGGCGTCTCAATTCAGAAGCATCGTCGCCGTGTCGACGAGTTCGTCCTCGTCGAACGGCTTCGTCACGTATTCGTCGGCCCCAGCTCGGACGGCCTCCTTCATTTTCTCGGCCTGCTCGACGCTGGTGCACATCATTACTTTCGTCTCCTCGGTCAACTCCTTTATCCGACCGGTGGCTTCGACGCCATCCATCTCCGGCATCATGATGTCCATCGTGACAAGGTCGGGCTGTTCGGACTCGAACAGCTCGACGCCCTCACGGCCGTTTTCGGCCTCGCCAACGACCTCGAAGCGGTCGCCGAGCGCGCCGGAGATGATCGTCCGTTGCAGCGAGGAGTCGTCGACGACGAGTACTTTCGGTGGCATTGATATCGATCCGTACTACTCACTGATAATCGCGTTCGATACATAATCCCACGACCGGTTTCGGGGGCCGATACGCGGCACGCGTTGCGTCGCTCCGGCGGCAGCTTCTTTTTTCCGGCGGCCTTCACCCCCTGATATGGAGGCGGACCCCCGGATCGTCGATCGGCTCGAACGCAACCTGATGAGCCTCGGCGTCTACGTGGAGCGCCACGCGCGTGAATCCGACACGCTTCATGTCGAGTACGAGACGGCCGCGCCGGGGCTGACGACCGGCGACATCGGAAACGTCTGCTCCGAACTCCGGGAGGCCCACGAGGCCGGTTGGGAACCGCAGGACTGCACCCTCTGGGCGTTCCACACCGAGGGCGGGTTCCACGGCCGATGGACGGTCGATGCCGGATGGCTCCGCGCGCTCGACCGTGGCAACATCTCCGAGACGGATTTCTCGACGCTCGTCCTCTCGACGCGGGAACCGGCCTCGGACCCGCCCGCCGAGGTGCCGACCTTCGGAGCGGCCGCCGTCGACCCGGCGGAGACCGATGGCTCGGCTTGAGCCCCGTCGTTTGGGGCGGCGACCGCTCCCGGTGCCCACCGACCCCGACGGAGGACTCTGATGCGCGCAACCGTCCGCGACCGATTGTTGGAGCACCACCGCGGACCCCTTGAGGACGCGCTTTCGTGTGCCGACGCCGTTGCGGCCGGGTGGGACGGTGAGACGACTGACAACCGGACTGATGTCGTCGAGCCATACCGCGCGACCCTCAACCGGGCCGGGTTGTTGGCACCCCTGGTCTCGGCGCTCGTTGACGCTGTCTCGGCCGCCGGGGGCGAGCTTGCGGCTCGACCGGTCCCGGACGTTCCCTACCTCGCGATCACCGGCCGCGGCGTCGTGTTACGCGGCCCGATGGAGGCAGGCCGGGTCGTCGTCACGCTTGGTGCCTTCGAGGTCAACCCCTACCGCCGTGGCGGATCGCTTCCTGAGGCGCTGACCGTCGAGGTTCGGGACCGGTAGCCGTTCGACCCGCGACCCGGCGATGGTGTTCTTGGATGGATCGATGACGCGTTCTTCGTACTGACAGCTGAAACGGAGTTGGCGCACGCCAAAGTACATTATATTTCACCGAGAAACCCGTTATGATGTATACGATGGTCGAACGACGAGACTTCGTCCGGATGGTAGGAGCGGCAGCGACCGGGGTCGCCCTCGCGGGCTGTTCCGGAAATCAGGGCGGATCAGCGAGCGGAAACGGCGATGACGGGAACGGTGAGGAAGACGAAGCGGACTCCGGCAGTAGTGTCACACAGGTCGACGTCGGGCCGGAGAAGCGACTCCGGTACGATCCGGAAGACGTCGAAATCAACGTCGGTGACACCGTTGAGTGGGTCGCGCAAAGCGAAGGACACAATGTGACGAGCCACCCCGACGCGGCACCGAGATGTGAGAACCCGGAGGGGGCCGAGCCGTTCACCTCCTATGAGGACGACAATCACTTTGCGATCATGGATGTCGGCGAGACATTCGAACACGAGTTCACCGTTCCGGGTGAGTACGTCTATGTGTGCACGCCCCACTCGGGCCAAGGGATGGTCGGGTCTGTAACCGTCTCCGAGTGACGACCGGGAGCCCACGTTTCAATTGGCGAGCGCCAACCGATGATTAATACAGCTCGGTGGAGACGGTTTAATATATGTCACGGTCTAATACCGCAAATACCGCAGAGGGCGACGAAACGGTCGACGACGATCGGGCCAGCACCTCGACGCGAGACCGGTTCGTAAATCGTCGCCGGTTCCTGATGACCTCCGGCGTGCTCGCCGGAGTCGGCGTACTGGCCGGCTGCTCACAGAACCAAAGCGAAAGCGATGACGGCGGCACGCCCACGGCCGAACCGGAGTCGACGCCTGAAGCGGACGAAGATGACGAACCGTCCCTTCAAAATCGGTATCCGGGGCTGCGTATTCTCTCGCCCGAGCCGGAAAACGGCGAGGCAGCGGCGAGGGCCACTTACGGCGATTACATTACGCCCCGGGAGGAACACTACATTCGGAATCACTACCCGACTCCCAGCATCGAGGAATCCGAGTGGAACGTCTCGCTGACGGGACTCGTTGGCAGCGAAGTCGACCTGTCGATGGAGGAGATCAAACACTCCTTCAGCACCGAATCGGTCACCCACACGATGCAGTGCTCCGGAAACGGCCGGAACTACTTCGAGCCCCAGGTCGGCGGGAACCAGTGGACGTTTGGCGCGGCCGGAAACACCGTCTGGACCGGGACCCCGGTTTCGGAGATCCTCGAGCAGTACGGTGCGGAGACCGGCGACGAGTACTTCCTCACCGTGATGGGTGGCGAACACCCGGACGGTGAGGACGTCTTCTGTCGTTCGATCCCGATGCAGAAGGTCATGGACGACACCATGTTGGCATACAATATGAACGGCTCGCCGGTGTCGCCCGACCACGGCTTTCCCGTACGGCTGCTCGTCCCCGGCTGGTACGGCTGTAACAACGTCAAGTGGCTCAGCCGGATGCACGTCATGGATACGATGGTCATCGGCGACGAGTGGGAGGAGCCGGGGGCACCCGAAAACGGACAGCGGACCTACACCCACTGGCAGCAGTACTCATACCGCGTCGTTCCCGAGGAGGACACACGGGCGACACACTACGAGGAAATCCCTGTCTACGACACCCGCGAGCAGATGGAACAGACAGACGAAATCGCCAACGCGTATATGTTCGATCAAGTGGAGAAGTCACTTATCGGCTATCCGGGACTGGGTCAGACCGTCAGCCCCTCACCCGCCGGAACGATCGAGATCATCGGCGTCGCGTGGGCTGGCGACGACGCCGTCGAAGCGGTCGAAGTATCAACTGACGGCGGCGACAACTGGGGGGACGCCGAGTTCTTC
Organism: Natronomonas sp.; assembly: GCF_046710025.1. Classification (GTDB taxonomy): domain Archaea; phylum Halobacteriota; class Halobacteria; order Halobacteriales; family Haloarculaceae; genus Natronomonas. Next base: position 5,890 of record NZ_JBKEGK010000016.1, on the reverse strand, counting down.
GGCCCGATGGATGGGGCTTCCGGCTGGCGGCAGTTCCGATACGTCTGGGAGAACCCCTCGGCTGGCGAGCATACGCTCGTCTCCCGGGCGACCGACGAACGCGGCTACACCCAACCGGCCACCATCTCAAACCCCGACGATCAACTCCGAAGCATCGAGGACGACCAGTACCCGTGGAACCAGAGCGGATACGGCTGTAACGCGTACATGGCCGAAGCCGTGAACTGCACCGTCGAGGAGTGACCATGGTCGATATAGGCGAGATCGCGATTGTCCATCTCACCGGCCGGTTGGTCGACGGACCGGAGGCCGGAGCGGTCTTCGAGACGACCGACGTGGACGTCGCGCTTGAGGAGGGAATCTATCACGACAACCGGGATTTCAAACCTCTCGAGTTCCGTCTCGGCGAAGGCCACGTCCTTCCGGGGATCGAGGACGCGGTACGGCAAATGTCGGTCGGAGAGACCCGAACCGTCGTTCTCGAACCCGAGGACGCCTATGGCACAGTTGACGACGACGCTATCGTCACCGTTCCCCGCGACGATATCGAAGAGCGTAGCGATACGACGGCTGCGGTCGATGAACTCGTCGAGAGCGAGTCCGGCGAGATCGGCTGGATCGTCGACGTGGCCGATGACACCGTCACCGTCGATTTTAACCACGAACTCGCTGGCGAACGGGTTGCGTTCGAGATCAATCTGTTAGAAGTCCACGCCAGCGAGACTGCGAAGGAAGTGGACGACACCCTCGGGGCCGAGCAGCCATCCTGATAGCAGGGACCTAGCCGCGGAACGGCCGCTTTCAGCGATATTCGGCTCCTCTCAGGCCGTCAACCAAGATACCCCTTGACCAGCTCCGCTTCGGCCCGTCGAAGCCGATAGGAAACGGTTGACCGAGGAAGATCCACCGTCTCTGCGAGTTCGTCGAGAGTAATCTCACGAGGCGTCTCGTAGTACCCGCATTCGACGGCCGCCCGGAGTGTCGAACGCTGTTCCTCGGGCACAGATACCGCACCCAGCGAATCATAGTTCCACTGGTCGACGTCACCGAGATGCTCGAACCGAATGGAGATCCGGTCATCAAGCAGCTGTTGAAGCCGCTCGTAGAATGTTTCAACGTTCTGCTCTGAACGGACGAGCAGCCGGAAGGTATGGCCGGCCCCGCGTCGCCTCGATTGGATCATCACGCCTTTTTTGAGTCGTCTGGCGGCAAGCGCGTACACAGAATCACAGGTGTGGAGTTTCTCGACAAACAGGTGCGTGACGAGCGTCCCCGAGGATCGCTCTAGCACCGTCGGGTGGCGGGTCGCCCCGCACTCCGTTTTCGTCATCTCCTCCTTTGGCCCGTTATTACATCTGATCTCTTTGATCCGATCGAGCGCTTCGGTGGGGCCCACGAACCGCTCGACGATCCAACAACAGTCGCGGTCGACACAACTGGCTATCGAGGATGACGTGAGTTCCGAGAACGTCTCGAAGACGTCGGCCATCGCCCCGGCCCCCGCGTCGTATCGGAGCTCAAAGACCAGTTCTCGCATGGCTAGTAACTGCGCACATACGACGAATATACCTTGTGACCGTTCGGTGGTTGTCGGTCGAATAACGCCGCTGCAGAGCGGAGGCTGGCTAGTGATTCAGTGCGAGTGAGACAATCGAGGTGATCTTTCTGTGGGCAGTGTAATCGTCCGGAGACACAGACCAGACGTGACCAAGCAGTCACTCTCGCATCTGTTTGAACTGGTCGATGAGTGCTTCCGCTGAATCACCGGAGTCGTACTCCAACTCTCCGTGGTAGGTCGTCCGCTCGTCGTCAAAGGCGGCGTCGACGGTCGACGTTTTCTCCTCCCGACGCTCGTGTTCGGCCTCGTCATAGGCACCCATTGACATGGTATGAAATTCCTTGGTGGTTATTCACTATGAATGTATCGGGTATTTGGCGCGGTTCGCCCGGGAAAACGCAACCAGTAAACGACTCGGGACCGATCCTCAGGTGTGGCAGGCCCACTTCGCTTTCGCCGATCGAACGGGACGTGGTCGCGCGAGCGCGTCCGCGAACAGCTTCTCGCCCCGCTCGACGCGCAATTCGGCGCGTGTCTGGAGGAACCGTGGTTCCCGGTCGGCGACGATCGGTACGACGCCGTGCGCCTCGACATGGCGAACGGCGATTTCGCGCTGTTCGCCTTCCGACCCGGCCGGGCCTACTGGCTTGGCAACACTGAGACGCCCGAGGTGCTCTGGCGCACCGACAAGGAGACGTTCGCCGAGGCTCCATACGCCGTCTCGCGGTGGGCCGAACGCGAACTCACCGCCAGACTCGAGGTGACCGACCCGTGGCTCGCCGAGTTCGAGTACGTCACCTGGTTTTTTATTCCGGTGTTCTTTTCGAAGGACGGCCGGAACACGACCCGGACGTTCTTCGCCGACGACGCGGCCGGCTTTCCCGACGCGTCCCGCGAGGCCGGCCTCGAGTTCTACGAGTCGCTGCTTGCGACCGGCACTCTTGACGACCACCGCTACACGATGGCCTCGAAACTCGGCACCTCGCCGGGCTACGACCTCACCCGGATGCGCGCGACGATGGCGGAGTTCACCGTCGCTAAGATCCTCGCCGACGCTGGCCTCGAGTTCGTCCCCGAGGTCGAACAGGCCAGCGGCCATGCCCTCGATTTCGCCGTCGGCGATCGACTCGTCGAGGTCACCCGGCCGGAGCCGCCGGCACGGCGCTCGCACGCCGACCACCCCATCGCGGCCGTCAAGGAAACCGGCGGCGCAAAACGTAGCGACCAACTCGCGAAGCACCCCAATGCGATCCTCCTCGTCGACTGTAGCTCGTTCACTGACGCCGAGTGGTCCGCCGTCCGGGCCGAACGACCGCGGGTCGGCCACGAACCGACTGTGGTGTTTCGCGCCCGCCCCGGCGGCCACGTCGAGGGCTACCTCCACGGGCAGTTGCCGTTTGATCTCGACGGGTCGATTGAATTCGCCTAACCGGGCCCGTCCGATGCGATTAGGAGTATATATACCCCGGCAACCCCGCCCGATACGTAGTTACGTATGTCCGAGGGCAGTAGCCGACCCCCGGAATCATATACCCGTCCAGTAGTCGGAGATCAGCTCTGCGTCGCCGTGTATACCTCCCCGGCGACCGCTGCGATCCCGCCCGCGAGTCGGAACCGCTAACAGCCAGCCGTCCACAACCGGACACAATGAAACTCCCCGAAACGCAACTCGCGCTGCTGGAGGCGGCCGGCGCGACGGACCGAACACCCGTCGGACAGCTCGCCGAGGAGCTCGATGAAGACCCGGCCGCGATCACGCGGGCGGCCTTCGAACTTGAGGCGGCCGGCCTGGTCGATGTCGAGGAACGCGTCGCAGCGGACGTCACGCTCACCGAGGAGGGCGAGCGCTACCGGGACGCGGGACTGCCCGAACTCCGCCTCCGGGCCGCCGCCGCCGAGGCGGGCGCCGACGAATCGCCAGCGGAGATGGGTCGGCTCCTCGGCCGGTCGGGCCTCGACGGACCGGAGGTCGACATCGCGCTGTCGAACCTCGCTCGGAAGGGGTACGGCGAGATCGATGGCGGGGCGATCGCCCTCAGTGAGGACCCCCGCCACGACCCCGAGTCCGACCCGGAGGTCGAGGCGCTCGATTCGATCGCTTCGGGCGAGGCCGACGCCCACGACGCCGATGTCCTCGATCGTCTCGAGAGCCGGGGACTCGTCGAACGAAGCGAGACCACCGTTCGGAGCGTCACGCTCACCGAGGAGGGCGTCACGGCGCTCATGGAGGGCGTCGAGGCCGCCGACACGGTCGGGGCGGTCACCCCCGAACTGCTCACCTCCGGCGAGTGGGCCGAGGTCGAGTTCACCGAGTACAACGTCGAGGCCGACGCAGAGACCGTCAACGGCGGCAAAACGCACATCCTCAGACAGACCGCAAACCGCGTGAAGGATGTCCTCGTGGGGATGGGCTTTCGGGAGATGGAGGGCCCCCACGCCGACGCCGACTTCTGGATCAACGACTGTCTATTCATGCCGCAGGACCACCCGGCGCGGACCCACTGGGACCGCTTCGCGCTCGATGTGCCGCCGATGGACGACCTCCCGGCCGACCTCGTCAAACGCGTCGAGGACGCCCACCGCAACGGCGTCGGGAGCGAGGGTGACGGGTACCACTCCCCGTGGGACGAGGACTTCGCCCGCGCGGTCGCCCTGCGCGGTCACACGACGTCACTGTCGATGCGGTACCTCTCGGGGCAGGCGACCGGCGACCTCGAACCGCCCGAGCGGTACTTCAGCGTCGAGAAGGTCTACCGCAACGACACGCTCGATCCGACCCACCTACTCGAGTTCTTCCAGATCGAGGGGTGGGTGATGGCCGAGGAACTCTCCGTGCGGGATCTGATGGGAACGTTCACCGAGTTCTACGAGCGCTTCGGCATCACCGACCTGGAGTTCAAACCCCACTACAACCCATACACGGAGCCGAGTTTCGAGTTGTTCGGCCGCCACCCCGAGACGGACGAGTTGATCGAGATCGGCAACTCCGGCATCTTCCGCGAGGAGGTGCTCTCCCCGCTCGGCGTCGAGTGCGACGTGATGGCGTGGGGGCTGGCGCTCGAACGCCTGCTCATGCTGATGTACGGCTTCGAAGATATCCGCGACGTCCACGGGACGCTGTGCGACCTTGACCTGCTCCGGAACGTGGAGGTGGTGTACTGATGCCCGTCGTTGAGGTCGACCCCGACGAACTGCGCACGTTGGCGGGTGCCGGAGACAAACCCGACGCGGAACTGAAAGAAGACCTCTTCTCGCTCGGGCTGGAGTTTGAGGGCGAAACCGAGGACGGCGGCTTCGAGTTGGAGTTCGCCCCTGACCGGCTCGATCGGCTTTCCGTCGAGGGGATCGCCCGATCGTTGCGCTACCAGTACGGCCACGACCGCGGCATCTACGTCCCCGAGACGAACGACGCCGAGTGGGCAATCGAGGTCGACGGATCGGTCCCCGAAGAACGCCCCTACGTCACGGGCGCGGTCGTCCGCGGGCTGGATCTCGACGAGAGCCGGCTCGAATCGCTCATCCAGCTTCAGGAGAAACTCCACGCGACGATGGGCCGGGGTCGGGCGAAGGGCGCGATCGGCGTCCACGACCTGGCGATGCTGAAGGGCCAGCGGGTCGGCGACGAAGGGGGCGAGACGGACGGGACGGGCGCGACGAACGCGACGAAGACGATCACCTACCGGGGCGTCGCCCCCGACGGCGACCGGTTCGTCCCGCTTGACGGCGACTCGGATCACACCCCCGCCGAGGTGCTCGAAACGCATCCGACCGGCGACGAATACGCTGACCTCGTCGAAGGATTGGATCGCTATCCCGCGATCTACGACGACATCGGCCTCTTTTCGTTCCCGCCGGTGATCAACGGCACGCGGACCGAGGTCGACGAGGGGTCCCGCGACCTGCTCGTCGAGATGACCGGTACCGATCAGTGGACGATCGACCGGATGCTGGCGATCGTCTGTTACGCGCTCGACGCCCGTGGCGGCCGGATCGAGGACGTCGAGGTCCGCTACGGGGATCGCGAGCTACTCCGACCGGACCTCTCGACGGAGACGAAACGCGTCGCCCACAACCGCATCGAACGCACGCTCGGGATCGACATCCCCGGGACCGATGTCGTCGACCTGCTCGAACGGGCCGGCCTCGACGCGGCGCCCGCCGATAGCGACCCCTCGCGGGACGCGTCCGACGACGGGCCGAGTCATGATGCGTCCGACGACATCGATCTCGAGGCCGTCCCCACTCGGACCGACACCCCCGACACGGCGGCCGGACGCTCCGATACTGCTCTCGATGACGCGACACAACCGGTGACGGATGACGACGACGCGT
>NZ_JBKEGK010000015.1:0-25016 GCF_046710025.1 Natronomonas sp. | reverse complement strand
GATCGGGCCCCGTCATGCGCCGTCGGGCGACGGCCTTAACACGCCGCCAGCGAAAGTATAGTTATGTCGAAGGTCACGCTCATCGGCGAGCGCCTCGCCGAGGTAGGCGCCGAGTTCGTCTATGGGGGCGAATCTGAGGCGTGCGCGGGCTGTCCCTACCGCGAGCAGTGTCTAAACCTGACCGAGGGCCGCCGGTATCGCGTGACCGAGATCCGCGACTCCGGGACACTCGAGTGTGCCGTTCACGCCTCTGGCGTGACCGCCGTCGAGGTCGAGCCGGCGCCCGTGCTCGCGAACGTGTCCTCGAACGCTGCCTACGCCGGGAGCAAGGTGACTCTGGAGGGACCATGCTCGTATACCGAGTGCCCGAGCCACAAATTCTGCGAGCCCGCGGGGGCGGACTTCGACGACGAGCACCGGATCGCGGAGGTGGTCGGCGACCCGCCGCACGACCACTGTATGCTTGATCGGAATCTGACGCTCGTCGAGTTCGCGCCGGAAACAGACTGATCGGTCCGGATATCCGTCCCAGACAGAAGTGACACGTTTTAGCGAGGGCCGCTCTCGGCCCGGGGCGACTCCCCGCCCGTCGGGGTCGAGGGGGATTTGCCGTCGAGCCGCCCTACGAGCGATCCGACGTAGCCGAAGACGTTCTGATACCCGTATGCCGACAGCAACACCGGATAGAAGGGGTTCTCCGCACTGAGTTTCTCGCCATCGGCCTCCGCGAACGCCTCGCCCTCGGCGACCCGTTCGAAGTTGTCGACGAGGACCTCGTAGGTGTCGCCCGGCGGTTTCGGAATCTGCTTTTCGAGCCGAAAGACCGACAGCGGGTGGTGTCTGGGGGCGTCGACCGCCCCGGAGAGAGCGCCGACAGCGACTAGGAACTCCCGCGAGAGCTGTTCGGCGTTCTCTGCGGCCGCAGCCGACCGCTGGAGCCCGCATTCGAGTTCGATCACGTCCGGGTAAGCGATGAGTCGGCCGCCGCTGTACCCTGCCGTCTCGACAACCGCCTCAACGGAGAGATAGGGACAGATCGACCGCGCGTAGCCGTTGAGTTCGGAGACGAGCGCGAATGGGGCGGCGTACGACTGCGTCGAGTGCAAGGAGAGAACCTCACAGCCGCGGATTTCGGTGAGTAACTCGTGGGCAAGCCGCCCCTCGTGGGTATCTGCGTCCGGGTCTCCCGGGAACGCGCGGTTCAGGTCCTCATCGACGTATCTGACGCCGCGGGAGCGCGCGCGTTCGTTCGCGATAATGAGCTTTATCGGGCGTTCTACGTCGGGATCGGCCGACAAAAGTGCCTCGAGAGCGGTCGGTCCGCAGGGCTCGTCGCCGTGAATGCCACCGACGATAGCCACTTCCGGATCACCGTCGCCCAGCGTCTCGACACGCATCTATGGGCCAGTTGCGGCCCCGGCGGTATGAACCTCGCGCTTTTGCTCCGGAGGTATAAAAGAACGGAGCATATCGGTCTCTCGTCGGGAGTCGGTGTGTCGTTTACAGCTTGCCGGCTTTCTGCAGCTTCATGAGGTCCTCGGTGTCGAGGGTCTCGCCTTCCTTGAACTTCTGGTAGATCTCTTCGGCTTCCTCCTTTGCGGCCTCGCGCTTCTCGGAGCGGGCGTCCTCGCGTTCGGCCTCCTCCTCCTTGTCGAGTTCACGCAGCCGTTTTTGAACGCGGACGAAGTCCTCGTGGTGGCGGTCGGCGGCCTCTTGCGCCTCGACAAACTTGTCGTGCCACTCGTCGGCCTCGTCACGGATGTCGTCGGCCTCCCGATAGGCCTCGATCATCTTGTTGTGGTGCTCTTGGGCCTTGTCGGCCAGTTCGGTCACCTTCTGGTGGTGTTTGGAGGCCTCAGCGCGGACCTCTTGAGCTTCGGCCTTGATCTCCTCTAAGTCGCCACCCTGGTCGAGTTTCTCCTCGCGGTCGGAGAGTCTCTCGCGTTTCTCCTCGATCTTTTCTATGAGTTCGCGCTCGTCCTCGCTGGAGAGGACCTCGGTCTGCTGTTTGAACTCCAGATCCTCGATCTCCTCTTTAAGCTCGTCGACGCTCTTGCCTTCGTTCAACTCGAGGTCGTCCTTGAGTTCGTCGACCTCGTCGAACAGCTCGTTGGCCTTCGCGTTGAGATCGTTTCGTTTCTCCTTGTGCTCTTGAACCTGCTCGTTGAGTTCGTCGCGCTTTTCGCGGTGTTCTTGAGCCTCGTCGACCTTCTCGCGCGTCTTCGCGTTGAATTCGTCTCGCTTTGAGGCCCGGTCGGAGGCCATCTGGTTCAGCTCGTTTCGCCGGTCGCGGAGCTGCCCGGCCTTCTTGATGAGCTGGCCTTTGGATTTGTTTTCGAGGTCGTCGTCTGTCAGTTCTACGTTGTCGGATCCGTTAATTGACTCTGCCATAGTTGATCACGTTACTCCATTACCGCCCCGGTCGCGGACAGCAACTGCTGCTGAACTATCGGTCGCCGTATGAGGAAGGTTCCCTGTCATTCTGGTCGGCTGACGATGCTGCCGAACGCCGGATGCGTTCTGGTGAGTACTAATATATCATATCCATATTTAAATCTTGTGGGGATCGAATACCATGGAATCGGCTACCACGGCCCGTCTGCGGCCACGGGAGGTGTTCCCATATAGAGTGGGTGAGTATATAAACCGGCGGGCGATACGACCGGCATGAAAGAGCGCGTCGAGGCACGCGGGCACGAACACGTCACCGCCGAGCACGCAAGCACCCTCGAGCTAACCAGTGACGACTGGCTGACACCTGCCGGCGACTGCATCCTCGCGATTGAAGCGACCGCGGTCCCGTCGGAGTTCGACGCGGCCTTCGTCGAAGCCTGCCGATCCGAAGAGGCGACGATTACCGCAACGCTTCGTGTCGGCGACCGCGAGCAGACTGTCGAGGGGTCGGGCCATCCCGAGTTGACCTTCGGGAGCGACCGGAGCATGGTCGCCCGGACCAGCGACTACGTTGATGACCGGACGGTGATGGTTGGGGCCGACGCCGCCGCCGCCGGCGTTGACCGGGAGCTCGTCGCGGCCCTCGCGTCGGGAAATAAACTCGAGTGCATTCTGGAGGTTGAGGCGTGAATAGAGACGACGCACGACCCGCCGCGGCCGCTTGTGGATATCGACGCCGAACGCAGCGTTATCGTGGCGTCGGCCGTACACCCACACATGGAAGACGAACCGGCCGAGAACATCTCCGGCGGCGATTCTGGGGGGAGTACTGAGGCCGACTTCGACCCCGCGCGTTCGGGGACCCGTGCCGAGGCTGTCGTCGACCAACTCGGCGAAATGTACTGGCAAAAGCGGTACGGCGGTCGCGACGGCTTTGAGTGCCTTGTTCGGACGATCCTCAGTCAGAATACCTCGGACGTAGCGAGCCAGCCGGCCCACGACGCGTTGATGGAGCGCTACGGCGGCGGGGACCTCGCCGCGAACCTGGCCGACGCCGCCCAGCCCAAGTTGGCCGAGACCGTCTCCTCGGCGGGGTTGTACAACCAGAAATCGGAGCGCATCATCGCCATCGCCGAACGGGTCCTCGAGGAGTACGGCGACACGGCGGGATTCGATCGCTTCGTCAGGGAGGCGTCGCCCTCTGAGGTCAGAGAGACACTCCTCGGGATGAACGGCGTCGGGCCGAAGACGGCCGACTGCGTCCTGCTGTTCGCCGGCGGACGCGGCGGCGTCTTTCCCGTCGACACGCACGTCCACCGCATCGCCCGGCGGCTGGGGCTGGCGCCCGCCGACGCCGACCGCGAGGCCGTCCGAGAGGCCCTCGAAGCCGCCGTCCCCGAGGAGAAGTGCGGCTTCGGACACACCGCGATGATCCAGTTCGGCCGCGAGTACTGCACGGCCCGAGCGCCGGCGTGTCTGGAGGACCCCGACGCCTGCCCGATGGCGGACGTCTGCGAACAGGTCGGCGTCTACCCCGAGACGGGGGAGGTCGTCGACCCCGCGGAAGCCCCCGACGTCGCGGAATCGGGGTGAGGCCGCGTTCACCGACACAGGGGAGTACAACCCGTCGAACCGGCCACCTCGCCCCGCTCCCGGGGCGTTTTTGTCCGCGCCTCCCCCAACGCCGGTATGCTCACGAAGGACCTGCTCCGCGTCTCGCGGGCCGGCGGCGGCTACCGGCCGCGCTTCACCGCCCCGGAGGACGAGAGCCTTGCCGCGCGGGTCCTCGGCGTCTACCAAGGTCACGTCGGCGAGCGTCGCCGCGACCTCGACGCCGCGCTCGCCAACCTCGAACGGGAGGCCGACGATTTTAAACTCGTCCGCGGGTTCGCGAAACTGCTCGAACGGGAAGCGGTCTTCGAGGTCCGCTCGCCGGTCGAGCCGAGCCGGGCGCGGACGGCCGCCTTCGAGGCCGCTGAGTCGGTCGATGTCGTAACCGGATCCGAGCGTAGTGACGCGCTTGCGGCAGCTGCCGAGCGGTTGGGCACGAGCCCCGAGTCGGTGGAGGCGTCGCTGTTCGCCGACCGCGACATCGAAGCCGTCCTCACGGCGGTTGAAGCCGACTACGATCCCGAGAGCCTGCGCAAGCAGTACGACCTCTCACTCGCACAGACGGCGCTGTTCGACGCCACCGAGGTCCGAGTTCGGACGTCAGACCCGAAGGCGCTCGTCTCGGCAATTAAACGTCTCCGGCTGCTGTACGAGATCCGACGAACGGGCACGGGACGGGTCGTAATTGTCACCGGGCCGGACGCCCTGTTCACGCGCTCGCGGCGCTACGGGACACGCTTCGCGCGCCTCCTGCGGACGGTAACGAAAGCCGCCGAGTGGGACATAGAGGCGACGATCGACGACCGCGGAACCGAACGCACCCTCCGGCTCGACGCGACGGAGCTTCGACACCCCGACACCGAGCCCGTCGCCGAGCCGACCTTCGATAGCGGCGTCGAGTCCGACTTCTACGCGCGCTTCGACGCTCTGGATCTCGACTGGCGGCTCCTGCGCGAGCCCGAACCGCTGGCGTCGGGCGAACATGTCGTCATCCCGGATTTCGCCTTCGAGTGGCGCTACGGCGGCTTCCGGGTCTTTTTCGAGATTATGGGTTTTTGGACGCCGGAGTACGTCGAAAAAAAGCTCTCGCGGTTCGCCGACCTGGAGGATGTCGCGTTCCTCGTCGCCTACGACGAGTCCCTCGGCGTTGGCGAGGCGATCGAGGCAACGGGCCAGCGTGCGATCCCGTACTCGGGGACCGTCCGCCTCGCCGAGGTCCGGGACGCCTTGCGCCCTTACGAGGACGATCTTCGGGCCGAGAGCGCCGCGTCGCTGCCCGACTCGCTGGTTCCGGACGCAGACGTGACGACGATCGGCGCGCTCGCCGAGGCCCGCAGCGTTCCCGAGCGCACGGTTGAGAACGTCGAGTTTCCCGAGCACGAGCGCGCGGGACGAACGCTTCTCCGGCCGGCGGTCCTTGAGGATCTGTCGAACACCGTCGAAGCCGGGATGGCTCTTGACGACGTCAAGGACATCTTCGAGGGGTACGGAATCGAGGAGACGGATGCGGTTCTCGCACGCCTCGGACTGAGGATCGAGTGGGACGGTCTCAGCGGCGGGACGGTCCGCGCGAAGTCCTGAAACAGGGCTGACAGGGGTACTCGAGCACGTATTCATCACGCTCCCACATTGTCGCCTCAGACTCGCGTCGCTTCGGATTACAGAAGCGGTGTGCCGTCGGCTCGCGGCCCGAGCGTCGGGCCAAGTGGCTCCGCACCGGAATCGATCCGACGGCGTTTCTCGTAATCCGTCGAGCGTTCGACGGGCACCCGACCGATCGATGTGATCATGTCGGCGTACTCCCGGATTGAGCGAAACTCGCCGTAGTCGCCGCCGGCGCGTTTCGTGATCTCTTCGGAGAGGATCGTCCCCATGAAATCGTCCGCACCGCAGGTGAGCATCTTTAGCCCCTGGGCGTCGCCGTATTTCACCCACGACGACTGGATGTGTTTGACGTTGTCGAGATACAGCCGCGAGACGGCGATCATCAACTCGTCCTCGTGGGTCGTTGCGCCCGCCTCGACCATCCCCTGCTCGTGTAGCGGCGTCTCGTGGTGGACGAACGAGAGCGGGACGAACTCGGTGATCGCGCCGGTTCGGTCCTGAAGCTCGCGAATTCGATCGAGGTGTCGGGCTCGGTGAGCCTCGTTCTCGACGTGGCCGTACATGATCGTCGCCGTCGTGTCGAGTCCGACCGCGGCGGCCGCGGTCATCGCCTCGACCCACTCGCTGGTGCCGATCTTTCCGGGGCAGATCACCTCCCGCACCTCGTCGACGAGGATCTCGGCGGCAGTACCGGGCACCGAGTTGAGACCGGCCTCGCGCAGTCGTCTGAACACGTCCTCATAGCTCCAGTCGGTCCCCCGGCGGGCGTGATACGCCTCCTCGGGCGTCATCGAGTGGACGTGGACGCCATCGACGTTCATCGCCTCGATCTGATCGACGTAGGTGCCTGGATCGATGTCGTAGACCTCCGGCGGCTTGTAGCTGTGCTCGCCGTCGCGCCTGGCAAGGATCTCGTGGTGTTCGGCGTCCAGCGCGAGAGCCGGATGCAGCCCCGAGACCGAGCATACTTCGTAGATCCCTCGATCGAGCGCGTCCTCAACGATCGCCCGCGACTCCGCGGGCGTCTTTGTGAAGCCGTCCGTGTCACCGTCGTGGTCGGCCTCGAAGCGCGCCGCGGCGTCCTTGAAATTACAGAACAGACAGCCCACGTCACAGGCGGTCGTGACGTTGTTGTTGAGGTTGGCGACGAACGTGACTTCCTCGCCGACGACCTCCGCCCGACGCCTGTCGGCGGCCTCGAGAACCCGCTCCTTCCGGCGGGGGTTGATCCCGGCGATGTCAGTCCCCGTTGTCAGCAGTTCGATCGCGTCGTCGACATCGAGTCTGGCCCCCGATCGGGCCTTCGCAAGGGCGTTCTCGAACGACTGGTCGGTTTCCGGCCGGCAGTCGAACTCGAAGCCCTCACGTGGGACGTTCGCCGACGCCTCGAACGCATCCATATCATCTCTCCCGACCGGAGCGTAATATGGGTGTCGTCCCCGCTAAAAGTCCCCGAGACCGGACTGTTCTGCCGCCGCACGGATCGAGTCACAAGTCGACCACGAGCGCCGGGTCGGCGGCGGAAACGTTCCGTGATCCTCGAGGTACCGACGAAGAAACGACCTGGTCGTCGGATCGCTGGGATAGCCGCTACCGACCTCGCCGAATCGGTCGGCGAGCGACGCGACGTGACGCTCCCGAGCGCTCTTGGCGATGATGCTCGCGGCCCCGACGAGCGCGTCCGATCCGTCCGCACCGTGGGCGGCCTCGATAGTCACGCCGACATCGAGGCCACGTTTGACACGCTTGGCGAACCGCTCAGCGTCAACGTCACCGGCGTCACAGAGTCCCATATCACCCGTCACCACGATGTCGTTCGCCGCTTCGACGTGCGCCGCCACGGTGAGGTCATTCATGTTCTCCGCGTCGATGCGCTCGGGCGTGATCTCTACGAGGCCGATGTCGACGCTGTCGTCATCGCGGAGTTGTGCTGCCAGTCCCTCGCGGCGGGACGCTGAGAGTCGCTTGGAATCGTCGATGCCGCTGGGTAGGGTATCCCTAGGGGCTCGAACCGCTGCTGCAAACATCGAGCCCAACACGGGGCCCTTTCCCGCCTCGTCGACGCCAAACTGCATGGGCTTGATATCGGTACCATGAATAAAACCGTTGCCCGTCGCCGTTTTTGCATTCGGCGCTGATCACCTCCGCCGGCGCGGGACGACGACCCACCCGATGGCGGCGACAACAGCTAATAACGCGAGAAGCGCAGCCGTCGGTCGCCCGATGCCGACCCGTTCGAGAACGTACGATCCGGACAGCCATCGCGTCAACCCCTCGTCGTCCATCGCCCCGGTCGGGTCGGGTGTCAGTTCCGGCGAGGGTTCGGAATCGGCTGAGTCGGGTGCCACAGGGCCGGCGATGACGAACTGCGAGAACCCGGGCGTCTCCGCCTCAACGAGCAGGCCGCTGTCGACGGCGAACGTCTCGGTCGGCAGCGTCTCCCACTCGTCGCCACCCGTGGGGAACCGATACACCGAGAGCTCGTCTACAACAACGCGGTTTGACTGCAGCAGATCCGGATCGACAACCGCACGGACAATCGCCGAGGTGTCTCGGGCGTCGGCGGGGACGACGATTACCGACGCCGAGACGACGTAGAGGTCGCCCGGAAGCGGCGGGACGTCGCCGGTGACGTTTTCGAACTCCCGGATCGAGACGCGTCCGCTCACGTCGCCATCGAAGACGATCTCGCGGACGGACGTTCCTTGAAAAACGACGGTCGTTCCCGGCGCCTCGGGGTAAGCGTCCTCCACGATACGGCTCTCCTCGGCGATCGGATCCGCAGCATCGGACGAATGATCGGCCGACCCGACGCTTCCACTGGCACCGCCACCCCCGCTCCCGCCGCCACTGCCTCCACTCGATCCACCTCCACTGCTGCCGCCACTACTGCTACTCCCCCCGCTTCCGCCGCTACCGCTACTGCCGCCGCCGCTCCCTCCTCCACTGCTACTTCCCCCGCTTCCGCCGCTACTGCTACTTCCCCCGCTCCCGCCACCACTGCCTCCGCTTCCATCGTCGTCGGTGTCGTCGGAAGTATCGGTATTGCCGTCCGATCCATCGCTTGAGCCACCGGAACCATCCGTCGAGTCGGATGTGGTCGAACCACCGGAACCGTCTGTCGAATCAGACGTGGTTGAACCATCCGCCGTCGTCGATCCCGAATCCGACGTTGATGATCCCCCGTCCTCATCAGAACCGGAGTCGGTATCCGTGGACGCAGTCTGAAACGTCAGCGGCACCTCAAAAACGCCGGGATCCAGTTGAGCTGACCCGCCGATCGGCCCCGCGGCGCCGTCGAGCCGGAACGTCACCTCGTCGCCAGCCCCGCTGTCGACCCGAAGCTTCGCCTCGAAGGCCCCGGAACCGCCGTACTCGCCGTCCGGATCAACGACGATGGAATCTTCAACCTCACCGTCGACGACGGCGACGACCGTCTCCCCTGAGGGGATCGGATCGCCCACGTCGTCTGTCGCCGTTCCATAAAACGAGGCCGGTTCGCCCGGCGCACTGTCGGCCACTACGGAGCCAACAAACACGCCACAGAGAGCCACGGAGGCGAAAAAAATCGCGAATGCGAGCACGGCTACCCGGAGAAGGCCGATCCATCGGTGTTCGGGGATCCCGAGGGTACTGTCAGGCGCTCGTCCGCTATCGGACCTCATTCGCTGCCCCCGTCGCTCTCGGAGAACGTCGGCGACACGACGCGTCTGACCAGGGTTGACTCGTTGCTGGCGCCGACTTCGATCCAGTAGACCTCGTCGTGGGCGACCGGTTCGGACGTCCCGTCAACGTCAATGCCGGCGGTGCCGTCGTGGAGCCGGTCGGTCCGGTCGGCGTTCCAGACGACGAAGCCGTCGCCGTCGAATCCGTCAACCCAGTTCACGTCCGCAGCCAGATCCTGCGTGGAGTGCGAGGAGACATCGTAGTTGGAGCTCGCGAGGTGCCACCCAGAGTTGAGTTCGATGTCCTCGGTGTCGATCGCCCCATCAGCGGTCGTAACGTACTCGAACCCGATTCGGAGACCACCCCCGCCGGCGTAGGCGTAGAAGCCACGGTGGAGGTCCTCGTGGTCGATCCGGTCGGCATCGATAGCGTCCCCCGCCATGTCGGTCGTGAGTCCCTCGTAAGACTCGTTGTTGGGGTTCCATTGGACGATATCCCGTCCACCGTCGGCGTCAACGTACACCGACGCAGGCTGGGAGAGCGACCCGGCCCGCCACGAGCCGCCGGGGCGCTCTATCGCCCGGTGGACTAGCGTGAGGTTGGTCGTGATACGCTGTGTCCCCCCGTCGACTCCGAGGTCGACGGTGGCAGTCTCACCGATATCGACGGCACCGGAATTGATCGCTGTCGGATCGACAGACACAGCGGCCGTTCCCTGAACGGGCATCGGGGTCGCGGTCCCAGCGTCGGCACCGCCGAACCCGACGGCGACCGCCTCGTCGGTGTTGGTAACGGCGCGGCCGTCGGCGTCCTCAAACCCTCCAAGGTCGATCTCGACCACCCCGCCCTCCTCCGTGTCGGTCCCAACGAACTCGCGGTCGCCGCGAACGGAGACGTTCGAGACGCGTTCGATCGGCCCCGTCGCGACGATCTCTGCCGTATCGCGGTTCGTCCCGCCCGGATCGGTCGATAGCGATGTCTCAACCATCGAGGGATCGGGATCGAGCGCCGCATCCCGGGGCATCACGGTCGCCGCGATCCCGTAGCGGGCCGCGCTGTCGGCGTCGAAGACGTATCGACGGACGCCGCCATCGAAGTCGTTGGCCGTGAGGTTGCGTTCGATCGCCCAAGCGTTCGCCCGCCCGAGACGATCGTCGCCATCGTAGCCCGTCGTCTTCCAGGGGTCGGTTGGCGTGGGCGACCCGGTGTCGGGGGCGAAGGTGACGGTTCCGTTGCCGGACTCGCGTCGGAGTTCAAGATCAACCCGTCCGATATCGTCGTCGGGGACCCCCAGAGCCACTGCAACCTCGATAGTCGCGTTGCCACCAGCGTCGAAGTCGCTGTACGCCGTCGTCGTCTCTACCGAGACGTTGTCGGGGTACATCGCAAGCCCCGAAGCGGTTTCCGTGCGGTCCGCCTCGGTGGTCCCCGTTGGCGTCGCCGGCCCCGGCACGTCCGTGACCGTCGCCGAGAGGTCGAACACCCCGAGGTGGACGTCGAGTTCCCCATCGCCGTCCAGTGTGATCCCCGCCGTTCCTTCCGTCGCTGTGCGAACCCCCTCGTGGACGTGTCGCCCCTCGGGCCCCTCCACCGCAAACTCGAAGGTCGCGTTCGGGATCGCGTTGCCGTGTCGGTCCTCCAGCCCGTCGATCGACAGCGACTGTCCCTCGCCGATGCCGAACTCCGTCCCCGAATCGACCCCGAGGTCGAACCCCTCGCCGTTCGGCTCGCCGGGGTAGATATCGAGAACGACGGGCGTCTCCGTGCGCACGTCGTCGTTGTCGGTTAGTTCGGCGTTGCCCTCTCCCTCAACGTCGACGGTGAAGAGGTCCGTGTTGCGGTATCGGTCGGCGGCTGATCGCATCGAATCTGATTCAACGAGAAATTCGATCCCAACTGCGATTGTCTCTCCAGAAACCTTTCTTTGATTTCCATCGGCAGTCCTAATCTTAATAGAGATCTGGTCATCGTAGCTATCAAAGACGTTTGCATCACCAGACGTACTAATATCAAGATTGCTTATATTGCTATTTTCAGTATGTATCTCGACAGCATTCTTAATATTGAACCCATTTCTATCTTTATCGTCAATTACGCTTGGATTGACTGATAGGTTGATTATATCCCCATCGTCTACAAAGACTGCGTTATCTGAAAACGATATAACAAATTCATCTCGTTTTTCTATTTGTAGATTTTCCCCATAGATTTCATCATCAATAGAATCCGAATTAAACCCAATCTCAGCGCTCGGATCGACCGTCGCACGGATGGCGGGTGCGCCGGTGAGACCGCTTCCGGTGTCGTCAGTCGTGACGGTCGCAACGGGAGTCGAGTCGTACTCGTGGGCGCGACCGGTGACGGGAGCCGTAGCGGTGAGGTCGACGCCGACAGCGATCTCTGTCGTCTCGCCCACCGCGCCGCTCAGGTTGGTGAGTTCGACCGTGACCGCGTCGCCGGTGTTCTCGAGAGCGATCCCGACGTCCGCCGGCGTCTCGTCGGTGACGGCGGCGATTTCGAAGTCGGCGTGGTCGCCGCCGAGTTCGAACTGGATCGTGTCGGTCTCGGCAGCAGTGTTGTCGACTATCAACGTCACCGTTCCGCCGGACCGAGTCACCGGCCCGTCGATCAGGAGGTCGGCCCCGTCGTACTCGTACTCGACGGGATCAGTTCCGGCCTGTGCGACAGCTGGCGGCGCAATCGCAGCGGCGAGCGATAGAAAGCAAGCGGTCAGTGTGACGAACGCAGCGATCCGCATCGTTCGGGTGGCCCATGTCATCGACGATGGGTTCTGGGCGGATACTTATAATATCTACTACTAGTATGTACTTTTGAAGACACTCGATGCTCGGCCGCGCTGCCTGGGCGGTGTAATAGCGGCGTACACCCGACGATAGCGGCGATGTTAGGGGGACGCGGTCCGGTGGTGCTGATATAAAACGGTAGTAGTATGCAGGTGCGAGAGGGCAGCTCCGATGGGTTTGCCAGCGGCACGAAGCAAACGTCAGTGAGGCGAGGGTGCGAGCGGGACTGTCAGATCAGGAGTCGAGTTCGGAGTCGAGAAGCGCCTCGAAGTCGGTATTGTCCTCGTGGTAGGCCTCGCGGTGTTGGGCCGCGGCTTGCCCTTTCGGGGTGATCTCGTAGAGGCCGCTGTTTGGTGCCGGCCCGATGCGTTCGAGGAGGCCGTGGTCGGCGAGGAGCGGCAACCGCGTGTTGATGTAGGCGCGATCGCGATCGATCTCGATAGCGATGTTCGCCGCGGTGTTCCGCTTGCCGTCGGAAAGCGACTCTAAAATGTCGAAGTCGGTGGGGGAAGCCAATTTCATCGTTTGGTATGTCCGAGTTGGCGCGTCCAGTTTTTTATACTATCGGCCGGTAGTATTTGTTGAATTGGCGGAGTGACGAGTGCTGCGCGGGGGTTGACTACGTTTCGGCGTCGATCGTTGACGCCGCCAGTTCGAGGTGTTCGATGGCCCGCTCGTGGTGGGTGATCGCTCGTTCAAGTAGTTCGTAGGCCCGTTCGGGGTTCCCGACTGCCTCGGGGTATATCGCAGCGACGAGGTACTGCTCCATCGCACCCATAGACGCATCGTTCGCCATCTGTATGCATCGCAACGTGACCCAGTCGGCGACATCACCGGCATATTCATCATCCGATTTCATTTTTACAGTAATTTGTTGATGAAAACGACCGCTCTTATACCCCTCGTTTATTTCACTCGATGTGATGGAATATAATTTTATTACAACGGAATCGCTACGGCTCAGTCCTATCGGCCGACGACACGTCCCCGCCGGAGACCGGATCGCCGTCCCGCTCGAGACGGAATTCGGGCATCAGAAACGGCCCGTCGACCCCTGCAACGTCAAGCACGTCGAGGGCCGCCACCGTGGCCTCGACGCCGAGCAGACCCCCGAGGCTTGGTTCCGTCCGCCCCTCGTCGCCGCTCACGAGTTCTTTTATATACAGCCCGCCCTCGCCGTGGACCTCGACTGTCGCAGTGTACTCGTCGGTCAACGAGCCCTCGACATCGAAGACGGTCCGCTCCCTGACGAGGTCGGCTCGTCGATGGTCGACCCGGTTCGGCGTGCGCTGTTCGATCGTCGCCCCCTCAAGCGTCTCCAGCGCAGCCTCGAAGTCGGCCGCCGCTACCGGCTCGACGAAATCGACCGTCGCCCGGTAGGTCTTCGAGCCGTCGTGGCCCTTGACACGCTCGATCATCTCGTGAGTCACGAAGGTCAACTCCTCGATTTCGACCTTTCCGTCGGTGCCCTCGTTGACTGCCGTTTGAAGCTCCGTCAGATCGGCGTCGCGCCGGCGGGGCTGTTTGATTTCGAGGACAAAGGGGCGCCCGGAGCCGAGCATCAACGCGTCGACGTCCTCGCGGCCGGCACCGTGAAATACCGCCTCCGTCCCGCGAAAGGCACTCAGAAACGGCGGCGCGACGAGTTCCTCGACGCTCTCGTCGAATTTTTCCCATTCGGTCTGTGGGATATCGCGTTTCAGTTTCCGATAGCGGCCGTAGATCGAAACGGAGTTGCGCTGGATCTCGATCGAATCGGCCTCGAGATCGACGAGAAACTGCACGTCGGGGCGGTGAAAGTCGACATCTGCGCCGAGGCGACGCCCGACGCGCCGGCCCACCTCACGGTTGAGTTCGGAGCGCAGTTCCTCGCCCGCCTCGGGATCGAACCCTGCGTCGATGCGGAGTAGGCGGTCGTTCTCTTCGAGTAGTGGCGGCACCCGGGTCCCCACTTGGTAGGTGTACAGTTCCGTCGCGCCGAGGGCCTCGATCGCGCGGTCGGCGAGCTCATCGAACCGCTCGCAAAGCCCCTCACAGACCCAACAGGGCTCGTCGGGCTCCTCGTAGGGGTCGTCCGCTTCAAGCGCGAGCGCCGTCCGCATCGCGCGGCCCCGGGCGTCGTTCGTCAGCCCGAAGCTCCGGTCGGCGACGGGGCGGCCGAGGCAGGCGTTACAGAGCGGCCCCGTTGCCAAGAGTCCGCGCGTGTCGTCGATGAGGCTCATTGAGTACGCTCGCCGCCGCGCGGCCTTCGGTGTTTTGTTCTCCGGTTCGAGGGATCGGGATCTTGCCGCGAACGCGGCGGGGGATCGCGCTGATCCGTGTGTCGATCCGTTTGACTATCTACGTATAAAGATGACTCCACACTCCCGACAGCCACACACCTCCACAGCCGATTCGCTTACACATGGAATCGGCCGGCCCTCGGGGTCGGCTCGCTCTGCTCGCCGTCCGTCCCGGACACGGATCCGAGGGCGCGCCACCGCCGCGGAGTCGCCGTCTGCTTAAACACCACCCTTCGTTTAGATAGCCTATCGCCAGCGACCGTTATCATATACACCGACCGGGGGCCGTCGGATCATACACTCGACAGCGGCGGCTGGTTTATGTACCTACTGACGACCGCCGGTGTATATACCACATCAACGGCCGTGCTTCGTCAGACACCGCGGAAGCCCGACCAACTCGACGGGTTCGGAGTTGTCGGGGGAGTACACGACCATCTGTCCCTTCTCCATATAGGGGACCTTCCCCTCAAGATTCGAGGGGATGTTGACCGCCGCGATGGCGTCCTCGTCGCCGAGGTTTAATACGACGGTCGTGTTGATCTGTTTGAAAATCGGATCGGCGATGTCTTGGGGGTCCTGCGTGATGAGAAAGAGTCCGAGTCGCTCCTTGCGGCCCTGCTTGGCCGCCTCGGCGAACTTGCCGATCACCCGGTCGGCCTGGACGCTGTCGGCGTCGGTCAGGAAGTTGTGTGCCTCGTCCATCCCGACGACCAGCGGGGTGTCCTTGATCCGCTCGTAGGTGGGGTTGTTCGAGAGTTTCTCGTCGACTAAAAGCGAGGCGAGCGCGAGCACGACCGTCGTTGTCGCCCGCGAGTCGTTGATGTGATACGTTGGCACCGTCGTCACACCGCCGGGGCGGACGAACGCGTCGACGAGGTCGGTAATGGGGCGGGCATCCCGGTCGAACACCGATCCGAACCCCCTGATCCGCCGCCGGATCGCATCGAAGGTCGCCTCGTGGACGCGCCCCGATTCGTCGAGTTCCTCCTTGAGCGCGGGATCGTCGAGGAACGTCCGAAACTGCTCGTACGTGGCTTCCTCGCCGTACTGTCGGTTAAATTGTGGAAGCAACACGCCCACCAGCGCGCCGTACTGGTTATCATTGAGGCCGCTGCCGGCGACGAGCCAGGGGTTATCGAACACCAACGAGAAGGGGATCGTGAACTCGATACACTCGGCACCGTGGTGGGAAGCGGCGTAGGTCGCATCGCCGACCTTCGGGACGAACGCCTTCGTGTCGGCAATTCCGCCGTGGGCGATCCCTTCTCGCTCCAGGCGGCGCTCGTAGTCGGCGTCGATCTCGGGGTTGTCGTCGTGCAATTGGGCGTACTCGTCTTGGGGGTCGAACTGGACGAGCGCCGGGGCGACCGCCCGGCCGTCGTCAGTCGGGTAGCGACGCCCCTCGGCGAGGTACTGGCGGAGGGCGTTCTTCGCGCCGTGGGTCTTACCCGACCCCGTCCCGCCGGCGACGAGCGTGTGTCTGAACACGAGCGGGTCGCCCGCCTCGTAATCGTCCTTTAGCCGGTAGTCGATCGTCGGCGGGTTCGCGGCCGTCCGGACCTTCTCGCCGCCGACGGCGAGGTGTCCCAAAAAGACCCCTTCCTCAGGGATCTTCAACCCCGTTTTGATCTCCGTGCTGTCCCGTGCCCGGCGGACGACGGTCTCGGGTTTCGGCACCCGATCGGTCATCCGGCGTTTGAGATCGCCGCCCTCGGAGTACAGCACGGCGACCGGTTCCAGCGTCGCAACAAACTTGTAATCCTGCTCGTCGATGCCCTCACTACGCATCGCCCGCCGAGCGTGGATCTCCGTTGCGTCGTCAGAGCGGAACTCCTGGGCGTATTCCAACGCGACGATCCGACAGAACAGGCGCTCGCCGTCGGGGTAGCCGGCGATCAGGTACCGCCCGATTCGGACTGCCGACCGGTTCTCGACCGTGACGTAGGCCCGGAGCCGCGTATCCTCGTCGTCCTCGCTCACGATGAGGCCCTCCGAGGCGGAGATCGTCCCGATACCGCGGTCGGTTCCGACCGGTGAGACCGAAACCGGTTCGAAATCGTCCTCCGTGTCCGGTTTCGACCCCGGCTCCGTATCCGTCCCCGTCGCCGTTTTCGTCTCCGGGGCGGACGCGGCGCCTTCGTCCGTCCCCTCGTCCTCGCCGTTGTCGGGGTCGTAGTTCGCGAAATCGCCCAGATCGGACATACGACAATGATCGCCGCGATCGGACAAAAATCCCCACGTATCGGGGCGGGGCGAGCGCCCTGTTACATCGCATCGCTCGGCGGCGAAAAGTACGCGTCAGCCCCATCCCGGCGGTCGAGTTCCACAAGTGACTCGCATCCACACACAGAACACCGCGGCGGCTCCTCGGGATCGGCGTGGGCGGTCCCACAGCCCTCACAGATAAAAAACCGTACTCGGAGCACAAACGAACGTCCGTCCGCTACGCTCATGGCGATGACGGTGCCGGCATACAGTTCGCGGAGCCAGAACAGAGGACCGTAGCGAAGTTGTGGGGCGCCGAACCGCGGTCAGTCAGTCGTCGTCCGCCGGCACGTGCCGCCCGTCCGGCGACGCTCGAAGCGCCAAGGGATCAAGAGGCCCTCCCGACAGCGTCGATTCGGCCGCCGTGTCCCCTGCTGCAGGGCGCGACTCTCCGGCCCCGTACGTGCTCCCGCTGGATTGGGTATTCGTGATCGAGTGAACGTCATTTCCTGATCGGGTGTCCGCGTACGGCAACCGCCGCGTCGTCTCGTTCGACGTGATCCGATCAAGCGTGTCAATGACCGCCTGCAGAGGGTTGGTGAACTTACTCATTTGTTTTCATATTATGTTAAGCGATCTGGCTGATTAAACCCTCCGCTCTCCGAAGCGGTTGTGACGTATTGTCCCCCATAGTCGGCTAAATATGGCGATTTATCACTTGGAATCGGCTGGCTATATTCGGGTAAGATACTTTAGTATTTATTCAATTGGATGTGTCATGTGAGACGAGCCTCGTGGGTTCACATTCGTTGTGATTCCACAGAGAGGCCGCTCCGTGGGCGTTCACTCCCCGCGTGAAAGCCCTTTTAAACACCTGCTTCGAGAGACGGGTATGGAGTACGTTCCCGACGCGTTCGAGGAAACCGAAGTCGAACCCGGCGTCTACCTCGCACAGTTGGCGGTCGGCGAGGAGATGAGCATCCAGCACCTGCGGATGGCTCCTGGCGCAAGAGTCCCCGAGCACAGCCACCACCACGAGCAGGTCGGCTTCGTCTACGAGGGCGAACAGACGTTCGTCCTCGGCGACGGCGATGCGGTCACCGTCCCGGCCGGTGGGTCGTACTCGCTCGAAAGCGGCGAGGTTCACGCCGCCGAGAACCGCGGCGAGGGGACGCTTCGGGCCGTCGACATCTTCAACCCCCCGCGGGCCAATCCAAACTGGCTGGAGTAGAACTCGGATGCAGCGTTGTCGATAGGTACGTACGGCTGATCGGCAGTAGGTACGTCTGATCGGTATTTATATAATCGTCTGACGCCGTCCGCGTCGGTTTATATACGGTTGAGGCGGTCGCCCCGAAGTCGGAGCGGTTCGACCCCGTTCAGCGGCTACCGCTCACGCATCTCGTCCATGTGTTCGATCCGCTTTTCGACCAGTTCGGCCGTCCCGATGTCGTGTCGGACGCGGAGCCCCTCTGTGCCGGTCCGATCGAAGGCGTCCTCGACGATCGCCTCGGCCGCCGAGATCGAGTCGGCGAGGCCGACGACGGCGAACGACCGGGAGGTCGTGGTGTAGATACCGTCCTCTCGGGAGTCGACGCTTGCATAGAACAGCGTTGCATCCCCGGCACTATCGGCGTCGATCGTCACCATCGCACCGGCCTCGGGGTCGGCCGGATAGCCATCGGGGACGGCGTACTTACACACCGTTGCTCGGTCCCTGAAGGAGAGCTCCGGCAGGGAGTCCCCCTCGCGGGCCGCGACGAGCAGTTCGACGAAATCAGTTTCGAGGACGGGGAGAGTATTCATCGCCTCTGGGTCGCCGAAGCGGGCGTTGAATTCGACGACCTTCGGTCCCTCCGTGGTCAGCATGAACTGCCCGTAGAGAATACCCTTGTACCCCGGCATCGCCTCGACAACGGCGTCGATCACTTCGACAGCCGCGTCGTACTCCGAGGCAGTCATGAACGGCAACTCGGGGCTTGCGTCGCTGTAAGAACCCATCCCGCCCGTGTTCGGTCCCGTATCGCCCTCGTAAGCGCGCTTGTGATCCTGGACGGCGGGCGAGACGCGGTACTCGCCGTTGGCGACGAACGCCTGGATCGTGAACTCCTCACCGACGAGTCGCTCCTCAAGAACGAACGACTCGTACTCGCTCTCGAGAACGTACTCGATGCCCTCCTCAGCCGCGATCTGGTCGCCGATGACCCGGACGCCCTTGCCGCCGGTTAACCCCCGCGGCTTGATCGCGAGGTCGCCGTCGTACTCGCGGATGTACTCGGCGGCCGCCTCGGCGTCCTCGAAGGTGGCGAAGTCGGGACAGCCTGGGATCGACTCCTCGGCCATGAACTCCCGCTGGAACGCCTTATCCGTCTCGATCCGCGCCTCGGTTTCCCGCGGGCCGAACGCGTAGATTCCGGCGTCGTCGAGATCGTCTGCGACCCCCGCGTTCAGCGCTGATTCGGGGCCGATCGCGGCGAGCGTCGCTCCGACCGACTCGGCGTACTCGACGATCGAATCGCCGTCCGTCTCGTCGATCTCGGTATACCCAGCCGCGAGTGACGCGATCCCAGGGTTGCGGTTGGAGGCACACGCGTACAGTTCGGCCGTCTCGGACCCAGCGACCGCGCGAGCGATGGCGTGTTCGCGACCGCCGCCGCCGACGAGAAGCACCGTCTCTGTCATACGCGAAAGCGCGACACACGGACGTGTAAACGTTGTCTTTCGTCGCGGCATCGCTACATATGGGCGTGAAATACAGCCTAAGAGACGCGCCCGAAGACGAAACGGCGTCCGACCCGATTAGACCGTTTCCTCGAACCCGTAGCCGAGGGACATCGTCCACGAAAAGTCGTACGCCCCGGTCCGCTCGACCTCGCAGACGCCGCTCGCCGACTGCGGGGCGTTCAGGTTCCCGCGCCACTCGACGGTGTAGCTCCCGCCGGCCTCACGGATGGTCGTCGTGTCGAACGCGCCGCCGCGAACCGGGAACGCCCCTGACGGTGGGGACCCGAGTCCGACGGTGCCGTTCGAACCGTCGACCGTCGGCATGGAGGCGTCGACAATCGTCCCGGTGTCGAGTCGGAGCCCGGTCGACAGCATCGTCAGGTTCACGTCCCGGACGAGGCGGCCGTCTGTCGGATCGGCGGCGACCCACAGCCAGTATCGGTAGCGGTCTGTGCCGAGGTCGTAGCGGGCAAGACACGTATCGGCTATCAACATCGGCGCCTCGGGGTCGACGGCCTCGGGGACGAGAGCGAACTCCCCCTCCGTGGGACTGCCCGGCGTCGTCCGCGTGATCGCGTACCGGCCGACGTAGGCGATCCCGAACTCGTCCGGAGCTTGGAAGTCAGTTCCGCGGACGCCGCTGTCGCCGTACCGATCCGCCATCCGCCCGGCGTAGTCCTCGAATCCCTCGCTGTCGAGGGCGTCCCCCTCATCGTCGGGCGAAAGCGTCCATGTCATCGAGTCGGTGGCCCGCGTCTCGCGTCGCGTCACGCGCTCCTCGATACAGCCAGCGAGGCCCGCGGTCGCGAGCAACGCCCCACCCGCTCCGAGTACGTCCCTGCGCGATTGTTCCATGCCCGACCCGACACGTTCCCGTCTCAAATAACGTGTCATTACGACGCGCCGGTAGCTGACCGATTCCGCGCTCGGTGACGAGCTAAAAACGCTGTCGAAAGCCGCGGCGTTTAGTACCGCGAGCGTCGAATCAGACATATGGAAAACCGCCTCGACGAGGCCGCCTCGCCGTATCTGCGTCAACACGCCGACAACCCCGTCGCCTGGCAGCCCTGGGACGAGTCGGCGCTCGAACTCGCGAGGGAGCGGGACGTGCCGATCTTCCTCTCGATCGGCTACGCCGCCTGCCACTGGTGTCACGTGATGGCCGACGAGAGTTTTGAGGACCCGAACATCGCCGAGTCGCTCAACGAGAACTTCGTCCCGATCAAGGTCGATCGCGAGGAGCGCCCGGACATCGATACCCTCTATATGAACGTCTGTCAGATGGTCCAGGGATCGGGCGGGTGGCCGCTCTCAGTGTGGCTCACGCCGGAGGGCAAACCGTTCCACGTCGGCACGTACTTCCCCCCCGAGGCAAAGGGCAATATGCCGTCGTTTGGCTCCGTTCTCGACGACATCGCCGCCTCCTGGAACGACCCTGAGCGGCGTCCACGGCTCGAGTCTCAGGCCGACCAGTGGGCGAGCTCAACAAAAGGAGAACTCGAGGGAACGCCCGACCGTGCGGGCGAAGCCCCTGGCGAGGGCTTTCTCGACACCGCCGCCAATGCCGCCGTCAGGGGTGCCGACCGGGAGGAGGGCGGTTGGGGACAGGGCCAGAAGTTCCCCCATCCGGGACGGATTCACCTCCTCCTCCGGGCCTACGAGTCGACCGACCGCGACACCTATCGCGATGTCGCCCTCGAGACGCTCGACGCGATGGCGTCGGGCGGGCTCTATGACCACGTCGGCGGCGGCTTCCATCGCTACTGCGTCGACCGCGAGTGGACGGTGCCGCACTTCGAGAAGATGCTCTACGACAACGCCGAAATCCCGCGTGCGTTCCTCGCGGGATACCGGCTGACCGGCGAGGAGCGCTACGCCGAAGTCGCCCGCGAGACGTTCGGGTTCGTCGAACGGGAGTTGACACACCCCGACGGCGGCTTCTACTCGACGCTGGATGCCGAAAGCGAGGACAGCACCGGATCAAGGGAGGAGGGGGCGTTCTACGTCTGGACCCCCGAAACCGTCCGGGAGGCCGTCGATGACCCCACCGCGGCGGAGCTGTTCTGTAAGCGATACGGCGTCACCGAGTCCGGGAACTTCGAGAACGGCACGACCGTTCTCAACGAGTCCACGCCCGTCGGGGAACTCGCCGCCGACGCCGTGATGGACACCGATGGCGTCGAGGAACTGCTCGACGAGGCCCGAACGCAGCTCTTCGACGCCCGCGAGTCGCGCTCACGACCCCCTCGAGACGGGAAGGTACTGGCCGGCTGGAACGGGCTGTTGATCTCGGCGCTTGCGGAGGGATCGCTCGCGCTCGATCCGACCTACGCCGACCTCGCCGAGGAGGCGCTCGAGTTCTGTCGTGATCAGCTCTGGAACGACGCGGGGGACGGAGACGAAGCTGTCGGACGGCTCAACCGCCGCTTCGAGCGCGGCGAGGTTGGCATCCAAGGATATCTTGAGGACTACGCGTATCTCGGCCGCGGTGCCTTCGACCTCTATCAGGCGACCGGAGACATCGAGCATCTCGAGTTCGCGCTGGCGCTCGGCCGCGCCATCCGGGAGTCGTTCTACGATGCGTCCGAGGGGACGCTCTACTTCACGCCGACGGGTGGCGAGGAACTTATCGCTCGACCCCAGCAACTCGCCGACAGCTCGACGCCCTCGAGCACCGGTGTCGCCGTCCAACTGCTCGCGGCGCTGTCGGCGTTCGACCCAGACGCCGGGTTCGACGCGGTCGTGGACTCGGTCCTCGAGACGCACGCCTCGACGCTGGAGTCGAACCCACTCTCGCACGCCTCGCTGACCCTCGCCGCCGTCGATCGGTCGGTCGGCACCTCGGAGCTGACGGTCGCCGCCGAGAAACTGCCCGCGACCTGGCGCGAAGCGCTCTCGGAGACGTATCTCCCGGGCCGGATCCTCACGGTTCGGCCGCCGACCGAGTCGGGGCTATCGGCGTGGCTCGACACGCTCGGACTCGATGCCGCCCCGCCGATCTGGGCCGATCGGGACGCCGCCGACGGACGCGAGACGGTGTACGCCTGCCGGTCGTTCACCTGCTCGCCGCCGACGCATGATCTCGAAGAAGCGATCGAGTGGCTTCGCGAATCGGAAGCATAACGAGCCTGAGCGCGGTGACACGGGTACGAACGGGCCGCGATGGCAGCCCGGGGAAGATCAAGCGGTAGGTCCGAGCAGCCCCACCGTGATTTATATTCACAGCGCGGCAGAAGCATCCATGGCCCGACGGAGCGTCCTGTTCTCACCCGGCGACCAGCCGGAGTTGATGCGCAAAGCACCACGTACTGGCGCTGACACCGTCGTCTTCGACCTCGAGGACGCGGTTGTCCCGGAGGCGAAGGCGGCCGCCCGGGAGACTGTCGCCGAGGTCATCGGTGATCCGACATTCGATCCTGACTGTGAGGTGTGCGTTCGCCTCAACCCCGACCGCGAAACCGCGGAGTTGGACGCCGAGGCTATCACGGCCGCCGATCCCCGCCTCGACTCGATCATGGTTCCAAAGGCCGAGTCGGTCGCAGATATCCACGCGATCAACGATCCAGTCGCCGCCCGCGGTTACGAGTGCCCGGTCATTGCGCTGTGCGAGTCGGCCGCCGGGGTTCTCAACGCGCAGAGCGTCGCGGCCACCGACCCGGTCGACGCTGTCGCGTTCGGGGCCGAGGACCTCTCGGCGGACATCGGCGCGACACGGACCGAGGCGGGGGCGGAAGTCTCTCACGCCCGCCAGCACGTCGTTTTGGCCGCCGGTGCGGCCGGCGTCGATGCCATCGACACGCTCGTGACTGACATCGGAGCGAGCGAGCACCTCGAAGCGGAGGCTACGTTCGCCAGGCAACTTGGCTACGACGGCAAGATGGCCATTCATCCGGCACAGGTCGACGTAATAAACGGGGCGTTCACGCCGCCGCCAGAGGACGTCGAGTGGGCCAAGCGGGTACTCGCGGCGGCCGAAACCGCCGAGCGGGAGGGACGGGGGGTCGTCCGCGTCGACGACGAGATGATCGACGCCCCGCTGATCGCGCGGGCTGAGACGGTGCTTGAGCGGCACGAGGCTGCGGAAGGGGACTGACTGCACACCCCCTGGCTGCCAGACCGAGCAATCGTGCCCTCTTTCCCGTCGTACGGTGACCGATCCGTCACGTCGGGGTCGCCACGCTTAAGCGATCTCTGGACGACCGTGGGAATATGTCCGGCGACGTCAACCCATTTGAGAGTCTCCAAGAACAGATCGACGACGCCGCGGCGCACATGGACGTCGGCGATGACGTGATCGAACGCCTGAAGAACCCCGAACGGGTGCTCGAAACCAATCTCTCGGTCGAACTTGACGACGGGTCAGTCGGCGTGTTTCGGGCCTACCGCTCGCAGTTCAACGGCGACCGCGGCCCCTACAAGGGTGGGATCCGCTATCATCCGGACGTCTCTCGCGACGAGGTGAAGGCGCTCTCTGGCTGGATGGTTTATAAATGCGCCGTCGTCGACATCCCCTACGGCGGCGGGAAGGGTGGCATCGTCATCGACCCGCGGGAGTACTCCGAGGCCGAACTCGAGCGGATCACCCGCGCCTTCGCAACCGAACTCCGCCCCCTCATTGGCGAGGACCGCGACGTCCCCGCGCCGGATGTCAACACCGGCCAGCGGGAGATGAACTGGATCAAGGACACCTACGAGACGCTGGAGAACACGACCGCACCGGGGGTCATCACCGGGAAGGCGATCGACTCCGGCGGGTCGGCGGGCCGTGTCGAAGCGACCGGTCGCTCGACGATGCTCACCGCACGCGAGACGTTCGATTACTTCGGAAAGGACCTGTATAGCGCCTCCGTTGCGGTCCAGGGATATGGCAACGCCGGCAGCGTCGCCGCAAAGCTCCTCGAGGCCGACCACGGCGCGAACATCGTCGCGGTGTCGGACTCCTCGGGAGCTATTTATAATCCCAACGGCCTCGACGCCCAAAAGACCAAAGAGTACAAAAATGAGACCGGTTCCGTGACGGGTTACCTGGGCGCAAAAGAGGAGTTGACCAACGAGGAGCTTCTGACCCTCGACGTCGACTTGCTCGTGCCGGCGGCCCTGGAGAACGCCATCGACGGCGAGTTGGCGGCCGACGTCGACGCCGACGTGATCGTCGAGGCGGCCAACGGCCCCCTGACCCCCGAGGCCGACGACGTCCTCACGGAGCGGGACGTCACCGTTATCCCCGATATTCTCACCAACGCCGGTGGAGTCACCGTTTCGTACTTCGAGTGGGTCCAGAACCGCCAGCGGTTCTACTGGACCGAATCCCGCGTCAACGAGGAGCTCGAACGTCATATCGTCGAGGCGTTCGATGGCCTCGTCGAGTGCTATGAGGCGTACGACGTTCCGAATTTCCGGACGGCCGCCTACGTTGTCGCGCTCAAGCGAGTGCTGAACGCCTCCGAGGAAGCCGGCCGCTGGCCATAAATATAGGTCCAATACCAAACGGATCGGACGGTCGCTTCAGTCCGCTCGGGGTCCCCGGTTTAACGCGAGAACGCCGCGTAGTCGACTGAAACGTCGGTTCGAGCCTCGGGGAACAGCGCCGAGATCGCGTTGCCGACCGCCTCGACGGGCGAGGGGTCAGGTGCGTCGAAGGCATCCACGCCGGCCCACGCGAACGCGACGTCCCAGTCGGTCCCGACGAGGAAGACCGCCCGCTTCGGGACGTCGTAGTGGC
>NZ_JBKEGK010000014.1:0-25109 GCF_046710025.1 Natronomonas sp. | reverse complement strand
CGGACGGTTCCCTGGCGGTTCCGGTCTCGACGTCGGCAGATAGCGCCGACACGAGTCGGTCGGCCCGGCTCTCGTAGGCGCAACGCATTGCCGTTTCGGTCGTCACCTCGGCCGACCACGCCTTCGGCGGCCGACCCTGTTCGCTGTCGAGGGTGGACTCGACCACCAACCCGCGCTCGGCGAGCGTCGAAAGTGCGTCGATGACCGGCTGTCGCCCGAGTCCGGTCCCGACGCGGATCTCAAGCACCCTCGCGCGCGGGTCCTCGATCCGGTCGTCGGTGTCACGCCGGAGGAGGTACGTGAGCACCTGCGCCGGTTCGGCCCCGAGGCCGAGTCCGAGATCCGCCGCGAGACGCTCGTCGTCATCGTCCAACGTCCAGAACGCCTCGGTCCGCATCGCTACTTTGTTCCGCTCGAACGGATATAAAAGGCCCGCCCGCACCGAGGCGTTTGGCGTGCGATCGGGGTCCGTGTATAGAAGTTCGTAGGACGATTCTACAGGCGTGCCAACATACATGATAGTCGATGCAGAACGAAGGGCCATGGTCGAAAAACGACGGGTTGGCCTCGCCGTGTTGTTGGTCGTACTCCTCGCCGCGCTGCCGCTCGCCCCGGCGCTCGCCGGCGGCGTCGGTATCGACGGGCCGATCGGGAGCGTCGACGCACAGGAAGCAGGGGGCGGCGACGAGACCGGTGAAGCGGGCGAGGAAGACGAAGGCGGCATTGAGGGCGCAATCGAGAGCTTCATCGAGGCACAGGGCACCATCGGGGCGGTGATCGTGTTGATCGTCGGCGTCGTACTCCTGACGGCGTCTACGGAAAAACTCATCAGCTACCTCACGCGGGCCTCGCTCAACCTGAAGATGTCGCTGTTCGCGCTCGCGATCATCTTCACCGGCTTCGAGTTCGACGACACGATCCTCGCGCTCGTCCTCTCGTCCGGCGGACTGGAGGAGGCCGCGCTCGGATCGGCACTCGGGACGGGCCTGGCAATTATCGGTGTAACGCTCGCGCTCGCGGCGGTCGTCGAACCGTTCCCGGTCGACCTGCCGAAGGACTACATCGCCATTTTCGGCCTCGGACCACTCATCCTCGTTCCCTTTGTTCTGCTCGGGACGCTGACGGCTGTTCACGGGGTCGTCCTAACCCTGTTTTTTGTTTTCGCGTTCGGCTACTTTATTCTCCGAGAGCGCCAGCGCGACGTGCCGGTGTTCCGGGATTCGGAACTCGGAAAACAGCTCCGTTCGGACGGCGGGACTGCGACGCGTTCTGACACGCTCAAGGAGATCGCCGAGGAGCGGATCCTCGGCGACCTCGCGGACTCCGGGATCGTGTGGCTTTTGCTCTCGATCCTGGCACTCATCGGCATCGTCTTTTCGGCCATGCTCCTCGAGGGCGGATCCGAGGTCGTGATAGAAGGGTTCGGACTCTCCGGTACCGTCTTCGGGGCCACCGTACTCACTCTGATCCTCACCTTCGAGGACATCATGCTGACACTGGAGCCGGTCCGCCGGGGCTTCCCCGAGATCGGCGTCGGGAACGTCATCGGGAGCGTCCTGTTCTCGGTGACCGGCAACGTCGGCGTGATCATGTTCCTCAGCGACGTGAACATCTCGGATTCGGTCCTCACCTTCCACCTGCCGTTCATGATCGTCGTGACGGCGCTCGCCGCCTACTTCTTTTATCAGGGCCAGATCAAACGGTGGCATGGGGTCCTGCTCGGTAGCCTCTACATCGCCTACTGGGTGATCGCACTCGTTGTCTTTGGTGGTGTCCCACTCGGTGGATGAGTCCCGCGTTGAGTGGTCAATCCACCAATCGCACTGAGCGCTTCGCGAGGTCAGAAGATGGGTGTGCCAATCGTTCTATGACATCCTGATATTCCGGCTCCCGCTGGGTCGACCTCGCAGTTGTCGCCCTCGATGGCGTGCCGGTTCGTCGATAAGAGGGGTCCGAGCTATTCTTTGATGAACTGGTACGTCTCCTCGTCGTCGGAGTCGGCCGGTTCGATGTCGACGTAGCCATGCTCCGTGATCTCGTCGGGGAGCGCGCGCGTTGAACTGTACGCCGATGGAATCTCGAGCACCTGTCGGACGTCGATATCGAGTTCGTCCGTGGCCTGCTCAAGATCGTCCTGATCAAACGTGATGTCAGAGTCGGTGTCCGCGCCGGCCTCTACTTTGTTCTCGAACACGCGTACTAGTGTCGCGGGATACTTTCTCATACACAGGTGATCAGTCTTAACTAGATAATAAAGCTACTGCATGATATTTTCACACAAATAACGCCGTTCTCGAGAGTCATTCGATCCGGGACGATCCGGCATCGCCGTCCGCCTCGAAGCCGTCCTCGCGGTCACGGCGCTCGGCATCGACAGTCCCGATCGCCTCGTCGAAATGTGCCGCAGTAAGGTGAATCTCGTCCGTGTCCACCCCCTGGCCACCGACGAACTCCCGGACCGCGGTCATCGCCGCTTCTCGGCAGACAGCCTCGATGTCCGCGCCGACGTATCCCCCGGTTCTGGCCGCCAGTTCCCCGAGGTCAACGTCGCCGGCGAGCGGCCGGTCGTCGGTGTGGACGTCGAATATCTGCCGTCTGGCGTCGCCGTCGGGGATGCCGACGCGAATGTGTCTGTCGAAGCGACCGGGGCGAAGCAACGCGTCGTCGACGAGATCGGGGCGGTTCGTGGTCGCGATCACCACGACGTCCTCGAGTTCCTCGAGGCCGTCCATCTCGGTCAGAAACTGTGAAACGACGCGTTCGCTCACGCCCGAGTCGCCGCTGACGCCGCCGCGTTCGCCCGCGATAGCGTCGATCTCGTCGAAGAAAACGACGGTGGGGGCGTTGGTTTTGGCTTTCTCGAAGATCTCGCGTACGCCCTTCTCGGACTCTCCGACGTACTTATCGAGCAGTTCCGGCCCCTTCACCGAAATAAAGTTGCTCGCCGCCTCGTTGGCGACCACTTTCGCGAGGAGCGTCTTGCCCGTTCCGGGCGGGCCGTGTAGCAAGATTCCCTTCGCCGGGCTGAGGGAGACGCGCTCGAAGGCGTCGGGATGTTCGAGGGGCCACTGGACGGTCTCGCGGAGCCGGTCGATGGTTCCCTCGAGGCCGCCGACGTCGCCCCACGTCACGTCGGGGACTTCGACAAAGACCTCCCGAAGTGCCGAGGGGTCGACGCCAGCGATGGCGGCGTCGAAGTCGGTCGGCCCGACCCGAATCGATCCGATGGCCGCCGTGTCGAGAGCCTCATCGTCGGTCCCAAGCCCATTTCGCCGCAGGGCGTTGACCGCCGCCTCGTCGACGAGGCGCTCGAGGTCGGCTCCGACAAACCCGTGTGTGCGCTCGGCGATCCGTTCGAAGTCGATGTCGTCGGCGAGTGGCACCGCCCGCGTTAGGACCGGTAGGATCCGGCGGCGATCGTTCCGATCGGGGACGGGCACCGCGATCTCGCGGTCAAACCGGCCGCTCCGCCGGAGCGAGGGGTCCAGTCGCTCGGGGTCGGTCGTCGTCCCGACGACCACGACCCGCGAGCGGGGGTCGTGGTCGTCGAGGGCGGCAACGAGTCGGGCGATCCGGCGGCGGTCCAACTCGCCCGCCCGCTCGCCGGTCAGGGCATCGAGGTCGTCGAAAAGGAGGATCGACGGGGCGCGTTCTTCGGCCTCAGAAAGCGCGTTCTCGAAGGCGTTTTGCCCGTCGTCCGTGTCGGCGACTGCCTGCGAGCCGGATCGCTGTATCAACTCAAGATCGGCTTCCTCGGCGAGCGCCTGCACGAGCAGGGTCTTTCCGGTCCCAGGGGGACCGTGCAACAGCACGCCGCCCGGCGGCCGAACGTCGAGCGCATCGAAGGCTTCAGGGTCCGACAGCGGCGCCTCGACGGTCTCTTTGAGTTCTTCGACAACCGACTCCATCCCGCCCACATCATCGAATCCCGATACGGTCGCATCCCCGGCCAGCCGTGTGAAGGGTTTCTCGAACGATTCCCCCGAATACCGAACGGAGGTCCACTCCTCGATGGTGACAACGCCGTCGGGTTTGGTGTCGGCGACGTGGATACGTGCGCCGTGGTCGGAGGCGGCCGTGTAGCCCTTTGCAGGGTTGTCATCCTCGAGCGTCAGGGTCTGTCCGGCAACGATTGGTCGGTTCGTGACCGCGTCACTGATCTCGAAGGCGGCCGCCTCATCGATGTTCGGCGGCAACGAGAGCGTCACGCGTTTGGCCGGGGCGGGATCGACCGCCGTCACCGTTACCGCCTCGCCGCGCTCGGCATCGAGCGAGCGCCGTCGGACCGTCTGCGGGAGCCGGATCTCGTCGTCACTGGTCGTGGCGCTTGTCCCGGCCCGCACCCGAACGGCGGCGACCGATCCGTCGTTCTCGATTCGGACGACATCGCCGTCACCCACTCCGAGGGAGTCCATCGCATCCGCAGTGAGGACGGCGCGTTCGGTATCGTCCGACCGAAGGGCCGGCTTGACGAGCAGTTCCATCAGTGCATATCTCGGCGGGCCTGCCATATCAAATCGAGGGGTGGCAGATGAGCTACTCAATCAGTACCCGGGGGCGGTATGAAAATTTCACATCTTTGCCAGCGATTTGTTTAATAGTAACGTTTAATGCGTATGGAAAGCATTGTGAGCATGCTTCATGGTAGGTACGTACAAGCCACAGATCACCGACCGCGATCGGGAGATCCTCGCGACGGAGTTTGATGTCGAAACCCCGGAGTCCGATCCGGGGACTGCGCTCGACGAGTTGAGTGAAGCCGTGAGTGCGGGGGAAGATACGGAGTTCGCATCCATGGGGGCAGCCATCCGGGATGACCTGACCGGCTCCCTCGACGCGGACACCCTCGATTCCGCGCTGACCGACCTCGAGGCGGTTCTCGAGGACGCAGAATCGGTCCGGGAAACAGGTGTCCCGGAACGATATGGCCCGGGCGATGAGGGGGTAGAGGAACTGTACCGCGAACTGATCGCCCCCGTGTGGGATGCATATCACCATCTGGTCGACGTGGGGTTCTTCGAAAGCCTCGAGGAGAACCTTCCTGCGTTCACCGAATCACACATCGACCATACAGCGAGAGGCGTGCTCACTACGGACGTTCTGACGGACGACCTAGCCGAGCTCGGGTTCGACGATCACGAGCGAACCGCGCTGTTGCTCGACGTCATCACCAACAACACCCGGCTGTCACACTGGGTTCCAGTGGGGGAGATCCCCGAGGGCGTCGAGTTCGATGTCGACTACGTCCCGCCGCTGTATCATCGTGCTGTCGGTGGCGGGCTGTTGTGGATCAAAGCGCTCGATCGACACCTCAAACAGAAGGAAATCCTACTCACCGAGTCGATCATCGACGATGCGTTCTGGCGGACAAAGGCGCTCCTCGGCGGTATGCACGTGTTCCTGCGTGCCGCCCACGATGTCGCCGATGGCGACGGCGAGTTGACCGACGAACAGGTCGTCGCCGCGCTCAGTTCCGGAGCCGCCATCACCATCGTCAATCAGGAGGAACTGATGCAGGAGGCCTTCTGGATCCACGAGGAGAAACGCGCGCCATCGCCGGCGAGATAACCACGGACACAGATCTAATACACAACAATGGCAGTCGAAGAAGAAGACGAAGCGATTAAGGCAGCGAGCGAAACGATCGTCGAGGAGACGGACCTCGGGTATCAGGTGTTCAACGCGCCCGACGAATCTGTCCTCGATCAACACGACACGGACCGAATTCCACGACTCGACGTGACCCAGGAGATGCTCCTGGACAGCGAAGACCCCGAGAGCTGGTTGATGTTCGGAAACAACTACGAGGGGCACCGCTACACCACCGCCGACATCATCACGAAGGACAACGTCGACGAGTTGGAACTCGAATACGAGATGACAGTCGGGGCCAACTCCAGCATGGAGGGATCACCGATTGTCGTGCCCGGCGACCCGCCGATCATGTACCAAGCCAACGGGCCGAGCCACGTCAAGGCCATCGACGCCCGTGAAGGTGAGGTCCTCTGGAGTTACACGTATCCGGCGCCGGAGGACGCAGTGCTCTGTTGTGACGACAACAACCGCGGCGTCGCGGTGTACGAGGACAAGATCTACATGACCTCGCTCGACTCGGGCGTACAGGCGCTCGATCGCTACACCGGCGAGGAGCTGTGGTACACGTCGACGGAAGACTACAAGGAAGGGTACTCCTCGACGTGGGCGCCGATTATCTACGACGGGATGCTGTTCACCGGTTCGGCCGGCGGCGAGTACGGCGTCCGTGGCTTCCACTGTGCGCTCGATGCCGAGACCGGCGAGGAACTGTGGCGGCTGACGACCTGTCCCGAGGAGGAGTGGGTCGGCGAATCGTTCCAGCAGTCCGGTGGCACCAACTGGATGACACCGACGCTGGATACCGAGCGCGAACTGCTCTACTTCAACGTCGGAAACCCCAGCCCGGACTTCAACGGAACCGTCCGACCGGGACCGAACCGAAACACCTGCTCGACCATCGCCGTCGACATCCACACCGGCGAGATCCAGTGGTCCCATCAGGAGTCCGCCCACGACATCTGGGACTACGACGCGGGCATGATGCGGATGCTGCTTCGCGACATCGAGGTCCCCCACCGCGACTACGAGGGCGATGTCGTCTACAGCGCCGGGAAGACCTCTTGGTCGTACGTGATGGAACCCGAGACCGGCGATCTACTGGTTCGTGGCGAGCCGATTACCCAGCAGATCAACTTCTTGGAGATGGTGCCGCACGTCGACGAGGAACGGGAGTACGTGATGCTTCCCGGCCTACTCGGCGGGCAGGACTGGCAGCCGGCCTCGTACAACCCCGAGACCGGGCTGTGCTATCATAAGACGCTCAACACGCCGCACTCGGTGAAGTGGCGCAACGAGGAGTACAAGCCGGGCGAGAAGTTCTGGGGCGGCGTCGTCGACGTCGAACCCGACGAGGAAGACATCCCGGACGACTACAACGGCCACATCAGCGCCATCGCCGCCGTTGACCCGAGCACCGGACAGGTCGTCTGGCGCGACTGGATCGACAGCGACCGCTACCTGTGGGGCGGCACGCTGACGACGTCGACCGGGCTGCTCTTCGCCGGCACGCAGAACGGTGACCTGATCGCCTACGACGGTGAGAGCGGCGATCGCCTCTGGGAGTTCGACCTCTCGGATAAGGCCATCTCCGGCGATCCGATCTCCTGGTACGACTCCGAAACCGAAAAGCAGTACATCGCCATCCAGCTCGGCGGAAGCGGCTTCGTCGGACGCGGCCCGCGCGGGGACAAACTCGCCGTCTTCTCGTTGGCTGCCTGATCGACGCGACGCGAACCGGACAGTTTCGCCTTTTTTTGACGACACATATATGAGACGCCTTGACAAGATATACCCATGACAATGAAAGATATCAGCGCACTCGACGAACTCGAACGGGCGGTCCGCGAGGAGCCAACCGTCATCAACGCGGCCGAGGACCGCCTTCGCGAACAGCTCGAATCGGATCAGCCCGACGACCGAATGGACGCCGGCCGGGCGTTGCGGGCCGCAGCGGAGCACGACCCCGAACTTGTCGTCTCTCATGAGGAGACGTTCGTCGAGTTTCTCGCCAGCGACAACGGCTCGCTCAGGCTCTCCGGGGCCATCGGACTCGCGGAACTCTCCGGACTCGATCCCGAACGGCTCGAACACGCCGTGCCACAACTCGTCGACGCGCTCGAGGAGACCGTCGCGCCGTCGATCGAGGAGGCGATCGTTCGAACGCTCACGCGGGTCGGAATGGTCGATCCGGAGGCGGTGGTGGCGGCCGATCCGGTCGTCGCCGCCCGCTTACCTCAAGCGACGCTCCCTACACAGATCGCCATTCTCCGCTCGTTCGTCGGAACAGTCGCCAAGTGTCCCGAACTGTTCGACGCGACAACGGCGGCCTATGCGGAGGCGACGGAGGCGGATCGACAGATCATCTCCCGGTGTGCCGTTCGGGCGTTGGCGACGGTCGCGTCGGCGGACCCGAGCGCGGTCCCAAGCCGGCAACGGGTGCTCTCGCGCGCGGAGGAGCTTCGAGCGATCGCCGAGTCGGACCCCCGGCCCGGCACCGGACGCGAGATTCAGGCGGCCGCGCGAGCACTCACGTGGGCACTGGAGGGCGAGGGGCGGACGCGACCGCTAAACACCTGAGCCGCGAAACAGCTCCCCCATTTGTCGGTCCAAACCTACCGATTCAGCACCGTCTCGCGAACGTAGGGCGACATGACCGCATTGAAGACCACTTTTAGCTCGTCGCTTTCGGGGGTCGCTGTGCACGTCAACAGGAGGCCTCGTTCCTCGATTTCTTCGTCGGTCAACAGCAGGTTGATGTCCATATCGGCCTCTCCCTCGTAGAGATAGGCCGTACAGGTCGCACAAGAGCCGGCCCGACACGAGGAGGGCCACGCAAGCCCCTCGTCGGTCGCGGCCACGAGGATCGGCTCGTCGCGAGGAACCTCAAGCGATCCGTAGCGCTCCTCCGGAATGGAGGCGGCCGCAGCCTTCTCGAAGAGGTCGTCGTCTTCGAGGCCCCACTCGTGGCGAGCCACCGCCCGGTAGTCGAGGTACTCGACCCGTGAGGGCGGTCGGTCCTCCGAGGACGTCTCCGGTTCGACAGCGGGGAGATCAATCCCCATCTCAGTCCTCGGCCGGCGGCTCGCGGCCGCGGCCGGGGGCGTCGTTCGCGACGAGCGGGAAAGCGTTGAATATGATCTGGATTCGGTCGCTCTCCGGGTAGGCCGTACAGGTGAGCCGAACCCCGTCTTCGACCTGTTCGTCAGTCAGCGCGAGATTCATGTCCATCTCGACGTCGCCGCTTTTTACGATCGCGGCACAGACGTTGCAGGTACCGGATCGACACTGCGAGCCCCAACTGAGATCGTTCGCCTCCGCAGATCTGAGGATTGTTTCCTCCCTGTCGATCTCGACCCGGCCGTATCGGTCGTCGTCGAGGTTCGCACGCGCGGCCTTATCAAAGAGATTGTCGTCGTCGATGTCCCAACCGTGTTTGACGATGGACCGATAGCTGAGGTATTCCATCTCCGCCGGCGGGAGATCCTCGCCCTCGTCGTCGGAGTCGGTGTCGGCACCCGGACCCACGGCGGGGAGTTCAATTGACATGATATGCGATATGTACACACATGGTTATAATTTTTGTGCGATCGGCGCGAAAATTCGTAAGGTGTCATTCCCCGCCTGGACTCCGGTCATGAGTCGTTCCCGACCGCTCCCACGACGATCGTGTAGCCGTCGTCGCGCTCTCTGACGGTTTCGACGTCGAAGCCCGCCGTCGAGACTGCTGTCCGCCAGTACGTCGCCGGATCGGCGTCCTCGTCGTGGGGGTACGGTAACGCGAGCACACCGACGTGTCCGTCGGGCGCACAGACCCGATAGGCTTCCTCAAGCGCCCGATCGGCAGCGTCGGCCGGCAGATCGTGGAGGACCCGACACATCGTCACGATGTCGACGGTTCCGCCGTCGATCGGGAGCCGGGCGGCGTCGCCGCGGAGCGCCGCGGCGTTGAGGCCGGCGATCCGGGCGTTCCGCTCGGCCAGCTGGCCGCCGTTGCCGAGGATGATCCGGTCGTCGAAGGTGTCCAAGCCGATGACAGAACACGATGCCGGGACGGCGGGGGCGAGGCCGACGAGCGATCGCCCCGTCCCACAACCGATATCAAGCAGCCGGTCGGCACCGGATATCTGCAGTTCGGCTGCAAGCGCCTCGTACTTCTCGCGGTCAAGCACCCATGGCGGCGGCGAGGCGAGTGCCCTGACCGCACTACCAGCCGTTGAGACGCCCCACAGCGCCGCTATCGCGCCAAGCGCGCCCGCAAGCCGTCCTCGGCGGCGAGCAGCGAGAACGCCAGCGGCGATCGTGACTACACCGAGAACGATCCGTCGACCTCGCTCCCGCCAGTGGTACAGCCCAAAATAGTACGGCAAGTGGTCACGCCGGTCGCCGCGGGTCATTCGCCCGACAGGGGCTCGCCCCGTCGGGTTACCTTAGTCGCCGGGAGTCCGGCGCGGTCGGCGTGCTCGTGGACCGCCGCCTCGCTCTCGGCGCGATACCGGCAGAAGGTGCCCACGATCCCGCCGTCGTCGTCGGCCAGCACCTCGGATTCGACCCAACTGATTTCGGTGCCCTCCTCGCGGAGTTCTTCGAGCGCTTCGCCGGACGCGTCGGCGGCGGCGGCGAGTTCATCATCGGTGATCGGCTCCGGAAGTTCCCGGAGGATCAGGTATTCATCGGTTTCCGTCATAGTCCACCGTAGCGCACAATCTCAACACGTGTAAACGTTACCCACGGTTGTGGGCAAAACGGCTCGGCGAACCTCACCGCTCCGATTCCGTCCGGCCGATCCGCCCGGCGTACTCCCGTATCGGCGGCGCGTCGCGATCGACGTACTCGTTGGTCCAGACCGAGCCGGGATCGACTGGCCCGGACAGCAGGTTCGTCTCCGCGAGCATCCCGGCGAGTCGCTCCCACCGGTCGGCCTGGTGGACACCCCACCCGGCTTCGGCGACGTGGTCCGTGTACTGGAGACCCTCTGCCGCCGCGAGGAACTTTTGCGTCTCGATGTCGCGGCGGCGTTCGAGCGTGGCGTTGCGGGCCACTAGCGCGTCGATAGCGGTCTCTGGGTCGTTTGTCGCATCGATCCACCCGCGGGCGATCGCCCGCAGGAGCGACCGAACCGTCTCGGGATCCTCGGCCGCGAACTCGCGGTTGACGACGAGCATCATTCCGTAGACGCCAAGCGCCTCGCCGAGCGGCAACTCGTCGGCGATCCGGTCGTACTCGGCTTCGAGTTCGGCTCCGTTGGTGACGACACCGACGGCCGCGTCGACGCTTCCGTCGAGCACCTGATGTTCGACGCGGTGGTGGGTGTTCGGATCGACATCGAGGAGCTCAACCGAGTCGCGCACGCCGGCGGATTCAAGCGCTTGTGCGGCCAGGATGCGCGTCTTCGTCGCTGAGGGGGCGACCGTCCGCCCGGCGAGTTGGGACAGATCGGTCAGCGGTTCGCCGAACGTGTCGCGAAGGGTGTAGATCGCCGCCGGCGTCCGTTTCGTCAGCGCGGCCGCCGCGAGCGGGTCGAACCCCTCGCTGGCCTTCGCAAGGACCGCGCTTGCGCCCGCAAGCCCGACATCGCTTCGGCCACGGGCGGTCTGTTCGGCGGCGAACGGCGAGCCGTGACCCTCGACGAAGGCGATGTCGAGGCCCTCCTCCTCGTAGTAGCCCCGCTCTCTGGCGAGGAAATACGGGGCCTGAAATCCGTTCGGCTCCCAGTTGAGCTGGAACGTGACAGATTTCATAGCGGATCAACGGGACGGAAGGTACCCTCGGGGATCCGGTCGACGCCGAGCGCATCGGCCCCGGCGACCGACCGGAGGTGTTCGAACAGCTGTTCCATCCCGTCGATCGTCTCGTCGTTCCACCCGCGGACGACCATCGCGCGCCAGCCCTCTCGGACCGCGGCCACTATCTCGGGATCGTCGTAGCTCATCAGCTTCTCGCCGATCTCGTCCCAGAGAGCGTCCTCCGCGATGAGCCGATCAACGACGTCCCCGTAGGCGGCCGCGAACCGGCGGGCGGTGTCGGTGTGCGCATCGAGGAACGAATCACTCGTGAGAAACGTCGATACCGGGACCCGGTTGTCGGTCTCGGCGAGCCGCTGAACGATGTCCGAGACGGGAAACACCTCCTCGTAGGGGCCCCGTTCGGTGATCTCGGGGACGATCGGCCAAAACTGCAACACGGCGTCGACCTCGCCGTCGTGAAGCATCTCGGTCAGCCCGACCTTCGAGCCGGCTTCGACCGGCGTTGCCGTCTCGTCGGGGTCGAACCCGTGGTACTGCCGGCAGGCGGCTCTAACGAGGATCCAGTTCTTATCGAGGCGTCGAACGACGCCGATCCGGTGGTCCGAGAGGTCGGCGAGACCCTCGATAGCTGTATCCTCCGGCGCGACGAGGCCGCCGACGGTCCGGCCGTAGGGGTGAAACGCGACGATGTTCGCCCCTTCGGCGCGCTCGCGGGCGGTCGAGATGTAGTCGATGTCGATCAGGTCGGCCTCGCCGTCTTGGAGTCGGGCCTCGACGGTTTCCATCCCGCCCTCGAGTTCGTCAGAGACCAACTGGACGTCGAGGTGAAAACCGTGTTCGTGATCGAGCCCGAGGCGCTTCATCGTGTACAGCATATAGCGCGGGCTCCCGTTGTGTTCGAAGCGCGCGCGCATCACCGGCCTATCGCCAGGGTCGTCGTGGTGGGCGTCCAGCGCCCGCTGTTGGCGCCCGACGTTCATCGTCCCACCGGAGCGACGATGGCGTCGATGTCGGCGTCGGCGTCGATAAGCTGGCGGCGCTTCATCCACG
The DNA here is from genome assembly GCF_046710025.1 of Natronomonas sp. Classification (GTDB taxonomy): domain Archaea; phylum Halobacteriota; class Halobacteria; order Halobacteriales; family Haloarculaceae; genus Natronomonas. Next base: position 12,720 of record NZ_JBKEGK010000014.1, on the reverse strand, counting down.
ACAACTGCTCGTCGAGTTCGTCGTGTTCGGCCAGTTCCGGAGGTTCGTACCGCGGCACCTCGATCCGCGACAGCAACTCGTCGTAGTCGACGTCCTCGAAGAGTTCCGGGGCGATCTCGGCGTCGGCCTCAAGCATCCCGAGGTACGCCTCGCGGTAGGCGTCGGGATCGGCGTTAATCGCCTCGGCGGCGCGGGCGTATCCCTCGATAAACCGATCAAGGACGTCCCGGTCGATGGCGTCGGCTCCAACGATGCCCATGTGGTTCTCGAACTCGAGTACCGGTCGGTAGCCGAGCTCCTCGGCAAGCGTGCTCTGTGGCTCCAGAAGCGAGACTGCCTCTACCTCGCCGTTTTCGAGCGCTCGGAGCCGGTCGGTCGGCATCCCGTGGTGCTCGATCTCGACGTCCTCCGGCGAGAGGTGCTCCTCTAGAGCCCTGATCGCGGTGTACTCTTGACCGGTTCGCTTGTTGATGCCGACCGGCACGTCCGCGAGGTCAGACGGCTCCGTGATGTCGCTGTCGGGCTGGACGTAGACGGTGTAAGGCTGATCGGCGAAGGTTCCCTTCGCGACGATGCGACCGTCGTCCATTCGCCAGGTCCGTTTAATACTCTCCCACTTGCAGATCGGGTAGACATCGACATCGTGGTCGTCCGTCAGCGACTCCTCGGCGGGAATGTACTTCCAGTCAACGTTCTCGCGGTCGCGTTCGGTCAGTTCGACGTCCAAGCCGGCCTGTTCGAAGTAGCCCTCCTCGACGGCCACCTTCTGTGGCAACATGAAGGAGTAGGGCAGGTGAAACAGTTGTACAGTGTCACACATACTCGCTCTATTTCGGTATCTTCACATAGTTACTTAAAACTATTGAGGTAACCTTTAAGTAACAAAGCTGCGCAAGGGAATATCATGCAGCAAGTGAGCGAAGCGGGCCGCGAGTACGAGGAGGCATCCCCTGACGTTTATCTCGCCGACCTCGCCGCCGGGGAGAAATCAAGTATGAAGCACTGGCGGATCGAACCCGGGGCGACACTTCCGATTCACCGCCACGACAACGAACAGATCGGCTTTCTCATCTCTGGCGAACTCACCGCAATTCTCGAAGACGAGGAAATAGAGCTGTCACCCGGAGACTCATACGCCTTCGAGAGCGGCGAACTCCACGGCGCAGAAAACCGCGGCGACGAACCGGCGGTCGGGATCGGCGTGCTATCGCCGCCGCGTTCCTCGCCCAACTGGGCGCAGTCGACGGCGACGACCGACGACGCCGGCACGGTTACGTCGGTCGGGTCGGACGACTGACTGGCGCAGCCAACTGGACTATCCGGACCGCTCCGGAGAATCGGCCGTCGGAACAGTGCCGTCGTCGCTCCACCCACGGCGTTCGTAGTACGCTGACAGTTCGGACGCAAGCCCCGGGAGTTCGTACGGGAGCGTGTCGTCGGCGCGGTCGAACCCTCGCTCGTTGTTGAACCGCCGTTCGAGATCCACGATCCGTGCCCCTACCGCCTGGAGTTCCTCGACGGTACTGTCGAGCAGCGCCGCCAACCGCGCTTCGGTAAGAAATCCCCGCGAGAACTTGCAGGCGATCGCCGAGTCGAGGACGGCGTTTTTGTTTTCCCGCTCGACGAGGAGGTCGGCCTTGCCGGCGACGCCGTCGCGGTCGATCGCGCGCTCGCGGTCGACGAGTGGGTACTCGTGGACGTACATTGATCCATAGAGGTGGTCTGCGCCACGGTTCGAGGTCGCGAAGGCGAGCGCCTGCCCGTTGAGCGTCCGGCCGTCGTGTGCGGCGAACTCCATGCCCTTCGCGGTCCAATCCTTGACCCCCAACCGGTCGTGGATCCGGTGGATACCCTCCGCGAGCGTGTCGCCGATCCCCTCGCGGTAGGCGATTCGCTCTACGAGGTCGGCGAGTAACTCGGCGTCGCCGAGTGCGTCCTCGCTTGCGAGGTACGCCGAGACGACATCGCCACAGGAGATCGTGTCCAATCCGAGTTCGTCACAGCGCTCGTTAGCTTTCATTACCGCGGCGAGGTCGTCAACGCCGGCGTTGGAGCCGAACGCCATCACCGTCTCGAACTCCGGGCCCTCTGTTTCGAGGCCGGCGTCGTTGCGGGTCGGCAGTTTGCACGCGAACGCACACGACGAGCAGGTTCCCTTCTTGTACTTTTTTTCCTCGATCGCGTCGCCGCCGATCGCCGACGCGCCCTCGAAGGACGATTCGGAAAAGTACCGCGTCGGCAACGCCTCGATCTCGTTGGCGAACTCCGTCAGCCCGGCGGTCCCCTGTCGTTTCATCATGTGGTCGCTCTCGGCGGCCTCGCGGTGAACCTCGTCGGCGACCGAGGGAAACTCGATCCGGTGAGGCGAGTCACCGGCGAAGGTGAGACACTTCACGTTCTTCGACCCGAGGACGGCACCGAGGCCACCGCGACCGAACGCCCGCGTCCCGGAGGTCATCATTGAGGCGAACCGAACCTCGTGGTCGCCCGCAGGGCCGATACAGACGACTGCGTCCGCTCCGACTCCTCGTGCCTCGCCGACGTGCGCAACGACGGTCGACACCGTTGCCTCCGCCAGTTCGGGAACGGGGTCGAACGCGACGCCGTCGTCGGTGACGTGCACCCAAAGCGGCGTGTCGCTCCGACCGACTAACTCGAAAGCCGCATATCCCGTGTCGGCGATGTTCCGAGAGACGAACCCGCCGGCGTTCGACGACAGCAGCCCTTCGGTCAACGGCGACAGCGCTGTTGCCGATGTTCGCCCCGTAAAGCTCGTCGTCGAGGCCTGCATCGGCCCGATGGCGACGTACAGCCGGTTTTCGGGTCCCAGCGGATCGGCGTCGAACGGGATCCGATCGAACGCGAGTTTGGTCCCGACGCCGCGGCCCCCGAGGAACTCCGCGAGGATGTCATCGATGTCGGACTCCTCGCTTTGGCGCGTCCCAACGTCAAGCGTGAGCAGCGGCCCGAGAGCGTGTCGCATATACACACGATCCGGCCGGCCGGATATAACGTTTGTTCGCCCCCGAAGAGATATGAGCCGATGCGCCCAGAGGAGAGGTATGGATGCCGTCGATCACATCAACGTAGACGTGGATGACTTGGAGGCGTGTTACCCGTTCTACCGGGATCAGTTGGACCTGGACCTGCTGCGGCCACCCTCGGACTTTCAGGGTGAGCACGCGATGTTCGACGTCGGTGGGACCGTGTTGACGCTTGCGGAAACCGGACGCGCCGACGGCTGGCACGGGCGTATCGACCATCCCCTCGACAAGGCGCATATCGCCTTCGAGACCGGTCGGGACGACTACGAGCAGTTCCTCAAGCAACTCGACGGACAGTTTCCGAAGCAAGGGCCCTACGATTGGGACGAGTTCGAGGGGTTCTATTTTCTCGATCCAGACGGGAACCTCCTCGAGGTGATCACGTACGACCCGGTTCCGGCGGGCGTCGATCGGACGCTCTTGACCCACGACGACATCTGAAGCCGGTCACCGTCGGGCGATACAAACGGCTACGGCGAGGAGTCGCCGCTGCCGTCAGCAGTGATGACACCCTTGTCGTGGGGGTCCTCTTGGGCGTTCTGGAGGTAGTTCCTGCCCTCCTCGGACTGCCAGAGGAGTTCGTCAAAGATGGAGGCCTGGCTGTGGAACTTGTGGACGGTCGGGAGTTTCGTGTTGTCGAACTGGGCGATGAGACCGCCGTGCTTTTTGAAGAAGTGATGGATCCACCGCTCTGCCTCCCGGTCGGTGTTGAACTGCATGAGTAGCTGCCAGTGATAGTAGCTGTCGGCGTTGAAGAACATGACCACGTGGGGATCCTCCATGAGTTCCCAGTAGCATTCTTCCCACTGCTGTTCGAAGTTCGGGTAGTGGAAGGCGACCCGGAATAGGTGGGTGTTGAAGATGTCCTCGTTCGGGAGGATGACCTCGCGGAACGCGTCTTGATCGGCCATTTCGTGCAGCAGTTCGTTGACGCGGTTGTGCGACAACTCGATTCCGTACTCCTCCTCGAGAATATCCCTTATTTCGCGGACGGGGGCCGTCGGGTTGTCAATACGGGTTTTTAACAGAACGAGATCCCGTGGCGAGAGATCCGCATCGAAATCGTCGGTCCTACGATTCATTTCGGGGCTTATAGATGATATATTGAGTTGTTACATAAGTCTTCGCGTCGAGACGCGCCAATCTACGATTTCGGACCGCCGGTTTGAATTGCATACGGTTTCATACCGGGGCGAAGCAAGGGTATGATTTCCAGAAAGTGGGTTTTGAAGACATTCTATGGAAAATTGTGGTGTAGAGACGGCCGCGGTTACGATCGCTCGAGATTGAAGTTTATTGTCTTCGTCCGGGTGTATGCCTCCAGCGTCTCCCGGGCGGTTTCGCGACCCATGCCTGACTGTTTGTATCCACCGAAGGGCTGGCCGGCGGGGAAGGTGTTGTACTGGTTCACCCAGATGTTCCCGGCCTCCATGTCTCGCGCCGCGCGGTGAGCGTCCTCGAGATCCTCGGTGACGATACCTGCTGCGAGGCCAAAATCGATGTCGTTTGCGCGGTCAATCATGTCGTCGTACTCAGACCACTCGAAGAGCACTTCGACGGGCCCGAAGATCTCCTCTTGGACGACACGGCTCTCGTGTGGGACGCTCTCAATGACGGTCGGTTCGACGAAGTACCCTGCCTCAAGCCGCCGATCCGTCGCCGGTCCGCCGGTGAGGACCTCCGCGCCGGCGTCCTCGGCTAACGAGATGTAGTGCTCGGTCCGGTTTCGTTGGGTATGGGTGATCTCCGGCCCGAGATCCGTCGACTCCGAGAGCGGGTCGCCGATCGTGAGTGATTCGGCCGCCGCCACGAACGCCGAGGTGAACCGGTCGTAAACGTCCTCGTGGACAAACAGCCGCGTTCCGGCACAACAACACTCCCCGCAGTTGAAGAACATCGCCTCGGTCGCAACGTCCACCGCGGTCCCGATATCGGCGTCCGGGAACACCACGATCGGGCTCTTCCCGCCGAGTTCCAGCGTGAGATCGGTGATGTTGTCGGCGGCGTCCTTCATGACTCCCTTACCAGTCTCGACCGCCCCGGTGAAAGCGACCTTCCCGATCCGGTCGTGTTGGACAAGTGCGCGCCCGGCCTCGGGACCGTACCCCATTATTACATTTACTGTCCCATCGGGGAGTAGATCACCGGCCAAGTGAAGCAACTCCACGACCGAAAGCGGCGTCTCCTCGGCCGGCTTGAGAACGATTGCGTTGCCGGCGGCCAGCGCCGGGGCGAGTTTCCACGTCGCCATGAGTAACGGAAAGTTCCAAGGGATAATCCCGGCGACGACGCCGTAGGGCTCCCGAAGCGTCTCGACGTGTTGGCCGTCGCCACCCGGTACCGTCTTCCCCTCAAGAGACCGGAGCACGCCCGAAAAGTACCGGAAGTGGTCGGCGACCAACTCGACGTCAGTCCTGGCCTCGGTGATCGGCTTGCCGTTGTCCAATACGTCGATCCGGGCGAGGCGCTCAGCGTTCGCCTCAATGCGGTCGGCGATCCGTCCCAGCGTCCGCTGTCGCTCGCTCGGGTCGTACTCACCCCACGACTCGAACCCCCGCCAGGCGGCGGTGACTGCCCGTTCGACATCGGCTGCGTTGGCCGCCGGCGCTGACGCCAACGGCGTGTCTGTCGTCGGGTTGACGATCTCAAGTCGCTTTTCAGAGTCGCTTTCTATCCACTCACCGTCTATATATAATCGAAGCTCCTCGTCTCGGATCAACTCGTCGGCAGCCCGGCGGTGTCGGTCCCGAACCGCCGCCATGTCATCCGATATCCGGAGTGGTTCGTCCATTCGGTTCATTAACCGTGATATTTGTGTATATAAATATCTTTTCACGAGCACCAAACCGGTCATGTCGGCAGTCCCCGGACGACCGACCGACGTGGTGCCGGATTGGTATCGAACCTCGCATTCACCCCCTGAAACTGATTACGAAATACGGTTTAATGGCATTAGGTATTACAATCTACGTTTGTGACCCCGAACGTAACCGCAAACAGTTTCACATCAAGGGTAACGCCTAACATCTAGCAGACCATATACAATCATGTACGATAACATGACAGACTTAGGCGGATTCCACGACCACATCGCTCGCGTCGATCTTTCCGACGAGAATGTCGATTACGAGAGCATCGATCAAGAGGACGCGGAAAAGTACATCGGGGCCCGCGGCCTCGGCGTCAAGTACGTCTTCGATCAGGGGCCGGAGGTCGAGCCCCTCGAGCCGGAGAACCTCCTAGCGTTCATGAACGGGCCCCTCACCGGGACCCAGGTAACCATGAGCGGCCGGATCGCAGTCTGCACCAAATCGCCGCTGACCGGAACCGTCACCGATTCCCACCACGGCGGCTGGTCCGGCGCTCGGCTCAAGTGGGCCGGCTTCGACGGCCTGCTGTTCGAAGGGAAAGCCGACAAACCGGTGTACGCCGTCGTCGAGGACGGCGAAGTCGAACTCCGGGACGCCTCCCACCTGTGGGGCCACGGCTTCCACGACACCCGAGACGCCATCGAAGAGGAGGTCGAGGGCTCCTTCGGCAAGAACCTCTCCGTGATGGGCATCGGCGAGGCCGGCGAGAACGAGGTGCGGTACGCCGCCATCATGAACGAGGACGACCGCGCCTCGGGCCGGGGCGGTACCGGCTGCGTGATGGGATCGAAAAATCTCAAGGCCGTCGTCGTCAAGGCGAGGACTGACATGCAGAAGCCAGCCGACTCCGAGACGTTCCGGGAGGGCCACAAGCAGGCCATGGAGCTCATTCAGGAGTCCGAGGTGACCGCCCCCAACGAGGGCGGCCTCTCGATGTACGGGACGAACGTCCTGATGAACGCCACCGAGGAGATGTCGGGACTGCCGACCAACAACGGCAAGTATACGTCGACCGGCGACGCCCGCGACGGTGGGTTCCGCGACAAGGAGAGTTTCGACGCCGAGGCGGTCTCCGGGGAAAACGTCCGCGAGAACATCCTCGTCGACGAGCCGACGTGTCACTCCTGTCCGGTCGCCTGCAAGAAGGAAGTCGAGGTCGACGTGATGCACAAAGGCGAGGAGATGAACGTCCGCACCGAGTCCTTCGAGTACGAGTCGGCGTGGGCGCTCGGCCCCAACGCCGGACACACCGACCGCGACGAGATCGCGCTCATGCTCCAGCGGTGTAACGACCACGGTCTGGACACCATCGAGGCCGGCAACATGCTTGCGATGGGCATGGAGATGACCGAGGCGGGCAAGTTCGACGACCTTGACGAAGGCATCGACTGGGGTGACTCCGAGGAGATGGTCGAGATGCTCTCGAAGATTGCGACCCGCGAGACGGAACTCGCGGACCTGCTGGCCGAGGGGGCGCGCCGCGTCGCCGACCGCATGGACGCCCACGATAACAAGCTCTCGGTGAAGGGCCAGACGATCGCGGCCTACGATCCCCGCTGCATGAAGGGGATGGGCATCGCCTTCGCGACCTCGAACCGCGGAGCGTGTCACCTGCGTGGTTACACGCCGGCTGCCGAGATTCTCGGCATCCCGGAGAAGGTCGATCCCGTCGAGTGGGAGGGCAAAGGCGAGTTGACGGCAACCTTCCAGAACCTCCACGCCATCTCCGACAGCTTCGACATCTGCAAGTTCAACGCCTTCGCGGAGGGCATCGAGGAGTACGTCCTCCAATACAACGGCATGACCGGCCGTGACGTCACTGAGGAGGACCTGATGGAGGCGGGCGAGCGTATCTACGCGCTCGAGCGCTACTACAACAACCTCTGCGGATTCGATGGCGCTGACGACGACCTGCCGAACCGGTTCGTCGAGGGCGACAACGCGATGCCCGGTCAAGGCGGCGTCGAGGGAAGCCTCGTCGAACTCGAGAAGATGAAAGACGAGTATTACGAGGTTCGCGGCTGGGTCGACGGCGTCATTCCGGACGAGAAGCTGGACGAGCTCGACATCGACGTCGGGCCGGGAACGGGCATCTCCACGGGCGATTCGACCGCCCCTGCGGACGACTGACCGATCGGCCCCGCCTCCGGGACGCGCCCGGCGGCATCGTCAAAACAACGTTCTTTTTATAACTCAGAGCTGAGTAACTGGGAGAAACAACGTCGGCGTGTTGCTGCGTGTCACCAGCAAATCAAGCGCAAGCGGCGTGATTTCCTCCACAAACTCTCGAACTATTACGCTCGGGAGTACGATCTCGTGGCCGTTGAAGACCTTGACGTGAAAGGGATGCTGGAATCGCCGCGCAACAGTCGCAACACGGCGTCAGCGGCGTGGGGCACCTTCACCGACCTACTTGAATACAAGTGCAAACGCGAAGGCGCGCACTTCGTGGATGTTGACCCTGACGGCACCACCAAAGGGTGTGCTCGGTGTGGCGTCGAAACTGACAAACCGATCTGGGTGCGTGAACACTCCTGTCCGGCCTGTGGGTTCGAGGCGGACAGAGACGCAAACGCAGCGTGGAACGTTCTTTCTCGCGGACTCTCCAAACTAGGAGTGGGACACTCCGAATTGCCGCCTGTGGAGACTGCGCTCGCTGTGGATACTGCGGTTGTATCTGCAAAGCGCGTCGTGGAAGCAGGAACTTCCTTCCGCAAGGAGCGAAGCCCCTGCCTCAAGGAGCTGCCAGCGGCGGCGAGTGAACTACCCCACCCTACTCGCTCACGGCTGAGGCCGTTCGCTTCTTGAGGGTGGGGCTTCCTGTTTCGACGACGTGACGTGCAGACACCTCTCGAAAGTCATCGGCGTCCGTAGCGGTCACAGTCTCCACAGGCGTTGATTCGGGCCATCCCAGCCCTAATTCCTCAAACCCTCTCTGCAAGACATTCATCGCTGCATTCGCATCTCTGCCCGTCTCAAATCCACACGACGGACACGAGTGTTCCCGAACCCAGATAGGCTTCGCCGTCTCCACGCCACACCGAGCACACTCTTTCGTCGTCCCCGCAGCTTCTACTTGAACGACGTGACAGCCGTACAGGTCGGCTTTGTATTCGAGCAGCGTGATGAACTGTCGCCACGCCGCGTCCTGCTTGTTTCGGGCGTTCCCGTCGCCCTGAAGCATCCCCGTCACGTTCAAGTCCTCAACGAACACGGCATCGTACCCTGTGACGAGCCACGTCGTGATCTTGTGCTGGTAGTCCAGCACCGTCCGCTTGATGTGGCGCTTGACTTTCGCTACCGCTCGGCGTTGCTTCTCGTAGTTGTTCGACCCTTCATCCTTCCGCGAGAGTTTGCGTTGTTCGCGCCGAAGACGCTCGTACTCGACTTCCAGCTCGAGCCAATCTACGGCAATCCCGTCAGAGGTGTGGATGTAGTTCAGGATTCCGAGGTCGATCCCGACGCTGTTGCTCGCGTCCAGCGAGTCCACGTCAGGTTTCTCGGGCAATTCAGCCTCGTCTGTTTCGAGACCGAAGGAGACGAACCACTCGCCGGTTGTCTCCTCTTTGATCGTGACTTCTTTGATGTCAGCTTCGGCGGGGAGCTCGCGGTGATAGCGTATCTTCAGGTCGCCGATCTTGGAGAGTTCTACCGTTGCACGCCGGCCACTCGTGTTTTTGAGTTCGAAACCGGACTGCGAAAACGTCATACTCCGGAACTCTCGGGGTGACTTCCAGTTGAGTTTCCCGACCGTGTTCCCGTTGTCTTTCTGGGCTTTCAGGTTCGAGAGATTCTGGTAGAACCGGGTGACGGTCCGTTGCAGAGCCTTGGAGTTGACTTCCGAGAACACAGGGAACTCGTCTTTCCAGTCGGGGAGTCGGTAGTGGTGTTTGTACGCGGAGCCGATGTTGTCGGCATCCACGTTCTCGTATTCGTACAGTGTGTAGTTGTACGCTTGGCGATGAATGTCGATATGGCGTTTCAGTTCAGCCGCTACCGTTTGTGTCGGAAAGGCGTGGTAGCGGTGAGTGTACTCCATCGCTGTCTCTTGATTAGGGATATGTCTATGTAATTGTTTGTACTGGCGTGCGGCGATTCATCCCCTCCCTACTCGCTCCCGGTGGTCGCTCGTTGAGGAAGGAGCATTCTCGCCTCAATTCTGGTACAACTATCACTTCGAGAGTTGAAGCTACACTAAGTTATGTTGCGCCGGATATCCACAATGGATATTGGGCGAGCTTTCCGGTGGCTACTTCTCCCAGAAATGTAATCCAATGAACACGACAAAGGCGAGTAGTATCAATTCCAATTGCGGATGCGCCCCCATGTCGCGGTATATCCGGACAAGCCGAATCCAGGGCGCGATATCGTCACCAGCGGCCCGGGGAATCGCGTATATCGGGTAGAGGACAAAGCGCACGTCGGCACTCCCGCCGACGGCGGGGCCGTACAGGTCTCCGAGCAGGTGACTCAGATAGCCACTCGTGAACGCAACCGGTGCCACGCGTCGAAGCCGATATTGCCAGGAGGTGTCGGGCCAGCGAGTTTGCAGCGCCGTTGCACCCCACCAGACGACGCCACTCACCAGGACGAATGTGAACACGGAGTGGGCGAGCGACCGCCCGTACGTCAACACGCCGAGATACGCCAGCGGTTTATCCACTAGATCCGGAAACTGGCTCCCGATCGCGAGCGGCACGAGCGCGAGATATCGCGGACGGCGATAGGTGCGAGACAGCACGTGGCCCGAGTACAGGAGGTACGCGAGGGCGGCGTGGCCAAGCGGCAACACAGTTTCGCCGAACGGACGCCACGGATGAAAAACACGCGCTTCGATCGTCTCACGGCGACGGCTGCCTCCGAGGATGTCTCTGCAGCCCTCAAGCTAGTACCCCGAACACACCTGTTCGATCCCGTCCTCGAAGGAAATGGCCGGCTCCCACCCGGTCGCTTCGTGCAGCTTCGAGAAATCCGCACACGTGTCGTGGACGTACACTGACTCCGGAATCGGGTTTTCGACGTACTCCGGATCGATGTCCGTGCCGAGTTCATTATTGAGCATCTCCACAACCGTATTGAACGAGTACGACACACCGGTCCCAACGTTGTAGATACCCTCTAATTCATGCTCGGCTGCCTGGACCGCCCCCGAGACCACATCCGAGACGTGCGTGAAATCCCGTGTCTGTGTGCCGTCGCCGTACAGGACCGGCGCCTCCCCGTTGGCGATGTCGTCGGCGAATTGGGCGATTACGTTCGCGTACTCGCCTTTGTGTTCTTCTGCCCCGCCGTACCCCTGATACACGGAAAAGAACCGCAAGCCAGCCAGCGACAGCCCGTAGTGGTTGCCGAAGTACTCCGCATACCGTTCGCGAGCCAACTTCGACGCTTCATAGCCCGTATTGACCGTCACGGCCATGTCCTCTGGGGAGGGGTTCGTCCGATCACCGTAGATCGATGACGTCGAGGCGTAGACGACGGTGTCACAGCCGTCCTGGCGGGCCTGCTCGACGACGTTGACGAATCCCTCAACGTTCACCCGGGCGCCGTGCCGTGGGTCCTCCTCGTGCATCGCATACGAGGACAGCGCCGCAAGATGAAACACCACGTCGACATCCGTCGGCAGGTCCTCGGCGAGCACCGATTGGTCATGAAATTCGATCGCGTCATCGAGATTGTCGGGCGTCCCCAAATAACAGTCGTCGACGACGAGCACGTCGTTGTCGGCGGCGAGTCGGTTTGCGATATTTGACCCGATGAACCCCGCCCCACCGGTGACGAGTACACGCTTGTTCTCCATACTCGCGATGTCGAGTATCGGACCCAAAAAGATTCGTACCTTCATCGACAGGTCGAGGTCCTCCCGCGGCTAAAGACCTGTCTCTTACCCACAAATCGAGCTGCTGGAATGAGCATAACTAGTCAATAAATCTATCTGAAACTGCGGGTATTCGGTATTTTAGCCCGTTGAGCGGCGGCTTTGTCGATACTGGTTCTGCCCCTTCACCAACCCCCACCGACGAGATCATTGTTCAAATCGATGCTCAACTCGCTCCGTTCGATTCCAGAGTGGGTGCTACAGCGTCTGAACCGCTCGTCTGGAACAGCACGAACTTATGAGTAAGAGACAGGGCTAAAGACGCGGGACTCCGCAAAGCGGAGTTCACGGTTGCGCGTCTCTTCGGGAGCGAAGTACGCTTTCGCGTCCTCCATTCGACGCTGCCCGCCCAACTATGACCGAGGGCGTGGGCTGCAGCGCGTACAGCCCTATGTGAGATATCACTCGATGTGTGGTGTGGCCCTGTATTGACACCGCAATTTGTGCTGAATCCCGTCGGGCCCTCGTTTGATTCATGAAAGCATTTACCGCAACCGCATGATTCTGTACAGTATGGATGCAATCGTTCTCGCCGGTGGGTACGCCACGCGGCTGTGGCCGATCACGCGAAACCGGCCCAAAATGCTGTTGCCGATCGGCGACCACACCGTCATCGGCACGATCTTTGACGCCCTTGAGGCCGAATCCCGAATCGACGACGTGTACGTCTCGACGAACGACGCGTTCGCCGAGGAGTTCGAAACGTATCTCGGAGCGGCCCCCTACGAGAAACCCCAACTCTCCGTCGAGGACACCACCGAAGAAGCCGAAAAGTTCGGCGTCGTCGGCGCACTTGCCCAACTCGTCGACCGCGAGAACCTCACCGAGGACACCCTCGTCATCGCCGGCGACAATCTGATGTCCTTCGACATCAGCGACTTTCTGGACACCTTCGAGGCGAATGACGGCCCGACGATCGCCGCCTACG
>NZ_JBKEGK010000013.1:0-25863 GCF_046710025.1 Natronomonas sp. | reverse complement strand
AGTACCGCGGCGATCCGTCCGAACACACGGGGTGTGCCCCCGTATTCGTATATAAACTGTGGCCCGCAGGGGTGGGGTAGTTTATAAATGTTGCAAGGCTAAAACCCCGCCCTTCAGCGCGGGGAGGATGTCAACCGGTGTTTTTCATCCCGGCCGCGATCCCCTTGACAGTCATGCGAAGCGCACGCCGCTCTGCCTCCGAGCGCTCCGATCGCGACAGCAACCGCAACTGCAGCAGGTTCAGCGGGTCGACGTAGGGGTTCCGACGCCGAAGGCTCTCGTTGAACCATCCCGATAGCGGCAGCGAGTCCCCGCCAGTGATCTCAGCGACCAGCTCGACCGCCCGCTCGTACTCGGCCTCGATATCGGTGAAGATCCGCTCTTCGAGGTCATCGTCGGCGAGCGCGGCGTACTCCGTGGCGATAGTCATGTCCGTCTTCGCAAGCGCCATCGCCGCATTATCCAGCATCGTCCGGAAGAATGGCCACGAATTGTACATCTCCTCGAGCGTCTCCATGTCGCCGCCGTCATCGAGGTACGCGTCGAGGCCGGTTGCCAGCGAGTACCACCCGGGAACAATGCACCGTGCTTGTGTCCACGCGAAGACCCACGGGATCGCCCGCAGGTCCTCGACCGTTCGCTCGCTGCTCCTGGAGGCCGGCCGCGAGCCGAGGTTGAGGTTCTCGATGACCGTGATCGGCGTCGCCTGCTCGAAGAAGGCGACGAACCCCTCGGTCTCAAGCAGTTCCTGGTAGGCCTCCCTGGCGGCCGTCGCCCCGGTCTCCATCGCTTCGATCCACTCCTCCTCGACCGGTTCGGTGGGTCGCTCGATCGCCCCCTGTCTAGCCCGGAGCTGTGCGTTGAGCATCTGTTCGAGTTCGCGCTCGGCGATCTTCGGGCTAGCGTATTTTTCAGCGATCGCCTCGCCCTGCTCGGTAAACTTCACTTCCCCGGTGACCGTCTCGTTTGGGAGCGCGAGCAACGCGTCGTTCATCGGGCCGCCGCCGCGGGAGATCGAGCCGCCCCGGCCGTGGAACAGTCGCAACTCGACACCGTAGTCCGAACAGATTTCGGCGAGTCGCTTCTCGTTCCGCTGGAGGGACCACTGTGCGGCGAAAAAGCCGTTCTCCTTGCACGAGTCGGAGTACCCGAGCATGACTTCCTGTGTTCCGCCGCGTGCCTCCATAGCCGCGGCGTAGGCGTCGTTCTCGAAGAGCGTCCCGATGATTCGGCGGGCACCCGAGAGGGCGTACTCGGTCTCGAGAAGCGGCACCACGTCGAGTCCCGAGTGACCAGGGAGGTCAACGACGTCGACCTGATCGGCCAGGAACAGCACCTCAAGGACGTGACTCGGCTCTTCGCACATCGAGATACAGTACGTGTCGATCGCGTCGGTGCCGTACTCGCGCTGCCAGTCGGCTAACCGCTCGAAGCGGAGGAGAACGCGTTCGGCGGTCTCGCCGAGTTCGCCGAGGTCGTCGAACTCAAGAACCGGTTCCTCCTCGGCGATGGCGTCGGTCAGGAACTCGACCCGTTCGTCCTCGCCCATGCCGGCGTAGTCGATCCCCTGCCGGTCGAGCGCCGCCTCGATCGCGAGGGTATGGTTCTCTTGATGATCCCGCAGGTCGAGACTCGCCAGCGTGAAACCGAACGTCTCGGCCTGCCTGCGGAGCGAGTCGACGTGGACATCGGCGACGTTGCCCGCGCCGTTCGAGCGCAGGTCGGCCTCGATGGCGTCCAAATCGGCGATGACGCCGTCGATGCCGCCGTACTCGCCGGGGCGGACGGTCCCGACTCGGTCGAGTCGTTCGCGCATCAACCGCAGGAGCTGTCGGTACGGCTCGTCCGGGTAGCGCTCCTCGGCCTCGGCTGAGACTGACGGCAGCGCCTCCTCGTGGTGTGCGAGTCGCTCGTCGACCTCCGTGCCGATCTCGATGTGATCGGAGTCCTGGCTCAACACGCCAGAGAGTCGTTTCAACTCGTCGCGATACCTTTCAAGAACGACGCGTCGCTGCCTCGACAGCGTCTTGGTCGTCACTTCCGGCGTCACGTAGGGGTTGCCGTCCCGGTCACTGCCCGCCCACGACCGGAACTCGAACAGCTTCGGCACCCGTTTATCCGCGTCGAACTCCGACCGATCCGCAAGCGCGTCTTCGAGTTCCTGGTACACCTCGCCGACGACGTCAAACAGGGTGTTCTCAAGATACCACTGGACGTTCAGCGCCTCGTCAGTCGGCTCCGGTTGGCGCTGACGGATCTGTGGCGTCTGCCAGAGACTCGTTACCTCGGCGCGAAGTTCCCGCTCGATCTGTCCGCTTTCCTTGTCCGTCAGGAGCCGCTCGTCGAGGGTTTCGAGCGACGACGCCACCGATCGGAGCTTCGCCTTCACCGTCTTGCGCCGGGCCTCGGTCGGGTGGGCGGTGAACGTCGGTTGGATGTAGACATCGTCGAGTACCGATTCGATGGCCTCAGTGTCGTTGTCTGCGAGCGCGTCGGCGGCCTCCTCGAGGCCGTCGTCCGGGACGCCGGCCTGTGATTGCTCTCTGAGGGCTCTGATTCGTTCGCGCTCCTCGGCGAGGTTGATCAGTTCGAAGTAGGCGGTAAACGCGCGTGCGGCGACGAGTTCCCGGTCGGTGTCGAGACCGTCGAGTTCGGCCCGGATCGACCCGACATCACCGGCGCCACTCCGTCGTTCGATCGACCGCCTCCGAAGGTGTTCGACGGTATCGAAGGCAGCCCCTGATTCTTGGGTCCTGATCGTGTCGCCGAGCATCGCCCCCAACTCCCGGATATCTCGCTGTATGTCACGACGGTGTAATCGCATGCGGATACGTTCCAACGTCGGGTACATAAAACACGGCGTCCGAACACACGATGTTATAACAACAAATCCCGGTTTTGGGGCTTCTATCCGGTGATTTATCGTTATAGATCGCCGGATCGATGCGTCTCAGACGGTCGCGTCTGTGGCCTTTTGCGCTTCGAGTTGGACGCCGTAGTCGCGGTCGTCGTCGTGGGCGGCGGCGGACTCAAGCGCGCGTTTGGTGCCGATCCGGACCAGCGCCCAGGCAGCCGAGGCCCGGACTTCGTCGGCTTCCCCTTCGTCGTCGAGCCGATCCGAGAGCGGCTCGATCGCGCGTGTGTCACCGATGAGCCCCAGTGCGCGGGCGGCGACAGACCGGACAGCGGGATCCGAATCGGCCAGCACGTTCGCGATCGGTTGGCTCGCCTCCTCGCTCCCGATTTCGCCGAGCGCGCGCAGCGTCGCCTTCTGGAGCGGCGGGTTCCCGCTGTCGACGAAATCGACCAGCGTCTCGACGGCGCTCTCGTCGGCGATCTTTCCGAGCACCTCGATGGCGGGCACGTCGCGGCGCTGTGCGAGCGCCTCCACCGGCTCAAGCGCCTCCTCGGAGCCGAGTCGTCGGAGCGCGTCGAGGCAGTTCTCCTGCATGAAGTCCGAATCGAGGTTCTCGAGCGCCATGAGGATCCGTTCGGGGTCGTTTTCGGCCTCGGCGATCCGGACGACGCCGAGTTCCGGCGGGAAATCCTTGCGGTTCTCGGAGTGCATGCGATCGTAGAACCCCTCACGTTCGAGCTGTTCGGCGACCTCGAGGTCGCTCCATTCCTCGGCATCCTCGAGGGCCGCTTCGAGCGTGTCGACGGCCTCGAGCAGCGCGGCGATAATGTCGGCGTCCTCGTCGGCGTCGAGGCGGCCGTCGGCAGCCGTTTCGCCGACCGACTCGACGGCGTCCGCACGCGAATCGTCATCGTCACCCTCGACGCCGAACTCCGTGTCGAGCTCGGCCTCGGCGGCTCCGAGGTAGGTCTCGACTGCTTCGGCGACGGCGGGCTCGCCGTCCCGGGTCCAACGCGTCCCGCGTATCGTCCCCGCAGCGTCGCCCGCCGCATCGGCGACGTCCTCGCCGTAGGGGCCGCGCTGGTCCTCGATTCCGTCGCGGAGGTCGCCGATCCGGTCCTCGAGCGGTTCGGCCGGGTCCTCGGGCTCTTCGTCCTCGTCCTCGGGCTCTACGACCGAGAACTCGGTATCCTCGAGGTCGGCTTCGATATCGTCGACTGTCGCCTCGATTGAATCGAGATCGGCTTCCGTCTCGGCGTTCTCAAGGGCCGACTCGGCGTCGTCGAGCCGTGATTCGAATGCCCCGACGTCGGCGGCGTCGCTTTCGGCTCCGGACTCGGTGTCGGCCCCGTTGCCGGACGCCCCGTTGTCGGTGTCGTCGGCGCGCTCGTCGTCCCCGTTGCTCATACGCTATCTCCGAAAGAACGGATCAAGAGCGTTTCCCTTCGTTCCGCCGGACAGCGCTGACGTCCTCAGGCGGCGCGCCAGTACGCGACGGGCGCGAGAACAAGATAACCGACGGCGAACACCAACAGCGACCGCGGGAGAACGCGATTAAATGCGACAGGAAAGGCGACCGCGAGCGCCTGCAACCCGCCGAGGATCGCCGCGTCTCGCGCGTAGAGATCCGGATACGACACCGGCGCGACCATCAGATACGAGCACGCCGCGACGAGCGCGACCAACACCGCCGGTTTCCCGATCCCGGCGAGGTACGTCACCGAAACCAGCGTCGCTGACAGCGTCGTCTGCACGCCGACCGTCTCGGCACGGTTGCTGTCCTCAAGCGTGTAGATGGCGAGTCTGATGACTGCCATTGCGACGTACAGCGCCGACGCGGCGAGGGCGGCGAGAGCGATCGGCGTCGAGATACTGGCCGCGTCGCCGTTGCTTGCGACCGTGTACACAAGAACTGCCGGGGCCACGCCAAATGAGGCCACGTCCGCAAGTGAATCGAGCAGCGGCCCGACGTCGGTGCCGCCGAGGCGACGGGCAACGACGCCGTCAAGGCCGTCCGCGATGGCGGCCAGCAAAATCAACCGTGCGGCGAGGCCCGGGTCGATGGCCGCGGTCGCGGCAGCGGCGAAGCCGATCGCCGCGTTCGTGGCCGTCACCGTATCGGCGACGCCCAGTCGTCCGAGAAACCGCGGCTGCATTACTCTACCTCGGCGGTCGGCGACGGGCATCTTAGTAGGTTCGTTTCCGGTCGCCGCCGGTTGGCTTGGTTCCTGTCGTCCGCGGCCGACGTATGCGGCGTGTTCGTCACGGAATCGCAGCGCGTTCGTTCCGGAATCGCGGTACATATGTCTGTTCGACCGCAATTGATTGTATGGACAGACGGTCGTTTCTCGCAGCCGCCGGAACGACGGCGGCGGTTACGCTTTCCGGCTGCCTTGACGGTGGACTCAGCGACGCCGACTTCGATATCGGGATGTCACAGAACGCCTTTCTTCCCGAGGAGTACGAGGTATCCGTCGGCGAGACTGTGGTCTGGGGCAACAACGGCTCCCGGGGCCACACCGTCACGGCGTACGAGAACACCATCCCGGAAGATGCCGAGTACTTTGCTTCCGGCGGCTACGATGATCTTGAGGTCGCCCGCGAGGATTGGCACGCGACCGGCGGCGGCAACATCTCGCCCGGCGAAACGTACGAACACACCTTCGAGGTTCCCGGCCAGCACAACTACCTCTGTATCCCCCACGAGCCGAGCGGGATGGTCGGCGCGATCATCGTGACTGAGTGAACTACCCCACCCTACTCGCCTGTGCTTCCGCTGGGGCCGGAAGCTCGGCGCTCTCTCCTCACGGGCCGCAGGCCCGTCCGGACGGTCAGAGGGATCTCCGATCCCTCACGAGTTGAGGGTGGGCCGCCACCTCGAAGTAGGTGAGCCACAGCCGGAAACGCCCACACTAGGTGTAGGGTGAGTGACCCTCTCTGGGATCGTGCGTGGGGTCGCGTGAGTAGCTCTCACGAGCCCCCGTGACCAACTTCGATACGGCCACGTGAGATGCTCCCACGGTTATTTGTGCCCTCGGGCGGGCGAACGACAACCCTTATTCGCGGGGCAATCACATCGGGAGGCATGGACGCGTCGGTACCGCAGATCGACTACACGGAGTACACCAACCGTCAGCTAGTGGCGGTCCCGATCGGGGTGTTGGCCGCCGCCATCGTCGTCCTCACGGTGGCGACGGCGCTGTCGGGGCTACCGGTTACGCTCGGCATCGAATTCACCGGCGGAACCGAGATGCAGGTCGTTACCGGCGACTCCCCCGCCGAGATACGCGACGCCTTCGACACCGAGATCGACTCGGTCACGCCTATCGCCGGGCAGGCCGACACCTACCAGTTGACCTTCCAGGCCGACGACGCCGATCCGCTGCTTGAGCGGGCGGAGAGTGCGGGGTACGAGATAGAATCGGTCGGCGAGCGCTCGGCGAGTTTCGCCTCCGACTCCCAACGGCAGGCGATCTTCGGGCTGGCGGTCGCCTTCGGCGGCATGGCCGCCCTCGTCGCCCTTTTGTTCCGGACATTTATTCCGTCAATCGCCGTCATCGCCTCGGCGTTCTCGGATCTCGTGATCCCGCTGGCGCTGATGCGGTTGTTTGACATCGAGTTGACACTCGGGACGGTCGCGGCGCTTTTGATGCTCGTCGGCTACTCCGTCGACTCGGATCTGCTGTTGAATAACCACGTTCTCAGACGCCACGGTGACTTCTACACCTCGACAGCCCGAGCGATGCGGACCGGAGTCACGATGACGACGACATCAATCGCCGCAATGGTCGTGATGACGCTCGTCTCTTATACGCTCGGCATCCCGTTGCTACCCGACGTCGGGTTGATACTCGTCTTCGGGCTGTTGGCCGATCTGATGAACACTTACCTGTTGAACGTGAGCCTGCTCAGATACTACAAGTACGAGGGAATCGCCAAATGAAACTCCGCATCAAGAAACACTGGCGGATCTGGCTGCTCGTCGGCTTCCTGCTGATAAGCACGGTCGCCGTCTTCGCGCCACTCGGCGGCAGCGGCGGCATCTTAGGTTCCGCCGATGACGCCGGTCAGGCGTCGGG
This sequence comes from Natronomonas sp., assembly GCF_046710025.1. Taxonomy (GTDB): domain Archaea; phylum Halobacteriota; class Halobacteria; order Halobacteriales; family Haloarculaceae; genus Natronomonas. Next base: position 18,927 of record NZ_JBKEGK010000013.1, on the reverse strand, counting down.
CTCACAGTATACCAACCTCCAGTTCGGGCTCGAACTCTCCGGCGGCACGCAGGTCAGGGCACCGTTCGTCGGGATGACCGTCTCGGGGCTCGAGATCAGCCCGGGTGACGAACGGGCGATCGAGTCGACGCTACAGGACGAACTCGGATTGAGCGCAAGCGAGGTTCGGGCCAGCGCCGAGTCCGGAACCGTCGAAGTGTTTGACGACGGCGTCGTCGGGAATACGACCCAGGCTGAGTTCGCCGACGCGCTCTCGGCGGCCGGCTACTCGACGACGACTGAGGACGTCCGGATGGGCGTCACTAGAGACACTCGCGACAACGCCGAGGACGTGCTGAACGAGCGTCTTACCGAACGCGGCCTCGGCGGCGGGTCGGCCACGCAGGTGTCCGCCCCCGGCCAGCAGTTCATGGTCGTTGAGGTGCCCGGCGCGAACCGGACGGAGGTCATAGACCTCATCGGGGACCGCGGGCAGGTCGAGATCTGGGCGATGTACCCCAGCCAGAACGGAACGTACGAAACCGAGTCGCTGCTGGATCAGGGAGACCTCGCCGAGGTGGGCGGCGCCCGACAGGAACGGGGCGAAACGTTCGTGCCCATCCGGCTGAGCGAGGAGGCTGGCGCGAGTTTCGGTGAGGCCATGCGGGCCAACGGGTTCGACCAGCAAAGCGGCACGCGGTGTCAATACGACTTGAACGCCTCCATCGAGGCGAACGCCGCCGACGACCCCGGGCGGTGTCTATTGACCGTCCTAGACGGCGAGGTCGTCTTCGCGGCCGGCATCGCGCCAAGCCTCTCGTCGTCGTTCGCGAGCGGCGCATTCGACGAGGACCCCTCCTATCGGACGACAACGACATCCTTCGAGGAGGCCCGCGAACTCGAGATCAACATGCGCGCCGGCGCGCTCCGAACGAACCTCGACATCGAGAACCGCGGAACGACGTTCTTCCTCTTGCCGAGTCTCGCGGAGCAGTTCAAACCGCTCTCGCTCGTGACCGGCGCCGCCGCGGTGCTTGCGGTCTCACTTATGATTTTCCTGCGGTACCGCCGAGCGGAGGTCGCGGCGCCGATGTTGCTCACGGCTGGCGCTGAGGTATATCTCCTCCTCGGGTTCGCGGCCGCGGTGAGCCTGCCGCTCGATCTCTCGCACATCGCCGGCTTCATCGCGGTCATCGGGACTGGGGTCGACGACCTCGTGATCATCGCCGACGAAATCATGCAACAGGGAGACGTTAGCACGTCACGAGTGTTCGAGTCGCGGTTCCGGAAAGCCTTCTGGGTCATCGGGGCCGCGGCGGCGACGACCATCGTCGCGATGTCGCCGCTGGCGGTGCTTTCGCTCGGCGACCTGCAGGGCTTCGCGATCGTCACAATCATCGGGGTTCTGATCGGCGTATTGATCACGCGGCCGGCCTACGGGGATATCCTCCGCATCCTCGTGTTGGGCGAGGACGACTAACCGCCGGGAAGCTCCCGCTATCGGGCGCTTCCGGGGCGCTTCGAAGCCCTTTCGGCGCTGCCCCCGAAACCAATGGTATGACCTTTCGTGACGGGACGCTCGTTGACTGGCACGAGTGGGCCCCGGAGGCCTTCGAGACCGCCGAGCGTGCCGGCAAACCCGTGTTGTGTTCGCTGACAGCGCCGTGGTGTGCGTGGTGTGAACGGATGGACGAAGAGTCGTACTCCGACCCCAAACTCGCCGCCAACATCGGCGAGAGCTTTCTCCCGGTCCGCGTCGACGTCGACAGACAGCCCCGAATCCGGGAGCGATACAACATGGGCGGATTCCCGACAACTGTCTTTCTCACCCCCGAGGGCGAGGTACTCTCCGGTGCGACATACCTTGGCCCCGACGGCCTCCGGCAGGTTCTCGACGGCGTCCGGGGCTCTTGGGACGCGAAGGGGAGTGCCGCCGGCCGGATCCCTCGGTCGGTGTCGGGCGACGACCGCCCGGCCGGGGAAGTGACTGCGGATATCGAGGCTCACATGGTCGAGCAGGTGGCGGCCGCGTTCGACGAGGAGTACGGTGGCTGGGGGACCGATGCGAAGTTTCCGCTGTCACGGACGATCGAGTTCGCGCTCAAGCGCGATCGTGACCGCGCTACCCGGACGCTTGAGGCCGTCCAGGCCCACCTTTTTGACACCTACGATGGCGGCTTCTATCGGTTCGCCGAGACGCGGCGTTGGGGCGAACCCCACCGCGAGAAACTGGTCGACGAGAACGCGGCGCTGCTCCGGGCGTTCACCGCGGGCTATCTCTACACGGGTGAGAACTCCTACCAGGTGACTGCCGAGCGGACGGCCGAGTACCTGATGACAACCGCTTGGAACGGCGACGCGTTCGCGGCCAGCCAGGCCGCGAGCGACTACTACACCCTCGAACCGACCGAACGCGAGGACGCAGACCCGCCGCACGTCGACCCAACCGTCTTTGCCGACAGAAACGGGATTGCGGCCGACGCGATGTTCCGGTTTGCGGCCGTCACCGATCACGAAGGGGCGCAACGACATGCCGAACGCGCCCTTGAGACAGTCCTCGAGACGCTTCTCGACGACGGCCGGATCGACCACTTCAGAGGGGACGAAAGCGAGTCCGGGCTGCTCATCGACCACGCCCGGGTACTCTCGGGGCTGACCGCCGCGGCGCAGGTCACCGGCCCGGACACGTGGCTCGATCCCGCAAAAGCGGTCGCCGATGACGCCATTGATCGACTCGTCACCGCCGATGGATCGTTCCGCGACGGCGATCCGACGGGGGCGGGGCTGCTCAAACGGCCCCTGTACCCACTCGGCACAAACGCCGAGATGGCGGACGCGCTCTTGGACCTCGAGGCGCTGACGGGCGAGACGCGCTATGGAGACGCCGCCGAGGACGCCCTAGCTGCCTTTGCTGGGGCCTACGATCGGATGGGCGTCGAGGCGGCGGATTACGCCGCGGCCTGCGCGCGAGCGCACTACGAACCACTTGTCGTCCGGACGCCGGCCGCGGGAACCGACCTCCACCGGGCGGCGCTCCGCATCGCGGACCACGAGAAGGTCGTCGTCCCCGGCGACCGCTCCGACGCCGTTGTCGTCCGTGGCGGCGAGGCGCTTCCCCCCGCGGAGACGCCGGACGCACTGCTCGATCGGGCTGCCGAGGGACCACGTCCGTAGCGAACGACCGGGGGATGTGGGATCGGCTTCGATTTATAACGCGTCCGTCTACCAGCCGATACCTCCGGTGACGAGATAGGGTGGCCTAAATAAAAATACCCCAAGATGCGGCAGTGCATCCGAGCGAGTCGAGAGGCGATCGGATCGAGGGCCTCAGACGCCGGTTTCGTCGCCGATCTCGTCTTTGAGTCGACCGAACTCGGCCACGCGCTCGGCGTGGGCGTTGTGTTGGTGGATCGATTCGTCGTTGGATTGCTCCATGCGAACGACCGCGTCGTCGGGAAGGTTGGGGTAGGTCTCGACGATGCCCTCGGCCATCGCCCGGACGCAGTCCTCGACGAACTTCGCGTCGCTGTGGCTCTGGAATGTCATGTGGTCCTCGTCGGGCCGCTTCGCGAGGTTGTATATCCGCGCACTCATCGAGTCGCGGGCGACCTCGATTAACTCGTTGAGGTCGACCTGCGGCTGCCCGGTCGTTTCGACGGTCAGAGTGGCGTGGCCGCGCTGTGAGTGGCCGGGCTGTGGGACCTCCTCGAGGAACGCGTCGATCGTCTCTCGTTCGACATCGAGCCCCCCGAGAACGTCGCGGGCCCGCGACTCGCTCATGCCCTGCGAGCACGGACAGACGGTCATCCCGACGACGTGGCAGCCGATCTCCTCGCGCGTGGTGCCGTCCTCGCTGGCGGTCGCTGAGGCGATGATATCGGCCGTCGCCTGCGTCGGCCGCTCGGTTGCCGGCGTCTCCTCGCGAATTGTGTACTCGGCCTCCATGCGGACCTCGGCCTGAGTCGTGTAGTCGTGTTTTTCGATGAGGCGCTCGGCGACGTCACCGCAGACGTCCTCGACCCGGAGGGCGGGCTCGGAGACGGCCTCCTCGAGCATCTCGTCGACGACCTCCATGTTCCGGCTCATGTCCGCGCCCTTCCGCCAGCCGGGGAGGTCGACGAACACTTCGAACTCCGCCATCAGGACGATCGGGCGATCCTCTGGTCGGTGGAGTTTGACGAGCTTTTCGACACCCGTTACACCAACTCGATTGAGGCCGACGGTGACTTCTGGGCTGGACGCCTGCACGTCCGGCAACTGCTGACTCATTACTCACTTAAAAGGCTGCAACCCCGTTATCGCTTTCGGAAGGGGCAGGCCACCTGCACGCCGAACCGGTCACTCGAGTTTCCCGAGCGCGGCAAAGAAATCCAGCCGGGGACCGGCGATCCGGACGGGCGTCTCCGACGGATAGAGCCGTACGGCGGTCGGCGGATCGACGCGCTCGCGACTCCGGCCATCGGCGACGATGACGGCGTTCGCCGTGTCCTCGATCTGGACAGTTATCTCGGCCGACGTCGGAACGGCGAGAGGAGGCATCGGGTCCGCGGGGCACATCTCGGTGACAACGAACGCCGAGAGATCCGGATGGACGAGCGGGCCGCCCTCGCTGAGGTTGTAGGCGGTCGACCCCGCGGCTGTCGAGACGAGCACGCCGTCGCCCCGTCCACCGGCGTAGCGCTCGCCATCGACGTGAATATCGTATCCGATCCCGTTGTTTCGACCGCGTTGCGGGCCGACAATCGCGACCTCGTTGACCGCTGCCGGGAGTTCTAATCCCTCACCCTCGGTATGGATCTGTGGAAGCTCATGGAACGTCGCCTCGCCCTTCCGAAGGCGCTCGACCGCCGACCGGACGGCGGCGACGCAGTCACCCGGCGAGACGGCGTTCAGAAAGCCGACCTCGCCGAGGTTGACCCCCATAATCGGTGTCGGCGAGACCTCGCGGGCGGTAAAGAGGAACGTCCCGTCGCCGCCGACGGAGACCACGAGATCGCAGGCCGCGAGGTTACTGACCGAGCGTCCCTCGGTGCCGAGCGCCTCAGCGGTCAACTCGTCGAGGGTGACGGTCGCGTCCACGCGGCCCCGGATCCGGTCGGCGAGTTCGACGGCGCGGGAGGTATCACGCTTTGCGACGACGCCGATGTGCATCGAATTGGCCTTCGACAGCCGGCGACAAAAGCCCCCCGACTGCCCGATGGCACGTATACGGCGAGACCGGAGCCGTTCATATAAGTTCCCGGCGGCCGAACGCCGGGTATGGGCGCGTCGATCGGGGTGAGCAAATGAGCGACGATGACTGGTTTGAGCGGGACAGCCCCGACGACGGAGCCGACGGCGAGTCGCTCGCTGCCGACGAGTCACTCGCCGACGATCCGGCCGGCAGCGAGCCGACGACGGAGGACTTTGAGGCCGCGTTCGAGGCTGCCTCGTCCGGAGACGACGATCCGGCGATGGAGGACTTCGAGGCCGCCTTCGACGCTGGGTCGGGGACGGGTACCGACACGTTCGAGGAGTCCTTTGAATCGGACATCCCGCGCATCGAACTCGGGATCGGCGGCCTCGATCAGATGATTCAGGGCGGCGTCCCCGAGCGTTCGCTGATGGTCGCGATGGGATCGGCCGGGACCGGCAAGACGACGCTCGGATTGCAGTTCATCAGCCACGGACTTGAGGCCGGAGAAAAAGCGGTGTTCATTACGCTTGAGGAGGGTACCTCCGCCGTTGAGCGGGCGGCCAAGGAGAAGGGCTGGCCTTTTGACGAGTACGTCGCCAATGGGCAGTTAGCGATCGTCGACCTCGATCCGATTGAGATGGCCAACAGCCTCACCTCGATCCGGAACGATCTCCCGCGACTCGTCTCGGCGTTCGGGGCCGAGCGGCTCGTACTTGATTCCGTCTCGCTCTTAGAGATGATGTACGACGAACAGTCCAGACGGCGCACCGAGGTCTTCGACTTCACGAAATCACTTAAAGAGGCCGGCGTCACGACGATGCTAACGAGCGAGGCGAGCGATCGGGACGCCTACACGTCAAAACACGGCATCATCGAATACCTGACCGACGCCGTCTTCATTCTCCAGTACGTCCGATCGGAGTTCGGCGAGACGCGGCTGGCGGTCGAAATCCAGAAGATCCGGAACGCCAACCACTCCCGGGAGACGAAGCCCTATGAGATTACCGGCGACGGGCTCTCGGTATACCAGCAAGCCGACATTTTCTGAACACCGCGACCGGGTCGAATATGTATAGCTCCCGGAACTGGGTATAAATACTGTATACGCATACAGAACAGAACTGTATCACCGCTCGGCCGACGGGTCGCGAAGCGAATCCAATTCCGAGCGTCGCTCGTTGATCGCGCGCCGGAACGCCTCCTTATTCTCGAAGTTTGCGGCCTCGAGACGCGCCTTAAGAACGAGAAGCTCAAGCTGTAGCTCGCGGGCACGCTCGTGGTGTTTCGAGGGCACGTCTCCGGGCGGCCGCTTCGGATACTGGTCGGGCACGCGAATTACTCACCAGCTTCGGTTTCGGAGTGGGAGTCATCTTCGGCCTCGGCCTCGGGTTCGGGATCGTATTCGACATCGACGATCGCCATCCCGTGCGGCGAGAAGATATCGACCGATTCGGCGAGGTTCTCGCGGACGTGGCCTTTCCAGGTTTCCATTGCCTCGTCGATCCAGGCCTCGATCGCCGCGTCAGTTGGGTCCTCGGCGTCAATCTCCTCTGTTGCGACCTGCCGCGTCGGGCGCTGTTCGATCACGGCTCGCCCGTCGACGACGAACCGGAAGGGACGCAGATGGATTTCGTCGTCCGCCTTGCCCTCGGTCGACTTCTCTTCGAGGTGTTTCAGCGCCGGTTCGACCGCCGGGGCGAACGGCGGCTGGAGGCTGTACACGGCCTTCGACTTCTGGCCGATGTCCTCTTGGCCGTTATACGCCAGCATCTCCACCAACTTCTCGGGATCAAGGACGATCCGGTCGATTGCCGAAATCGACTCGGGATCGATGTCCTCGTCGCTTTCGTCTCCCTCGTCGGCTTCGCCGTCCGAGGCGTCCGTATCCGCGTCCGGGGTATCGTTTGCGTCATCGTCGCCCGGTTCATGCTCGCTCGGGGCGTCCGCGGCTCCGTCCGGTTCGCCTGACTCGTGTGTGTCCGTCTCGGCGTCGGCGACAGCCCCCACATCCCCGGCGTCAACCGCCTCGGTGTCCGTCCCCTCGGAAGCGTCACCGTCCTCGTCGGTCGACTCCGCCTCGTCGTCGTCCTCGCCGAATCCGAATATCATACGACAGACTAACACCGAGAGGAATATAAACCGGCTGGACTCGGCCTCGACGGCCGGTTCGGCCGACGGCGGGGTCGGTGGCGGCGCCGAAAGGTTGGACTTATGCGGCCTCCGGAAGTTATCGTAGCCATGAGCGACATCGTCGTCACGTTACCGGACGGCTCCGAACTCGAGGTTGAGTCCGGGTCGTCAATCGAGGACGTGGCCTACGAGATCGGACCCGGGCTCGGATCGGACACGGTCGCGGGCGTCGTCGACGGGGAACTCACCGACAAGGCCGAACCCCTCCACGAGGACTGCGAACTCGTTATCGTCACCGAACAAAGCGACGAGTATCTCCAGGTGCTCCGACACTCGGCGGCTCACGTCTTTGCACAGGCGCTTCAGCGGCTCTCCCCCGAGGCGAAACTCGCCATCGGCCCGCCGACCGACGACGGCTTCTACTACGACGTGACGGGCGTCGACCTCTCCGAGGACGACTTCGAGGAACTCGAAGCCGAGATGGAGTCGATCGTCGAGGCCGACTACGATATCGAACGCGTCGAGCGCTCCCGCGAGGAGGCCCACGAGATCTACGAGGACAACGAGTACAAACGTGAGATCCTCGAAACCGAGGCCCAAGGCGAAGAGACGGTCTCGTTTTACGTTCAGGACGGCTGGCAGGATCTCTGTCAGGGCCCCCACGTCGACTCCACGGGCGAGATCGGCGCGGTGAAACTGCTGAACATCGCCGCGGCGTACTGGCGCGGCGATGAGGACAACGACACGCTCACCCGTGTGTACGGGACGGCCTTCGAGAGCGAGGCCGATCTCGAAACGTTCCTGACCCGGCGCGAGAAGGCAAAGGAGCGCGACCACCGAAAACTCGGCCGAGAACTCGATCTGTTTTCGATTCCCGATGTGACCGGCCCCGGCCTCCCGCTGTATCATCCCAACGGGAAGGCGATACTCCGAGAACTGGAGGCGTTCGTCGACGGCCTCAACGACGGTCAAGACTACGACTTCGTCGAAACGCCGCATCTCTTTCGGACGGAACTGTGGAAGCAATCGGGCCACTACGACAACTACGTCGACGACATGTTCCTCCTTGATGTCAGCGACGAGGAGTACGGCCTCAAGCCGATGAATTGCCCCGGTCACGCGACTATCTTCAACCAAGGCAACTGGTCGTACCGGGATCTCCCCGTCCGCTACGCCGAGAACGGGAAGGTATACCGGAAGGAACAGCGCGGCGAACTCTCGGGCCTCTCTCGCGTGTGGGCGTTCACCATCGACGACGGCCACCTCTTCGTGAAGCCGGACTCGATCGAGCGGGAGGTCACCACGACAATGGAGCAGATCAACGAGGTCCTCGAGACGTTCGATCTCGATTACGAGGTCGCCCTGGCGACTCGCCCGGAGAAATCTGTCGGCTCCGACGAGATCTGGGAGGCCGCCGAATCGCAACTCCGGGACGTTCTCGAATCCAGCGGGATGGAGTACGACGTCGAGTCCGGCGACGGCGCCTTCTACGGCCCGAAGATCGACTTTGCCTTCGAGGACGCGCTGGGCCGCAACTGGGATGGCCCGACGGTCCAACTCGATTTCAACATGCCAGAGCGCTTCGGGCTCTCCTACACGGGTGAGGACAACGAGGAGCACCAGCCGGTGATGATCCATCGGGCGCTCTACGGCAGCTACGAGCGCTTCTTTATGGTGCTCATAGAGCACTTCAACGGAAACTTCCCGACGTGGCTCGCCCCGGAGCAGGTCCGGATTCTCCCCGTTTCCGACGACAACATCGGCTACGCTAAACAGCTGAAGAACCGCTATCTCTCCGAGTTCCGCGTCGAAATCGAGGACCGCTCGTGGACGGTGGGTAAGAAGATCCAGGCCGCCCACGACGACCGTGTGCCCTACATGCTCGTCGTCGGCGACGACGAGGTCGAGGCCGGGACCGTCTCGGTCCGGGATCGATTCGAGGCGGAGGCAAAGGGCGTCGATGTCGAGACGTTCTGCACCCATCTTCAGGGCGAGGTCGATGAGAAACGCGTCGAACCGGACTTCGTCGGCGAGTGACACCCTATAACGTGCACGAAGCGGGCTCGATGACCAATCCGACTGTCAAGCGCTCTTCGTCGACGCAGTAGACCCCCGCCACTTATAAACAAAGACCTCACACGGATCGTGCGCGGTCCGGGCGCTCACACCGGGGGTCCATCCCACTCGCCGACCACAACGGTCAGGCCGGCCTGCCGGAGCCGATCAGCAAGCGGTTCGCCGATACCCGACGCGGGCGTGAGAACACCTCCTTCAAGCGGCGAGTCGATCTCCCCACGCACGAGACACACCGCTGCCTCGCTGAGCATCCGTGCAGTCGCCCCGTACCCCGGATCCCGGTCGGCACTCACCTGGCTCTCGACGACGAACGGGCCGTCACCGGCGATCCCGCGGCCGAGAACACGGACGGTAAAGTAGCCGTCTTCGGTCTGTTCGCGCGTCGGCCCGTCGCCGGGGTCCGGGAACACGAATCGACGTAACCCATCCCGTGCCGGGGAGAACGCCATCCCCGCCGTCACGGCCTTGAGGCCGGTGGCAACGGCGCTCGCCCGTGCCAGACCGCCGAGACCGTCACCCGTCGGCACCACCTCCGTACACTCGAACTCGCGGCCCCACGGATACCGGAGTAAGGCGTTGCTGCGACGAACGACCCGCTCGTTCACCAGCGCCATCGGCGACGGCGCCGTCCACTCCGATCGCAGTGAATCCTTTTTCACTGTTGTCTGGGCGCCTGGATCGACACCGTTGCGCTCCCCTTTGGGTGCCAGCGAGTACGGATTCCGAAGCGTTTGTTGAGCTAGTGGATCCTCCGACGCGGCTTGGAACACCTCGGCTGCACTGGCCAACGTCCCGCCGCTCACTTCGCCGCGACCGTCTTCGAGATAGATGCGAGCCACGTCACACGGGGTTCCGAACGTATCGATAGCGAACGACTGGACGAGTTGCGTACCGAGGTCGGCCGGGACGGAATCGAACCCACAACTGTGAACGATGCGGGTAGCCGCCGCGACCGCGTCATCGTGGTAGCGGTCGATCATCTCCCGCACCCAGTTGACCTCCCCCGTCAGATCACAGTAGTCCGTTCCGGCGGCGATACACGCTTCGACGAGCGGCGTCCCATACGTCGTGTACGGTCCGACAGTCGTACAGACGACACGTGTGGTCTCGGCAATCCTCCGCAGGCTCTCCGGCTCGGTCGCATCGCCGATCACGATCGGGATCTCCTCCCATGCAGACCGCCGGTTGACAAGTGTGGCTTCTAACTCACCGAGTCGCGGTTTGTCGCGCCCGCCGAGCGCGATCGAGAGCTCGCTCGGCGAGTACTGCTCTGTGAGGTAGTCGGCGACGAGGCGGCCGGCGACGCCGGTCGCGCCCCAAACAACGAGGTCGTGCGTCCGATCTGGTTGTGACACTGGGATCGGCCGTGTTTAGCGCCCCACGTTCTCAACTGTTCGGGGTCAGTCGACGCTTCCGCCCATAACGACCGCGACCGCGACGGCCGCCACACGCTGTCGCGACGGGGTGTTATACCATACAATTAATTATGACGAATCCGAATTGAAAACGCGATGAGTACTGACAACTCCGATGATACCACGGAACACCACGCCCACGAACACCGCGATGTCGAGGGGCCCGGGTACCCGACGCCGGCGGCGATGCGGACCGAGAGCGGTCGGGAGCAAACGGCGTACGTGATGGCTCCACGAGTGGGGATGAAAAACGACGGTCCGGGATTCGTCGGCGTCGTCGATCTTGATCCCGCCTCGGACACGTACAGCGAACTCATCGACACCGTAGAGATGCCGAACAAGGGCGACGAACTCCACCACTTCGGCTGGAACGCCTGCTCGTCGTCCTGTCACGCGGAGGGACTGTCGCGACAGTATCTGATCGTCCCCGGACAGCGTTCCTCGCGCATCCACGTCATTGACGCCGAGGAGCCACGCGACCCGGAGATCGTGACCGTCATCGAACCTGAGGAGCTGTTCGAGTACGACCTCTCGGCACCACACACCGTTCACTGCGTCCCGGGTGGCAAAATCGTCATCAGCATGCTGGGTGACGCCGACGGTGAACTCCCCGGCGGCTTCCTCCAGTTGGATCAAGAGGACTTCAGCATCGACGGCCGCTGGGAAGCCGACCGCGGTGCGATGGAGATGAACTACGATTACTGGTATCAGCCCCGCCACGACGTGCTCATCTCCAGCGAATGGGCGGCGCCGAACACGTACTATCCGGGGTTCGACCTCGACGACGTCGAGGCCGGCAAGTACGGCGACAGTATCCACATCTGGTCGTGGGACGACCGCGAGCACGTACAGACGCTCGAATTCGGCGATGCAGGCCGGATCCCGCTCGAAGTTCGGATGAGCCACAACCCCGAGGAAACGCAAGGATACGTCGGGGCGGCGCTCTCCTCGAACATCATTCGCTTCTACGAGAGCACCGACGGGGCGTGGGACTGGGATGTCGTCATCGACGAGGACCCCCGCGAACACGAGGACTGGGACATGCCAGTGCCGCCGCTTATTACCGATATCCTGCTGTCGCTGGACGACCAGTATCTGTTCTTTTCGAACTGGCTCCACGGCGACGTGCGGATGTACGACGTTAGCGACGCGGCCAATCCGCGGTTGGTCGATCGGGTGTGGGCTGGCGGCCTGTTCGGCGATCGCCAGGAAATACAGGACAAAGAGATCCGGGGCGCGCCACAGATGCTCCAGCTTTCGCGGGACGGAACGCGGCTCTACTGGACGACATCGCTGTTTTCGTCGTGGGACAACCAGTTCTTCCCGGAGATGGCCGAGGAGGGGTCGCTGATGTTCAAAGCGGACGTGTTTCCCGATGAAGGCCGACTCGACCTCGACGAGGAGTTCCTCGTCGACTTCGGCGACGCACCGGGCGGCCCCGCCCGTGCCCACGAGATCCGCTGGCCCGGCGGCGACTGTACCAGCGACGTTTGGCAGTGAATGTGTGCGAACGCGGCGGCCCACTCCGTCGAACTTGTTCGGCCGGACGGCCGAACGGAGACGATCCGGGTCGAAAACGGGGAAACGATCGTCGACGCAGCGGAGAGAGCTGACGTAGCTGTTCCATACGGCTGTCTGTACGGGGGGTGCGGAACCTGTACCGCGGAGCTGCTCAACGGTGACGTCCGCCACCGGGCGTCGCCGCGGGCGCTGAAAACACGCTCGCTGGACGCCGGGTACGTTCTTCTCTGTATTGCCACACCCGAAACCGACTGCCGGATACGCATCGGCCACGGGATTCAGGCCGAGGTCGTCGGAACACCCTGGAAGTAACGGCGACACCACCTGCCGACCCCCTGAGCACCAGCCATCGTTCCGGGATCTCTCGGCCACGCTCTTCGGAGTCACTCGCTACATCGACGCGCTCGGAATCGGCGGCGTCAGCCTCAATTGCCTCCATCCCATTGAGCCCGTATGGTTCACCGACCGGGAAGCCGACACCTCGAGACGACCCACGAACGCTGTGTGGCTCGCAGAATACGCGGTGTTCCCCGTTCGAACGCACACTCGAACCCGTCCTCGATTCTCCGAGGCGAGGACGCATGAGCGCCGATCCGACCGTCCTCGTGATCGGCGGCGGCGCGACGGGGACCGGGATCGCCCGCGACCTCGCGTTGCGGGGGGTAGACGTGACGCTTGTCGAGCGGGGCGGGTTAGGTAGCGGAACCTCCGGCCGATCGCACGGACTGTTGCACAGCGGTGCCCGGTACGCCGAGTCCGACGCATCCGGCGCGGCTGAGTGCCTCGCCGAGAGCCGTACCCTCCGCGAAATCGCCGGTGCCTGTGTCCGCGAGACGGGTGGGTTGTTCGTCCGACTCGAAAGCGACGACGCGGAGTACTTCGAAGCGAAGTTGGCCGCCTGCAAGGAGATCGGCATCGAAACCGAGCGGCTGGACAGCGACGCGGCTCACGATCTCGTGGATGGGCTTTCCGATGCGGTCGTCGAGGCGTTCCGCGTTCCGGACGGCGTCGTCTACCCGTCGCGGCTCGTGGCGGCAAACGCGGCCGACGCGGCGGCCCACGGAGCGGACGTACACCCACACGCGCCGGTCGAGGCCATCGAGACCGGGGCTGAGGAGATCACCACGGTCGACGTTGGCGGGGACGTCGACGGGACGATCGAGCCGACCCACGTCGTCAATGCGACCGGAGCGTGGGCCGACCGGATCGCCGGTATGGCCGGTTGTGCGGTCGGGATGGCGCCGAGTCGCGGCGTGATGGTATCGCTTGATTACGATGGGCTCGGACCGGTGTTGAACCGATGCCGTGATCCGGACGACGGCGACATCATCCTGCCCCACGAGGGCGAAGTCGTCGTGGGGACCACGAGCGTGCCCGTCTCCGATCCCGAGACGTACGAGACCGCTGAGTGGGAGGTCGAGCGATCGATCGAAGAGTGCGCCGCGATGCTTCCGGCGGTCGCCGAGGCACCGGAACGCCGGACATGGTGGGGGGTCCGCCCGCTGTACGAACCCGACGAGGCGGCCTCCGACCGACGTGGTATCTCCCGTGGGTTCACAATAGTCGACCACGGCGACGAGGGCGTATCGAACCTCTACAGCGTTGTCGGCGGAAAGCTGACCACCTACCGGGAGATGGCGGAGGTAACAGCCGACCACGTCTGCGAGCGTTTGGGCGTCGACGAGCCGTGTAGGACGGCGGAGCGGCCGCTCGTCGGGGCCGACGATCCGGATCGACTCGACGCGTTCGTCGAGCAATACGGGGGACCGAACCCGACTGACGCCGGCGTGGTCGAGACGGACGGTGGATGACTCAAGACGCGTCGGCCACGCCCATCCCGGGCTCATTCACGTATCCGTTCCGCACTGAGCGCGGTGGCGGCGCTTCGCCGCTTGGTACGGCTCGGTTTCGCGAACTCGACCGAGACGACGGTTGTACACGAGCGCGACTCCGCGTTTCTCGTCGTCGTCTCACTCTCGTGGGCCACGTTCCGATCGGGTGCCGTCGTCGTGCGTCTCACATTTCCATTCGCCGGCATATTTGCGAATCATATTTCTCTTGACGAAATCGTCGTCGGTCCGGTACTTGCGATATCGACCATGGCTGTCGGCCACGGCGCTCTCGGCGTGCCCAAGCATGGCCATCCCCCACGACGGGGGAAGTTCGCTTCTCTGAAAGCGCCACGCTCACCGATGATGGGGTCGACAACGTTTAGTCGTCATCGGTCGCCCGTTCGCGCCCCGAGAACGTCGATTCAGGGCCGTGAAGATCCCTGATCGACCGTTCGGCCGTCCACGTGTACGGCACATAGGGCTCCTCATCAATATCAAGCCACGTTTTTTGCTTCCGCGTGGCGTTGTCCCACATCGGCCGACAACCGGAGTCGAACCGATTATCGAGCGAGCGCTGTGCCTGTTCGCTGAGGTCGAAGTTGAAATCGTCCGGCAGGTCCCAGAACTCACGGAAAAACCTCGCGAACTGCTCGCTCATGCGCATACTGCTCCCGTAGGTCTTTTTTACGTCATCGATCAGGTTCTCCTCGGCTCTGATGCGGTCGCGCTGTTCGTCGTACCACTCCGAAACCGGTTGGGCCTTCTCCGCCCGTTCCCCCATCCGTCGCTCGCGTAATCGTTCGGTCGCGTCTTCGTCGAGTTCCCACTCGCCTTGGACCGCTGAGTTGTGTTTCGCCCCGACTTCGACTTTTTCAACGACTACGCCGTAGGCATCTTCGGCGTGTCGAGGCAGCACGTACCCGTCGTGGATATCGGAAAGCACGTCCTCCGGATCCCGCTCCAGTGGGTCGCCCAACCCAGACCCACCGCGGAGGTAATTCAGGTACATGTCGTAATCAGTGAACTCTTTCGGCGTGCTGATCCCCTCGGGTCGGCGAGTAACGTCGCCGTCGATCTTGGATTCGAAGCCGCCGCTTTCCGGATCGAGGTCGTGTTGGGGGTAGTCCTCGCCGTTCTCGAAGCGTTCCTTGAGATCGGTGTCTTGAGCGTTGAGGATGTAGCCGGAGGCGGCGGGGTAGCCGCCGAAGAGCCCGCCGTCGCTTGTCATATATCCGTTACCCATCTCATAGAGTAGCCATCGACTCACATCCCTGACCGTCCGCATCGACTCGAAGCCGGCACCGCCGGCTCGACGGCCGGCACCGCCCGTGTTGGGCTTGACCGCCCGGCCCAAGAACGGCAGCGGTTCGACTCGTTCCCAGGCCTCTGCATCCCCCATATCGCCTTCGGGGTTCCAGATGGCGGCGGCATGGGGTTCGCCGTCCTCGACGTAGCGCGCCCCAACACCTTCGCAAGCGGCTTCGAAGGAGTTGACGGCGTGGAGTTTGTCGAACTGGTCGATGCCGCCACCCTGCAGCCAGTTCGAGGTGTTGGCGTTCCCCGCGTTGATCTCCTCCCAGAAGCCACGGGCATAATATCCCCGTGAGAGGTGTTGCCAGAGCGGGGCCCACGCGGACACGAGAAAGTGCCACGCGTACGCGTGAGCGGTTTCCGTGTTCTGTGTGTTCGCCCACGATCCGACCGGCAAGTGAAAGTCGCAGGCGTAGTAGGCCCCGTCGTTCACCAGTTCGTTTGGAATAACAGTTTGCGTGAGCATCACCCAAATGCCGCCCTGGATGGCAGCGGGCGTACAGTTGAACGGATGCCAACCCCACTTGTTCGCCCCCTCGAACGACACCTGAAATGAGCCATCCCCCCGGATGTGCAGCTCCGAGGGGGCGTGCATAATGTGATTCTCGTCCGCGTAGTCGCGCGTGACGTTCTTTTGCCCCTCGTACAGTGCGTCGACGAACGATGCACCGCGATACGTTCCCGGCAGCATCGTCCGCTTGATACGACTCCGAAAGCCCCGGCGGCCATCCTCGATCGCCTCTCGCGACAGCTGTTTGAACGTCTCGACCCCCGTTCTGGCGATGAGCTCTTTGACCGAGTCCCGGATCATCAAACAGCCGGTTATTCTGGTCCGTTCGTCGAGTTTCAGGAAATTCGGCGTCCGTGTCTTCGCCGGATACTCCTTTCTCCAGGAGTTGTACAGCTCGAAATCCTCTCCGACTTTCCGGGCCGTGTAGTAGGCACCGTCACCGAACCGCGACGCTTGGGAGACGTTCATGCTTCCGGGACCGACCGCCCCCGTGTCGATGACGTGGTTGACGCCGCCGGCCCACGCGACGAGTTCACCCTCTTGGAAGATCGGAATAAGCGTCATCAGATCGCACGGATGAACGTCACCGACGTGGGGATCGTTGTTCACAAAGATGTCCCCGGGTTCGATTCCGGGACTCTCCTCGTAATCGTGATTGATCATGAACTTGATCGCCTCACTCATTGTGTGGACGTGCACGATGATGCCAGTTGAGACGGCGATCGAGTCGCCCTCTGGTGTGAACAGCCCATAACAGAGTTCGCCCTCCTGTTCGACGATCGGCGTTGCGGAGACCTCTTTCGATATCTCTCGGGCGGAGACGAGATCGGCACGGAGCCGCGAATACAGCTGCTCGTAGCGTATCGGATCGTCTGCTTTCAACGACAACTTCGACAGACCGGCGTAATTTCCCGTCGCCTCCGTCTTATCCTCCAGTACGGCCAACTGCTCCCGGAGCGTCTTTCCGTTCCAGCCGATGCCTCGGTTCTGCTGTCTCTTCTCGCTCACGATGCGTTGTTCGTATTGTACCTCCGTTCGGCGTTCTTCAGCTTTGTTTTGATCTGTCTGGCTCATGATTGGGACTCGCTGTTCGGGGGATCCGGAGTCGATCGCCACGTTCCGCTCGTGGCAGAGACGGCTCGACAGTCACATTTCATATTCGAGTTCCTCCAGAACGATGAGATGGTCACCGACGATGATGTCGCCCGAAAGCCGTTCGTGGAGTAGAATAGACTCCATCAGTTCGTCGATTTGGGCCTTACCGGTCATCGTTCTGCTGGTGATTCCGATGCATATGTTGTCTGCATCGACTTCGATCGCAAATTCGACGAGACCCGAGACGTCGTCTCTCTCCGGAAGACATTCAATACTGTACGTGACACCGTGCTCGATCATCGGGTTTAAATCCTGAACCAGCGGGCCAAGACAGCGAACCGGCGGTAGGCGTAAAAAGTAGACGGGCCCCTCCGCATCGACAACCGAGTCAAGAGCTTCTGTAACGGCGGATCGTTGATCAGCCGATTTAATGATGATGATAGTGGTCATTCTTGTGGCCCAAACAGCAACGCACAGAAACTGTGCTCGACCCGGCGGAGCCGTTCGCTTAACGTTGATCTACTGATATCCAGTTCCTCTGCGATCTCCTCGGCGGTCACCTCCTGTGGCACCTTGAAGTATCCCAACCGGTATGCGGTTTCCAGTACCTCCAGTTGGTTGTCGGATAGCTTGCCGGAAATACTCTGTTTGACTTTGTTGCTGCCGAGTGGAAACCCGATGCTCTCTGTTTGGGTTGTCCCGACCAATTCGAGAGAGCCATGGTTGTCCTCGATGGTCGCCGCCACCTCCTTGAGATGGGTCCAGTCCCGCACCGACGCAACCACGTCGAGATGCGAATCTGTACCGACAATCGTGTGGGGGATGGCCTTATTTTCGGTTAACAGCGATAGAACTGACACATCCGAAAGATCAGCCAGCACACTGAGATAGTACGTATGGGGAGTTACGTTCGCCTCTGACATATCTATAATCTGTATATTCGGTAACTGATTAGAAAGAGACTCCTTCGAGATATCGGCGTGGAATCCCACGGTCAACGAAAGAAAGACCTCACCTTCGGTAACCGGCAGTGCATTATCGATTTCGACAGAGATAACCTGCTCATCAATGGCGAACAGCTTCGAAGCGATTCCTGCAGAGCGTATCTGGAATTTGATTCTAAGCATGTATTGGCCCAGCTACTGCATAGTTCCAACCTCACGTTGATCCAGTCACCTCCACTGCGTACCTCGTATCTGTTCGTATCTTTTAATTTTTCTTTGTCAGGATACTACACCTACGCCGCCCGCGTTTATTTTTATATTAGTGTGTATGTACTAGCGATAGTATCAAAACCGGATCATCGCATTAAGTATTGGCCCAAACGGGACCGGTATATGTCTTCTCTTTATACCCGCATGTGCACCAGGCGGCCCCCGTTAGTGTTAGTGATCGAGTGCGACATCCGCATCACGTTCCACGAGCTCGATACGGATGCCGTTGGCCCCCTCTCGGTCGAGGAATGCGACGCGTGCACCGCCCGCGCCGGACCGTGGTTCGGCATCGGCGAGTGCGACTCCGTTACGACGCAACGCTGTCAGTTCCGCCCCGATGTCGTCCACCCGGAACGCGACGTGGTGCAATAGTGCTGTGCCGTCCGCCCGTTCGAGATCGGACATAATACGCCCACCGCCGTCGACCGGTTCCACAAGCTCGACGAGGCTTTCTCCAACCCTTATAAACGCGATTTCGACGGCGTACTCCGGAACCCGCTCGATGGCCCCGACTTTGAGGCCAAGGTGTTCGAACAGTTCCGCGTTGCTGGCGATATCGTCGACAAGAATGCCGACGTGATCGATCTTCGAGGGCATCGTTCAACTGACCTCTCGTGATTCGGAGTCCCAGTACGGTTCACGGAGACGTTTCTTATCGAGTTTCCCG
>NZ_JBKEGK010000012.1:0-26648 GCF_046710025.1 Natronomonas sp. | reverse complement strand
AGTCGGCCGTCTCGCCGTCGGCATACACGCCCTCCCGGACGAACAGCACCGGGCAGGGCGAGTCCGTCATGAGCTTGTGGACCGTGCTGCCGAAGACCGCCTTACCCGTCGGCGACCGCTTCCGCCCAGAGGCGCACAACAGATCAGCGTCGGTCTCGGCCGCAACCCGCAGTATGGTCTCCCTTTTATCTCCGACCTCACCCACGATGTCGCAGCCGAGATCGGCTGTCTCGAGCGCCGCCGCGACGGTGTCGACCCCTTCGAGCCGTGAGGCGAGTTCCCCCGGAGACGGTGGGTCCTCTAGGTCGAACCCGGCCTCTTCGATTCCCGTCCGGTAGGCTGCCTCGCTGAAGACGTGCAGGAGGACGACGCTCGCGTCAGTCGGGTCGGCGACATCCATGACCGCTTCGGTCAGCTCGTCCGTCCGGGCGTCGTCGTTCGGGCCGATCGCAACGAGGAGGGTTTCGATCGCCATACACCACCCACACGTCGCCCGAGTAAAATACAGCGCGGTTCGCGCCGTCGATGGTCGGTGTTTTTTACCCCCGAGTTTGAACTGGCGACTACTCCAATGGACGACGACCCACGGGACAACGAGGAGTCCCTCAGAGACGCTGTCGAGCGCTCTAGGAGCGGTGCGCCCGCCGTCGGGGAGGTCGTCCGTGACCGCTTCGAGACCGACGAGGTGTTCCAGCGCATTATCGCCGCCGCCGACGAGGAAATCGACACCGGAACGCGGGAGCTGTTTTTCAGCGCACTGGCCGCGGGGTTCGCGATCACGCTTACCTTTCTGATCTACTCGTCGATGACTGCCAAGGTCGACGACCCGGTGCTCTCGGTGATGCTGTACCCGATCGGGTTTATATACATCATCTTGGGCGGCTATCAGCTCTACACGGAAAACACGCTTCCACCCGTCGCGCTCGTTCTAGAGCGGCTGGCGAGCATCCCGGCGCTGTTGCGGACTTGGGTCGTCGTCGCGATCGGAAACTTCGCGGGCGGGTTGTTCGGGGCGTTGATACTCGCCTACACCGGTGTCTTTTCGCCGGAAGCGGCGGCGGCTGCGATCGATATCTCACAGAAGGGCGTCGAAACGGGCTTTTGGGATCTGTTCTTCAAGGCCGGCTTCGCGGGTGTGATTGTCGCCGGCGTCGTTTGGCTGGATTTCGCCGCTCGTGATACGATCTCGCGGTTCTTCCTCGTTTATATCGCCTTTCTTTTGATCCCGCTTGCTGATCTCTTCCACGTCGTCGTCTCCTTTACCGAACTCATGTACCTCGTCTTCCTCGGCGAAGCGGCGCTTTTACCGGGCCTCGTCGGCTTTGTTCTCCCCGTTCTTCTCGGCAATACCATCGGCGGCGTCGTCCTCGTTACCGTCGTCAACTACTTCCAAACGACCGAGCGACGCGTCGAGTCAACGCGAGAGGACGGCGTCGAACGACAACTCTCGCTCCGCGAACTGGTCGGCGGCGGTAGCGTCGGCCGGACGTACGTCCCAGCGGACAAACCGACGAAGCGGCGACGAGAGAACGATTGAATCGATTCGCATTCACTCCCCGCCCGTCGAGGAGCGGGCGCCGCAGGCCGTACACCTGAGTATCTCCGCCCCACGCTCGGTTTCGATGCGGGTGTCCGGGAGGCCACACTCCGGACAGCGAACGTACCGCTCGACGTACGCTTCCATCGCCTCCCGAACGCGGTCGGCTCGGAACGCCCCGGTCAGTCTGAGTCGCCCCCGCTCGTCGATGTGGGCGCTCGTTCCGAGTTCGGTCTGAAGATGTTTCATGACGTGCTCGCCCGCCCGATCGAGAACGTCGAGTGTTGGCTGAAAGTTTTCGTATATCGTCTCCGTCCCCTCCTGACGCACTTCGGGGTCGGGGAGCGAGAGCCGATCCGCCGCTTCCTCGATGTCCGGTGTCGTCTCGAGCGCGCGGTCGAGTCCCTCTTCGTACTCCATACCCATCGTGAGCACTCGAATGAAAAAAGTCTTCAGCCCGGAACTGGCCCCGATTGCCGCCCCTCCACGTCTAGTCGGCCGACGGTGATCGGCTTCGGACCGCACGGATCATTGCCCCGGCGTGGGGGTCATCCCGGAATCCGCCGAATCCAGCGGCGTCAGGCCCGTAGAAACGTGTTAACTTGTCTCAGGATACTACTATATACCCTGAGTCGCTACCCGAATACGACTATGAAGAAGCAGGAGCTCATTCATCTCCACGGCCTGCTTGCAGAGGTATGCAACCACTACGAGCAGATGGCAGAGTGCACCGTTGAACACACCGAGTACACCGAACTTGGTGTCCGACCGACATCGATCCACAAATCGAAGACAGACCACAAGGCGGCCGTCTTCGCCCTCGCTGACGGCATTACCGAGGAAATGGAGCACGAAGTCGAACCCGCTGTCTCGGCGACCGCTGACTGAACGGCCGACGATACAGTTCTCGCGGATTCGAATCAACCTCGACAGCCGTGGCCTCGTTGAGACGCCTGCGCAGTTCGCCGCCAAGGGCGGCGCGCCCCAGGGCGTGGCGACCGCGGGCGGACGGGCGTCACTCGTCAAGCAGTTCGTCGAACTCCGGGAGCACGTCCTCATCGTCGCTCGAGGCATCGGCATCGTCACCAGTTCCACCTTCACCCTCCGTCGACGCGTCCTCCTCGTCGGCGTCTCCGTCGTCCTCTTCGAGCTGCTCGACCTCGATGATTTCGAGCGGGATGTTCTCGAGTCGTTGGCCGATCTCCTTGCGGGCGATCCGGGCGGCGTGCTCGTCGTGTTCGACGTTGAATACCGTCATTTCAAGCTCGAGAGCGACGAGCCCCTCGTCGGCGGCGATAAACGCTGGAGTGTGGGACGCTCCGCAGTCCGAACACGTCTGGGACCCCATATCTATCTCGACGTAGTTGAGATCAGGGTTCAGCATCTCGCCGGTCTTGGAGATGGCGATGCGAACCGCCTCGTCGGCCGTTTCGACGTCGTACACGGGGACCGCGGCTTCAACGACAACTCGGCAGTCCATATCACGGTATCGTGTCCCATACGACAAGAAGGTTCGGCCTCTGGCACGGGCGAATCCGGCCGCGACCCGAACCCCCGAGTCTGTCCCGGCGCGTACGGCGAATATGGAAACCGGCAGCCGCCCGATCGAGGCGTTCGACGGCGGATTCGATCTTACCACGACGTTGGAGAGCGGCCAGTCGTATCTGTGGCGACGCGACGATGGCCGGATCTATGACGGCAAGACCGAGGGATCGCCGTGGTACTACACGGTGCTTCCCGGAACGGCGACCACAACGAACGAACCGGAGGTGCTTCGCGTCCGGCAGATCGACGGCCGCCTCGAATGGGTATCGTCCACGGAGAACGCCGCTGACCGACTCGAACACCTTCTGCGGCTGGACGACGATCTGGATTCGATCGCCGAAGCGATGCCCTCGGATCCCCTTATCGACCGGGCCTACGACGCTCACCGTGGGATGCGGCTCGTCCGCGACCCCCCGTTCGGTAGCCTGATCTCGTTTATCTGCTCGGCGCAGATGCGCGTCGCGCGGATCCACGGGATGCAGACCGCCCTCGCAGAAACGTACGGCGAAACGGTTACGTTAGACGGAACGACATACCACGCCGCCCCGACGCCATCGGCGCTGGCGGCGGCGACGGAGGACGAACTCCGCGAGCTTTCGTTGGGGTATCGGGCACCGTACGTCCGGCGAACTGCCGAGATGGTCGCCGAGGGCGAGGCACACCCCGAGGACGCCCTCGGCCTCGAGTACGAGGACGCTCGCGAATCACTAACCCGCTTCGTCGGTGTCGGTGAGAAGGTCGCCGACTGCGTTCTCCTGTTCTCGCTCGGATATCTGGAAGCGGTGCCGCTAGATACGTGGATACGGACCGCGGTCGAGGAGCACTACCCGGACTGTGAGCGGGGCAACTACGTCGAGACGTCACGGGCGATCCGGGCGCAGTTCGGCGGCACGTACGCGGGATACACCCAGACCTACGTCTTCCATCATCTCCGGACCGGCGAGGGCGGCGCTACCTGACTGGTTCAACGATCGGAACCGAGAGGTGTCGCTTCGGCGGACGATGTGTATTCGTCCCAGGCGGCCGACGGGATACCCCTCCTTGCGGACTGCGTGTGTTTCAGAGAGCTATCCGGGTAGGTGCCGGGGCGCTCGGCCGGCGTCTATATTCCCTGGCGTCGTCGGGGACTCCGCTGATACAACGACGTAAACACGTACACGCCGGCGAGGAGGACGAGCGCGGTACCGGTCGCGCCGGCACCGACTTCGATCGCTGGCGGAACGAGCGAAGTGTAGACGCCAAACGCGGTCACCGCGGCGAGGCCAAGCGTTGTGAGGATGGTCGCAGTGGCAACGGGAACGAGGTTGGTTCGGACCCGAGTGTGGCCCGTCTTGACGGCTTCCGCGATCGGCTGGTCCTCAAGCACGATCGCGATGAGTACGAACGGAAGGTGAGCGAGCACGACGAGGCCGGGGACGACGAGCAGTGCGAAACCGAGCGCGGTCGCGATGCTGCCGACGATAACGACGCCCGTGGCGCGGGCGAACTGTCCGACCCCCACGGCGGACGAGGGGACGTTCGAGGTGGGGCTGACGCGTTCGCTCGCTGTGTGGACGAACAACAGGAGGCTGTACGTCATCGCGACACCACTTATACCCAGTAGTGCTCCAGCGCCCAACAGGGTAAGCGGAGTGGCAACGATCGGCTGTTGGGGTACACCCGGGAGGACGGGCTGTAACCGAAACAGGACAGTGTTTAATCCGAGGTTGAACACGTACGTGGCGAGGACGAAAACGAAGGCTGGAACGACGGGATGCCAGTGTCGGGCGGTCGGGAGTTTGGTTTGGTTCGAACCTAGCTGCGAGGCCATACCACCTTTTGATGTAGTTGGCACTTTTAGATTTTTATAATATAATTTATATAATATATGACTGTAATGCGTATTGAGGCCAAAGAAGGCCTAAAGTTCGGCATACAGTCAGACAGGCGTCAGACACAAACCATAGATTTATTGGAACAAAGCGAAATTTATCGCGCGTGAAACGACGAGCCCTCCTAGCAGCCATCGCCCCACTAACAGCGGGATGTTTCGGGACGACGCAGGGTCAATCCGACGAACCGACCGACACGCCGGAGCCGACCGACACGCCGGAGTCGACACCGACCCCGGAGCCGACTGACACGCCGGACCCCGGCCCGTCCGAATCGGAACGGAGGGCGGGGGATGACGCGATCGTCGAGGCGCAAAACCAGCTCCAGGAAGCCGTATATATTTATACGGATGGGGTGTCGGCCGATATGCTCGACGTCTCGGCCGAGACAACCGGCTTCGATGCCCGGGCCGTACTGTTGAAACTCTCCGATGCGCAAACTGCGATCAGCGATGCGGGGCGAGCAGCAACGACGACAGAACAAACTGAAACCGTCGAGTCGCTGCGCGAGGTACACCAATATTTAACGCAGGCGACGGATCTGCAGGCGTGGTTGATCGACGGCCGTGACGCCGTTCTCAACGCCTACGATGCGATAGACGATAGCGACGATGAGGACACGATCGAGTCCGAACTCGACGCGATTGAAGAGGCCGTCGAGAACGCCACCGACCCGTTCGAAGCCATCTCAAACGTCGATTCGGGGACCACGGAGGCTATCGACGCGATCGGGACCGACGAGTACGAACAAAAACAGCGTCAGTTCGAGAGTGAACTCGACGCGTTGGAACGGCTCGAAGGGGCGCTATCGACGATTTACTCCCAACACACGCAACTTGAGGACGCTCAGGACGATATCGACGACGGGGACTACGACTCCGCCGAAAACACGGCCGACAGAGCCAGCGACGAACTCGACGACACGGTCGATGACATGGGGGACCTCGAAGAGAACCTGTCCTCGCGGGCCGATGCGTTCGAGGATCCGGTCGAGGACGTACTGGAGATGGCCCGAGAGTACGAGGATGAGGCCGGATCGGTTGAGGACGAGGCGCAATCACAGTAAGTGTAGTCCGCACAGGCTGCTACGCAGCCCCATCCGGGCTGTCGCCGGATTTTTGTCTTGAACCGCCCGAGAGCCGACATGGACGATCGGATCCGCGCACACGTCTTCGTCTCGGGACGCGTCCAGGGAGTGTACTACCGCGCAACGACGCGCGAGACAGCCCTTGAACGCGGCGTTGGCGGTTGGGTGCGGAATCTCGATGACGGCCGCGTCGAAGCCGTTTTTGAGGGGACAGAGGAGGCCGTCGAGTCGATGGTCGAGTGGTGTCACACCGGCAGTCCGAAGGCTCGCGTCGACGATGTCGAGATCGAGTACGGTGATCCGACCGGACTCGAGGCGTTCGAGATCAGACAGTAGGCGATCGACCCTGGGTGCCGCGTGCGCCGACGCGTCGCCACAACGATTAGTTCGATCCGGCGTGAAGACCGACGTATGATTTCAAGCACGGAGATGGCCGTCGTGGACGCGAACGCCGAGGCACTCGGTGTGCCACGCAAGCAATTGATGGAGTCCTCGGGCAACGCCGTCGCGCACGTCGTCCGCGAGGTAGCCGACCCCGGGACATCGGTCACGCTGGTCTGTGGACGGGGCAACAACGGTGGCGATGCGTTCGTCGCAGCGCGGTTCCTCTCCGGATACGAGGTCAGCGTCCATCTCCTCGGCCGCCCGGAGACGATCACGACCGACATCGCGCGGGAGAACTGGAAGGCGCTCCAGTTGGCCGGCGTCGACACGCGGCGAGTCGGGGACTCGCGGTCGCTTGAGCTTGGCGATCCCGACGTGATCGTGGACGCGATGCTCGGCACCGGCGTGACGGGCGCGCTTAGAGAGCCCGAGGCAACCGCCGTGGAAGCGGTCAACGCCGCCGACGCGACGGTTGTCGCCGTCGATGTCCCCTCGGGAGTCGACGCTGACACCGGCGACAGCGAGGGGCCTGCGGTGGAAGCCGATCGGATTATTACCTTCCACGACGGCAAGCCCGGGCTCGAATCGGTCGACGCCAGCGTAACCGTCGCCGATATCGGCATCCCGGCGGCCGCAGAGCGGGTGGTCCATCGGGGCGACCTACTCCGACTCTCCCGCGACCCAACGGCACATAAGGGCGATTTCGGCCGTGTTCTCGTGATCGGGGGCGGCCCTTACACCGGCGCGCCCGCCCTCGCCGCGCAGGCGGCCCTCCGGGCAGGTGCGGACCTCGCGTACGTCGCTTGCCCGGAACTGGTCGCGAGCGGGGTACAGAGCTACAGCGAGAACCTGATCGTCCGCCCGCAGCCCGGCGACCGGATCGCGCCGCCGAACGTGCCGGATCTGCTCGAGGCCGCTTCGGGCATGGATTGTGTCGTGTTCGGCCCCGGACTCGGGGACGCCGACGCGTCGCTTGAGGCGGCCGCGTCGTTCCTCGCTGCGTTCGATGGGACTGCCGTCGTCGACGCCGACGCTTTACAGGCTGTCCCGGAGGTCGACACCGAGGCGACGCTCGTCTGCACGCCACACCAGGGGGAACTCGAGGCGATGGGCGGGACGACCGCCGCCGATCCCGACGAGCGCGCCGCGCTCGTTGCCGACTTTGCGGCCGATCTTGGGGTCACACTTCTCGTAAAGGGCGCGGTCGACGTGATCTCCGACGGCGACCGGACCCGGGTCAACCGGACGGGCAATCCCGGAATGACCGTCGGCGGTACCGGGGACGTGCTCGCTGGCGTGACGGGTGCGATGGCGTGTCCCCTCCGATCAATTCACGCGGCGGCTCTCGGCGCATACCTCAATGGCCGGGCCGGCGATATCGTCGTCGAAGAGTGCGGCTACGGGTTGGTCGCGACCGACCTCCTCGAGGCCGTGCCGGCGGCGTGTTGGCACGACAGCGTGAACTGAGCGGATTGTGCCGTCGGTGGATTCTTCGCGCTTGCGGCGATACACGCAGGTATGAGCGACGGATCGGACCTCACGCACGTTACCGAGGAGGGGGACGCACAGATGGTCGATGTCGGCGACAAACCCGACAGCGCACGCCGGGCGGTGGCCAGCGGACGGATCAAGCTCGACCCCTCGACGATCGAATCGATCCGAGCGAACGAACTCGAAAAGGGAGATGTACTCGCGGTCGCCCGCGTTGGCGCGATCGATGCGGTCAAACACACGTGGGAGACGATCCCGATGTGCCACCAGATCCCGATCACGAACGTCGAGACGACGTTCGATGTCAGCGAGGCCGACATCGCGTTGTCCGTCGCCGTCGAGACAACGGGCAAGACGGGATGTGAGATGGAAGCCTTGGAAGGCGTTACAACCGGGTTGAACGTGATCTGGGACATGGTGAAGGCCGCCGAGAAGGACGCCGAAGGGCAGTATCCCGGCACACGGATCAACGACGTGGAGGTCGTCTCGAAAGAAAAACGCGTTCTGTAGGTCGGTGTCGACGGTTGCTACTCGAGCGCCGGCGTCGGCAACTCTCCGGCCTTCGAGCGCGCCTTCTCGATGATCGCCGGGCGGGCCTCGAACTCGATCGTGACATCATCACCGTAGTCGACCGACTCGACGTGAGCGTGGTCGTGAACCCACGACACGAGGCTCATCGTCTCGTCAGTCATCGGGATGACGAGTCGTTCGTGCCGCCAGGCGGGCAACTCCGCGTCGATGCGAGCGCGCAGGTCGTCGATGTTCGTCCCCGTTTTTGCGCTCACAACCACCGGGTCCTCCGCGAGTGCTGCGAGGGCGTCGCGTTTTTCATCCAGCTCCTCGTCGTCAACGAGGTCGGCTTTGTTCAGAACGGTGACGATCGGAGCCTCGTTGCGCTCGTAAAGCGTGTCGTGACATGTGACGAGTTTCTCGCGGATCTCCTCGACGGGGTCGGAGGCATCGACGACGAGCAACACCAGATCGGCCCGGTACACCTCCGAGAGCGTCGACCGGAATGACTCGACGAGCCAGTGGGGGAGATCGGAGATGAACCCGACGGTGTCGGTCACCAACACGTCCCGTCGGTCGAACTCCGCCCGGCGAGTGGTCGTCCCGAGCGTCGTAAAGAGACGGTTCTCCGATTCGGCGGTTGCGTCCAAGTCCGGGTGCAGCCCTTCGTTCTCGTCTATGTCGAGATCGCTCGCCAACCGGCGCAACAGCGTCGACTTCCCGGCGTTCGTGTACCCGGCCAAAGCGACGAGATCAAAGCCCGACTCGCGGCGCTGCTCGCGGCGGTGGGCCTCAGTTCGCTCAATGCGTTCTAGCTCGTCGTTGATCCGGCTGATCTGCGCTTTGATGTCGCGCTCGCGGGACTCGTCGTATTCGCCGAGGCCCATGAACCCCGGCCGCTCGTCGCGCTTTGCGAGCGATGCCTTCGCCTCGGCGCGCGGCAACTCATACCGGAGTTCGGCGAGTTCGACCTGCAGTTGGGCTTTTTTTGTCTGGGCGCGCTGGCCGAAGATATCGAGAATAAGTTTGAACCGGTCGATCACCTCGATACCCTCGGGGAGTTCGTTCCCGAGGTTGTACGTCTGATACGGCCCGAGGCGGTTGTCGAAGACCACTATCGTCGCGTCGGTCTCGGCGACGAGCGTCGCGAGTTCGGCGACTTTTCCCTCCCCGAGACAGAGCGCGGGGTCCTCGGTCCGCGTCTGTGTGACCTCGCCGACGACCGTGTAGCCGGCCGCGCGGGCGAGGTCGCGTATCTCCGCCGTGTCCGGGTAGCCGTCGTCGGCGCGTTTCGCCACGACCGCCCGGCCGTTCGTTCCAGTCACTCACGTGGGGCTACGTCGTCACAGTATTTATGTCCGGCCCCGGGAGAAGACTTTTGTATAACTGCAGGTAATTGACCGCATGAGTATGGATCTGCCCACGCCCGCCGATCTCAAGGACCGTCGGACGGATTTAGACCTGACACAGAGCGAACTCGCCGATCGGGCCGACGTCTCTCAGCCGCTGATCGCGCGCATCGAAGGCGGGGACGTCGACCCGCGGCTCTCGACGCTTCGACGCATCGTTACCGCCCTTGACGAGGCCGAGAGCGCGGTGATGCATGCCGGCGACATCATGCACGAGGGCGTCGTCAACGTAGCGCCGGACGACAGCGTTCGGGAGGCGATCGACGTGATGGTCAAGCAAGGGTACTCACAACTGCCGGTCGTCCGCGACGGGCGGCCACAGGGAATAATCTCGAACTCGGACATCCGGCAACTCGATCCGGACAACGCTGGCGAGTTGCCGGTCGCCGAGGCGATGCGGGAGGCGATTACGACCGTCGAACCCGACGCGACGCTAGACGAGGTTAACGGCCACCTCAACCATCAGGACGCGGTGATGGTCGTTGAGGACGGCCAACTGCGCGGTATCATCACCGAGGCGGACGTTGCGGCCCACGTCTCATGAGCTACTACTCGCGGACTCGAGACAAAGGTGCACAGGAGCAGAGCCCCGGACAACGGCACCGCTGGCAGTATCAGTCCTCTTCCTCTCCGTCGCCAGTCTCGAACGTGTCGATGATCGAGAGCGGGATATCCCGCAACGCGCCGCCGATTTCGCTTTTCGCGATCCGCGAGGCGTGCTGTTCGCTGTCGGCGTTGAACACCTTCATCTCGAGTCCCAACCCGACGAGCGCCGTGTCGGCAGCGATGAACGCCGAGTCGAACGGCTCCCCGCAGGCCGGACACGGCGTCGAACCGACCTCAACCTCCACGTAGTCCATGTCGGCCTCGTTGAGCCGCCGTCCGGCCTCACTGACTGCGACGCCGATCGCATCGTCAATCGCCCCAACGTCACGAACCAGCCACGCAGCCTCCATCGCGACGATATAGTTTGTCATATTCCATCGAAGCGTCGCCCGACGGATAGCCCTATTGTTTCCCGTCTGGCACGTTTGCCCCCCACTCACATCGCAGCCGCCGCCGGCACCTACCCGCGTTATCCGTCGCTCGCTGGATCATAACCCAGGGGACCGCCGGTCCGTCGGGCGAAACGCAAAAATGCCGTTAAATACGCTACGGAGCCGGCTTATATAGTTGACTGGGGCGGTGGGGCAGAAGATATATATACTGATGGCCGTTGGCCTCGCGGTACGATGGCACCTAGCCCGCACCGGGCCGCAGTGTTCGCTCTGTACCAGTTCAGTATCGTCCTCGGTATCGCGCTCCTGCCGGTCGTGCTCGCCGCCAAACGCGCCGGAATCCGCCTCCCCATCGGCCGGCTCATCGACCGACTCGGCTCGACCCACCGGCGGCTGGCGGACAGCTGATCTCACCCGTGTCCCGGCCGCGCCGTTGCGCTCGAACATCGGTAACCGGAAGCTTTTATCAGCGTCGGGATGTACTACAATGTAATGCGTCAACCGGATTCCTCCCTGCCGCGTACCGGACAGAATCACACGCTCTCGCCGTACGAGCCCGAACTTGGCGACGTTCCCTCGAACGACCTCTCGGCCGAAGACCTCGAGAACGTCAACAAGACCGGAACGACGACGATCGGTATCTCGACCGCCGAGGGCGTCGTCATCGCGACCGACATGCGCGCCTCGCTGGGCGGCCGCTTCGTTTCCAACAAGAACGTCCAGAAGGTCGAACAGATCCACCCCACCGCCGCGTTGACGCTCGTCGGGAGCGTCGGCGGTGCCCAGTCGTTCATCCGGTCGCTCCGGGCCGAGGTCGACCTCTACGAGGCGCGACGCGGCGAGGACATCTCGATCAGTGCCCTTGCGACGCTGGCCGGGAACTTCGCCCGCGGCGGGCCGTTCTTCGCGATCAACCCGATCCTGGGCGGCGTCGACGAGGAGGGCCACCACGTCTACTCGATCGACCCCGCCGGCGGCGTCATGGCCGACGATTACACGGTTACCGGGTCTGGTCTCATGGTCGCGCACGGAACCCTCGAAGAGGGCTACGAGGACGACATGACGAACGACGAGGCCAAACGCGTCGCCGCCTCCGCGATCAAGGCCGCTGTTGAGCGCGATACCGGCTCCGGTAACGGCGTCTACCTCGCGACGATCACCGACGAGGGCGTCGAAATCAACGGTCACAACGACTTCGACGACGTCCTGTAAGGCTCGACACACCCGACAACTTCGGATCTTTTAATCGCGATCGGTCAGTATCCAGTAGTCATACCAATGCAGTTCGCCGAGTTCGCTGCCCGCGCCGCGGAGATCGAGTCGGTGTCCGCCGATACCGACACCGTTGATCTCGTCGCCGAGGCGTTCGCCGACGCCGGCGATGATCTCGCTGTCGTGACCCGGTTCGTCCAGGGTCGGGTGTTTCCCGCTCACGACCCGACGAAACTCGATATCGGGCCGGCGCTCTGTCACGAGGCGCTCGCGAGGGCGGCGAGCCCGAACGTCACGGCTGCTGACATCGAAGCGCGGTTAGCCGAGGTGGGTGAGATCGGTGCAGTCGCCGAGGGGTTAGATCTCGGGGGGCAGCGGGGCCTGGGATCGTTCGGGGGCGGCGACGACAGCGGGCTTACCGTCGCCGGCGTTGACGTTGATCTTCGGGCGCTCGCCGACGCCGCGGGCGCGGGGAGCACCGACACGAAGATCGAGACGCTGTTCGGGCTGTTCAACCGGGCCGAGCCGATTGAAGCCCGGTTTCTCGCCCGACTCGTGTTGGGGAACATGCGGATCGGCGTCGGCGAGGGGGCGGCCCGAGACGCGATCGCGGCTGCATTCGGCGTCCCGCCGGACGCCGTCGAACGGGCGATGCAGGTGTCGAATGACGCCGGACTTGTCGCCAAGACGGCGCGCGAGAGCGGCGAAGCGGGGTTGGATGATGTCCGGTTGGTCGTCGGACGGCCGGTCGAAGCAATGTTGGCACAGGCCGGAAGCGCCGTCGAAGCGATCGAGGCGTGGGATCGCGTCGCGGTCGAGGCGAAGTTCGACGGCGCACGGGTGCAACTCCACCACGACGGCGCGGAAACGCTGCTGTTCTCCCGAAACCTCGAGGATGTCACCGACGCGCTTCCAGAGGTCGTTGAGGCCGTCGCCGGGGCGCTCGATCGGCCGGCGATCCTCGACGGCGAGGTCGTCGCCGTCGACGAGGACGGCTCCCCGCGCCCGTTTCAGGACGTGCTTCGTCGGTTCCGTCGGAAACACGACATCGCGGCGGCGCGCGAGGCGGTCCCGGTAGAGTTCTACGCTTTCGACTGCCTGCACGCGGACGGCGACGATCTTCTCGACGCCCCGCTTCTCAAACGACACGAGCGGCTGTCGAGGCTTCTCGACGGGGACGAGGCCCTCGACGGCGGTGTCGCCGACCTCCGGATCGCTGAGTCGGCCGACGAGATCGCGACCCGCGAGGCGGCGGCGCTTGCGGCCGGCCACGAGGGGATCATGCTGAAGAACCCCGAATCGACGTACACGCCCGGTGACCGGGGACAAAACTGGCTAAAACGCAAGCCCGACGTCGAAACGCTCGATCTTGTCGTGACAGGGGCCGAGTGGGGTGAGGGGCGGCGGGCGAACAACTTCGGGACGTTCCTGCTCTCGGTCCGCGACGGCGAGGCGTTCGAGCCGATCGGCAAGGTGGCGACCGGGATCACCGACGAAGAACTCGAACGCCTCCACGAGCGACTCGTCCCGTATGTCCGTTCGGAATCAGGCACCGACGTCGAGATCGACCCGGCGGTCGTCTTCGAGGTCGGGTACGAGGAGATCCAGCGCTCGCCGACGTACGGGTCAGGGTACGCGCTTCGGTTCCCGCGCTTCATCGCCATCCGTGGCGATAAAGCCCCCGAGGACGCCGACAGCCTCGAACGGGTCGAACGGCTCGCCGGGTGATCGTCGGCTTTGTGCCCGTCCGCCCCATACTGGGATCTATGATTGAACACGACGGGGTGGCGCTCTCATGGCTCGGCCACGCCACGGTTCGCGTGGCGAGTGGGGGAACGACTGTCTATATCGATCCGGGGCGCTACGGGGTGTTGGACGACTACGATGGAGCGGACGGCGATGTCGTCTGCGTGACGCACGGTCACCACTACGACGCCGACGGGATTAGAGCCGTTGCCCGACCCGACGCCACGGTGGTCGCCTTCGATGGCATCAACACCCACCGGATCGACCGCGACGTCGAACGCTTCGCCGATCTCCCCTACGAGGTCCGGAGCGTCGACTCGGAATCCGACATCGCCGTCGGGGACGCGATCGTCCGGACAACTGCGGCGTACAACGATCCCGACGGACCGCACGTTCGGGCGAACGGTGACCCGTATCACCCGAAGGGTCGCGGCTGTGGCTTCCACGTTACCATAGAGGGGGTCTCGGTGTACTGCCCCGGCGATACGGACGTGCTCGAGGGCCACGAACACCTCGCTGTCGATGTCTTCTGTCCGCCGATCGGGGGAACGTGTACGATGGACCGCCACGAGGCTGCAGGCCTCGCAGTGGCGCTGGACCCCGGCCTCATCATCCCGATTCACTATGATACCGTCGACGCGATCGATGCCGACGCCGAGACGTTCGCCGCGGACCTCGCGGAGCGCGGCGTGGAGGTGCGACTCGACCGCTGAGTCGCACCGAAGTGGGTGTGGATGTTCCGAGAGAGCGACCTCGCTGTGTCATCTCGTATAGTCGCACCAATCGCGGTCCACGGTATCGTCTGACGAGGATTTATATAGGATGAACACCGAACACCTGGTATGGTACAAACCAACACACCATACGAGTACGGCGACGTCGACATGGAAGCGCTGGGCGAGGACCCGCCGCACGAACGCCAACACGGGACCGACACGGTCATCGTTGACGGGTCGGCGATGAGCTACAGGCGCTACACGAGCGCCGAAACGGAGTAAGCACGCCGAGCCGACCTGCCGGTCGGCCCCGTCCCGGTCGCCGCCAACGGCCCGGACGGATTCGACGCGTCGCCCGCCGCTCACGTTTTAGTTGACACGCTTGATGAGCCACGGCACCAACGCAATCGCCCCCGTACATTTATATACGAGTCCGGGGCCATTCTCGGTGTGATCGAACTACTCCCCGCGTTCGATGTCGCCCTCGCCGCGGATCCAACCCTCCCAGTTGGGATGGGACCGAACCCCGACGCCATGCCCGGTCCGCGTCCGGGCGGGGTCACCTCGGTCCTCGGCAGCGCCGTCGGCGCGTTTCTGACGACGCTCATCGTTGGCGCGATACTGATCGCCGTCGTCCCCGACTACACGCGCGATCGGATGACGGAGGTGCTCGACGAGCCGATCGGCTCGTTCCTGTACGGCGTGGCAGCACTGATCGGGCTGTTTCTCGCGATCATCGTGTTCGCCATCACGCTGATCGGCATCCCCATCGCAATCGTGCTCGCGTTGCTCGCGTACGTCATCTGGGCTGTCGGCGCGTCGATCGCGTTCCTCGCGATTGGCGACCGTCTCGTAGGCCACGGCGGCGGCTGGACGACACCGCTCGTCGTGGGTGCGGCAATCAACGGCGGCCTCACGCTGACGGGTATCGGCGGCATCGTCACGTTCGCGGTCGGCGCCACCGGGTTCGGCACCGTCCTCCGTGCGTACCTGTGATATCCTCCGCGGCGTAAACAGAGCGGGATCGAAGATCCAGCAGGCAGTCGGGCTTCGCCCGACAACGCCGAGGGTTCCCCAACCGCACGTTTGGGGCCGGGCGGTCCGACACCAACGGGGCAAGGTTCCCCGCCCGTTTCGGGTACTCCGGTTCGCGCTCGGTACGTGAGTCGTCGCCGTGTGACGACGGTGTGGCGTGATTCGGTGTCCGAACTGGGCACGGTATTGCTTTGCACAGTACTCGACACCCGCTGTCGAGTGACATCAGCCACGGGTGGGTGGCGACACGGCCCGTCACATCGGAGCCACGGGTTCTGTAAGAACACTGGGTTTGATACACCACTGCTAGTTTCCTTCTCGGTTATGACCCCGAGCACTCAAGCGTGGTGTCCGTATCGACAGGGAGGATCCGGGGTGTCCTTGGATTTGTTTCGGCGCTTGAGTTACCGCCGTATCCGACCCCAATGGGCATAACATGAGTAGAACGGAGTGAGACTGACGCGATTCACCTATGGAAACGCTGCTGGCCGAACAAACCACCGCTGACGACAAAATGATTCCGCCGACTCGGTGACGGCTGCCCGACCAGCCGGCAGGCGGATGGGAACGACACGGCGGTGCGGTCGCTGTCTGGCGATAGCTGTCGCTCACGCTGGGCCGCGGCCGGCCACTGCGGGCCGCCCCCTCGGCGGCCCGCAGCTCCCTCGTCGATCACACAGCGGTCGTCGCGTCTGGGGGAAGCGATCTCGTGACTCGGGACGCCAGCGCGTGACGCAGAACTTCACCTATTCGGGCTTTCCCGGCTGCCGCGGCGCGCGGCAGCCGGGCTGTAGCGCCCATGACTCGGCTTCTTTCGCGCATGGACCAGTCAGCACGACGTGCTCTCGGGCACGGAATACAGGTCGGTCTCTTGCGCCCCATATCTTGTTTCACGCTCCAGGGATAGCAGCGTTTCCATCGAGTCAGCACGGACATTCAAACTTATCAGACACATTGTACTCCCGTGAGACATCAGTCCAAGCTCGTCAGCATCGACTGTTCTTCCGAGAATACGGCGAGGATGGGGTTAGTGGGAGATAACCTGCTTCAACAGTAGGAGACAACCAAAGCTATATATGTAATTCTATTAGCATACTCAAAATGTACGCCTGGAACACTACCGAGCGAAAATCTACTAGTAGGCTTGGTGAAAATATCATAAGTAGAATACTCGCGCGGATGCGCTAATCTATTCCGACAGTTCCCACGATCCGTCGAGAACTGCCTTACACTGTTCGATTATGTGGTCGGTGAACTCCGTTGTGGTGCGTCCCTGTGGATTCGCTACTGCACGGTGTTTGACCGTTCCAATAACCCACGGGGAACAGTATGATTTCTTATTGGGGTTTCGGCCTGTAATCCACGCTTTTCCGACCTCGTAGTTTGCCGGAAGATCGCTCGTCGTGAGTGCAGCACAAACGTACTCCTCGCCGGGATACGGGAGCTGCTCTGCGGCCAAAACTAACCAGAGTCGCGGGTTCGAGCCCTGTCTAAAGGGATCAGGAGCCCAGAAAACATCCCCTCTTCGATAGGCGTCACTCACGCTGTTCACGCGGGTCGACCGCGTGCGCCTGCCACTCGTCGTATTCGAACGGTGATTCTTCGTGACTTTCAGCGACGTCACTAGCGTGGGCCGTTGCAGCGTCGATACTCCGATCGTGATCACTAATTCGCCAGTACCGTCCTCTGTGGTCCACTTGCCCGCGTTCCCGAAGTCGTACCAGCGTCGGCCCAACCGAGCCACGCTTGACTTCGGTCGCCTGTGCTATTTCGGTCTGCGTGAACGCCTCGTTAGCATTCTCTTCGAGAAATTCAAGTATCGTAGCGGCATTCGTCTCAGGCCTCGGTTGCCCCTCACTGTCATCGATCTCCTCGAACCGATCAGCGCTAATTGGCATATGTATTGTCTTGTATTAGATGTACTAAATGCTTTCCAGGGTTCTCTTTTGTGTCCGTCTACGGCCGAAGTGGCTGTACATATCAATATGAGTTCGATAGAGTATTATTAAGGGTAATATACGCCCGGAACACTAACGTCCGACCTCATCCCAGGCGGTGTGCCACGGTCGGTCGGCTAACCCTCGTGCCGGGCGGGTCGCGCCGCAGGCGCGACCCACAGCCCCCACGGCCTCAGCCGTCGAGGCGGGCGACGCCGAAAGCGTCGCCGGACGCGTATCGCACACCCGGGTTCTCCGAGCGGTCATTGCTGCCCGTAGGGGCTGCTCGGTCGGGGACTAATGGTGCGCATCAAAACATACGTCGTCAGGGGATAATTCTCTTTCGTGTCTGTGACCGTGTGGATCGGATCGGGGTGGACTCGAACGTCGGCGGTCTCAAACTGCGTAGTCGCTCTCAAGGACCTGCGCGTACCGGCCGTTGCGGTAGCCGAACTTCCGGAGGGTGTATTCGGTGAACAGCTTCACCCCCGAGACGCCGGCACGGATCGATTCGCGGGGCTCGATCCCATTGTCGTCAACGATTGTGTCGACGAGGCTGAACAACCGGTCCCAGTCGTCCGGGCCGTAGCCGCGGACCATCTTCGCGAAGATACAGTTCCGGCGGACCTCGGGGCCGATCGCCCGGTGCCACTCGGCGTTGTACGCTCGCAACGCGCCGAGCGCCGCGAGCCGCCCCGCAATCGAGCCGGTCCGGACCGCCACGTGATCACCGCCCTCGTGGAAAGCGGACGTCGTGCCCATCGCGCCACCGACGACTGCGACGTTCGCCCGCGTCGGCGACTCGATCGGGCGCGTCGACGAAATCGGGTACGTTTCGGTGCCGCCGGACTTTCCGCGATCCGTCCGCAACGGGAAGTCATCGAGATCGTATCCGGGGTAGACGGTTTCAAGCAGCCGTTCGATGTACGTGCCGCCCTGTGGAATCCGGTCGTCCTCGGACTGTAACAGCCGGTAGCGTTCGCGGTTTTCGACCGAGTCGAGGTCGAGGTCGATCGGCATCGTCAAGCCGACCCGGGCGACGCGCCCGTCGTTGGGAAATACCCACGGATAGGCGGTGTGCCCCGGCATGTACCCCCACCAGAACTTGATCCGATCGTCTTCGAATAGCTCCGGGGGAAACTCCCGGTACTCCTGGTACGCGATGTGGTTCGCCCGACGGGTTTCGAGGCGGTCCATCGCCGCTTCGGGGAGCCAGCGCTCGAGAACCCGGCCGGTGACCGTTCGTTGAGGGCCGTCGGCCAAGATGAGGTACTCGGCCTCGATTTCGGTGCCGTCCCGAAGGGTTAGCATGTGTGAGGGGCTTCCAGTGAGCGTCGTCTCGACGTCGGCGACGCTGGCTCCAACCCGGTAGTCAGCCCCGGCGTTCCGCGCCCGTTCGCCCAGCCAGTCGTCGAAGCGTGCCCGGTGCATCGTGAACCCGAAGTTGGGGTACGTGGAGTCGATTCCCGTCTCGGTCAACGACAGGGTTTCAGCGGGGCCGATGAACTCCGCCGCCGAGAGTTCGCGGTGTTTGACGTGTTCGGGGACGGGCTCGTCGAGATCCATAATGTCGACCCAATAGTCGAGGATGCCCGCCGCATCGGTCGAGTCCGGGCCCCGGCCGTCCCGGTCGGCCCGGGGGACGCCCTTCTCAAGGACGACGACGTCGGCCCCCTCGCGAGCGGCCGCGTGGCCGGCAGAGGAGCCGGCCGGCCCCCCGCCGACGACGGCGACATCTACGCGTTGCATACCCTGTTTCGGGGACCGGCGGGGCTTAAAACGATTGAAGCGACGCGTCCGGACGACGTGTCAGTACGTCGGCGACTCCTTGGGGACGCCCCCGCGTTCGTTCGGTGCGCGAGCGAAAACGCAGAGCGCGTTGGAGGGCCCTTGAGGTACGCGATGGCGGCGTTGTTGATCGGCCCGGCGGCGGCTCTCGATCTGCGGTGACTCGAGATGGTCCGTGTCCGGGGTCGCGAAATCGGCCTGGATGATATGGGAGTGGTTTTAGATCCACCCAGGTTGTTCGTCGACATCGTCGTAGCCCGACGGGCGCGTCAGCCCGATGAGTCCGTTGGCCTCGCCGACGGTCACGTACGCCTCGATCCGCGGGTTCGTCTCCGGGGGACGGAATATTTTGCGGGGTCGGTCATCCCCTCGCCGCCGCGGCCGGTGTAGATTTTCATCGCTGCTCAGTCGTTGGCGCTACGACAACGTGAACCCGTGTGGGACTGCTGTCGTCCGACTAGTTCAGGCAGCCGAGTTCCCGGAATCGGCTCCGAACGAAGCCGGCTGCCGCCCTCGTCTTCGAGGGCTGACGGATCCGCTCCATCTCGTCGTCGCCCAATTCGAAATCAAAGACGTCGCGGTTCGCGGCTATGTGCTCTCGGCTCGTCGCCTTTGGGACGGTCACAACGTTCGGCTGCTGGACGAGCCAACGGATCGCGACCTGCGCCGGGCTCTTGTCGTACCGGTCCCCGACGGCCTCCAAGACCGGGTCGTCCAAGACCCCGCCGTGGGCCAGCGGCGAGTAGGCGGTCACGACGATGTCGTGAATTCGGCAGTAATCGAGCAGTTCGGTCTGGGACCAGTAGGGGTTGTACTGGACCTGATCGGTTAGGATGCCGTGCTCGGAGAACTCACGGGCGCGGTCCAGCCGGTCGATGTCGAAGTTCGAAACGCCGATATGCCGAACCGACCCCTCCTCGACCAACTCGTTCATCGCGGCCAGGGTCTCCCGGAGCGGCGTTGTCACGTTCGGCCAGTGGATCAAGAGCAGGTCGACGTACGAGGTACCGAGTTTTGCGAGGCTCTCCTCGGTCGATTGACGCACCTCATCGTAGCCGCGATTGCCGCTCCCGAGCTTCGTCGTCACGAAGACATCCTCGCGGTCGACATCGCTGTCGCGGAGTGCGGCGCCGACCTGCCGCTCATTGTCGTACTCCTGTGCGGTGTCGAGGTGGCGATAGCCGAGCTCCAGCGCCGTTCGGACCGCCTCGCGACACTGTTCGCCGGTCAGCCGCCATGTCCCGAGCCCGACAAACGGGATTTCGACGCCGCTGGCTGTGGTGGTGTTCATACCGCTGGTACGGACGCGAGTCGCATAACTCCCGCGTCAGGGGAACTCCCGGAGCGCCTCAAGGATTGATTCGATCGATGCCGACGTCGTCGCGAGCGAGACGCCGTCCGCTCGGGCGAGCGCTGGGGCGTGCTCCCAGAGATCGTCGCCCTCGAGACCCTGAAGGATGACCGCCGACGGCGTCGGCGTCACGACCCGCAACGCAACGAGCGGCGACTCGCCCCGTGTCACGTTGGTGAACACGAGCGCGCGGTTCGTCGACTGGCCGTAGAGCCGGTAGAACTCCTCGCTGGAGAGCCGCTTGATTGCCTCGACGCTGTTTATTACCGTGTGACCCGCGATCGTCTCGGCACCCCCCGATACGACCGTCTCCGCATCGATAGCGTCATAAAACCGCGAGAGCGGGATTGTCGCCGGGTACTCCCGGAGGTCGTAAACGACATCCTTGTCGAACCCAGCCGACAGGACCCTTGCATGTTGGCGGACGCGGTCGCCGCCCCGGCGTTCGTCGATGTCAAGCAGTGACCTGACGACACGACTGACGACCCTGATCCCGGGGTTCTCCCGCCGACCGCTCTCATAATCGGAGACGACCGACGCGGAGACATCGAGTTCGTCCGCGAGCGTCGTCTGTGCCACGCCGAACTCCTCGCGCCACTTCCGCAACGTCGCTCCCGGATCGTCCGACAGCGTTACCTCCCCGGCGATTCGCTCGGCGAGTTCCGCACGCGCATCGCGCATACGTCCTCATGTGCTCCCTGACGATATAAGAGTGGCCTCACATCTTGCGAGTAGGCCTACGATCCGAGGTAGCTGATACCGCTGGCCTGCGGTGGTGTGTGCCCCTGCCAGCGGGTTTATATCGATCGGACCCTACCCCACGGCCATGCCGTCGACGCTCGTTGCTGTCGCCGTCGGTGTCCTCCTTGCTATTGCGCTTCTCGGTCCAGCATTCAACCGCAGTTCCGTGGCGATCGTCGCCGCCGCCGCCGCGGCCCCTGATCTCGACCTCGTCTTCGCGCTCGTCGACCTCGGCGACCCGAACGCAACCCTGCACACCGTTTTCGTTCCCCTCCTCGCGGCGGCGGTACTGTACTCCGATACCCGGCTTGGCGGGGCCTCGCGACTCGCCGACCGGTACGGCCTGTACGGGGTTCGGGTCGCGTGGGTCGCCATCGCCGCCCTCATGATCGCGGGAATCGGGGTCGACGCGTTCAGTTCCGAGGGCGTCGCGCTGTTATACCCACTCTCGGGTCGGTACTACGCCGTCGTCGGCGGGTTCCTCCTCTCGACGCAGGACGGCATCGTCCAGACCTACGTGACGCTCGCCGACGGGTGGATCGAGGTATCCTCGCCGGGGACGCTCGACACCCACACGATCCCTTCGCCCGTCACCCCCGGCGGCGACCGACGGCTCCGGATCGTCGAAACCGGCGAACAGGCCGTCCTCGTCGCAACGGCGATTGTCGCCCTCGCGGCGAAGTGGCTGGTCGAACGGTACGATCGTCTAGCGGAGGCGCGGGCCTGATGCCCTCGTCGGTCGTCCATGCCGCGGTTGCGGCGGTACTCGCGGTCGGACTCCTCGGTCGGTTCTATGATCGCCAGGCACTCGCCATCGTGGTCGCGATCGTTCTGGTCCCGGAGTTGGACACGGCGCTGGGACTGGTGATTGCGGGTGCCCATCGGACCGTCCTGCACACGATGGGCCTCTCGGCGGTCGCCACCCCACTCCTGTACTGGGAGACGACCCGAGAGGGGTCCTGGATCCGGGGGCGGTGGGGCGCCCGCGGCGTCCGAATCGCCTGGGTCTGTCTCGTCGTTCACACGTTCGCCCACATCGCATTCGATTGGACACATCTCGAGGGGATCAACCTCATCTGGCCGGCCGTAGATCGGTTCTTCGTTCTCGAGGGCGAGATGTACGTCTCCGCGTCGGAGGGCTTCGTCCAGACGTTCGTCGATATCGCCCGGGATCCCGAGACTGGCCGGGGCGTGATCGACGCGGGGCAGGGCGGTACGCGGGCCGAAACGCACGTTTCGAATCCGGCCCAGCCCGATCCCCAGCCGGATCCTGGCCCCGTCGATCGTCGCTTTCCGATCGCCGTCCGGGGGTGGCAACTCCACCTCCTCCTCACCGGCGCGTCCGTGATGGCCGCGAGGCGGCTTCAGTCCGATCAATTTAATCCGAGAGGCTGCGGCCCGAACAGTACATCCGATGACTGACGCGACGATCCGCCCGTATGACCCAGCGTCCACCGGCGACCGGCGGGCGCTCTGGGATCTCAAGCGGGAGTTCGAGACCGGAATCGGCGAGGCGACCGGCGGCGAGGACAAGTCGAGCCGGTACGAGTCGAAGTTGACTCAGGGGTATAAACGGCGGTGGCTGGAGTGGGTCGATCGCTGTGTCAGCGACGAGGAGCGCTGTCTCTCACTGGCCGAAACTGAGAGCGAGGGTGTGGTAGGGTACGTCTTCGTGCTGCCGGAGCGGCTATCGTTTATTTGGGATGCGGCTGTGGTCAACGAACTATACGTTGCCCCCGAAAAGCGGGGCGATGGCATCGCCGACGCGCTGTTCGAGCAAGCCATCGGGGTCGCCGAGGAGCAGGCGCTGCCGCTCGATCGCCTCCTGCTCGACGTCGACCGGGACAACGAGCGCGCGCGGCGGTTCTACGAGGGGTACGGCTTCGAGCCGTGGGGCGAGGTCGTCGCGCGCGAACTGTGAGGGTTCGTCGTCAAGCGCCTACTGACCGCCTCCGGCTCCGGTATTCGCGGCGACAACCCCGCCGAGTGAACCGAAGACCACCGGAAAGACGATCCCGGCAAGGACGATCGCCGGCACCAGTTCCGGGCGCCCGCTGAAGGTCGCGCCGAGCGCTTCCGAGGACACTCGGAACACGACCGCGCCGACTGCAGACAGCGTCAGATACGCCGGTGCGGCGAGCGCGCCGGCGACCGCACCCTCGGCCGTATCGGTGACGCCGCTAGATCGGCCGACAAAGACCCCAGCCGTGACGAGGAGCGCGACCGGGACGACATATAAAAGCGGGGTGAACCCGTCGCCGCCGACGTATGAGACCGACCGAGTCCCGCCGAAGCCCAGGAAGCCGGCCTCGATGACGGTGTCGACGAAGTGGCTATTAAAAAAGACCCAACCGACGAAGTCGATCGTGCCGCCGCTCTCGACGTTTCCGGATATTTCACCGAGTTCGGAGCCCTCGATGCGGGCGAGGACGACGAGCGCCGTCAGTGCGTAGCCGACGATCCACGTGGCTGTGCCGGCGAGGGCTCCCATGACGAACGAACGGCTATCAACTTCGATATCCGAGGACATTCCGTCTCAACGGAAAACGTGGGTTTAAAAATAGCTTGTGGCCATCGATCGGGGCTATCGGCCCCGAGCTACTCCAAACACCCCCGGGAATCGACTCGCTAAAGGGTCGCTTCGGTGTCGATACCGTAGACACGGGCCGGCGTTTCGACGTGCGCACGGCGAAGCGCCTCATCGTGCCCCGCGTCCGCGAGTGTCGCGGTCCGCCTCGGGACGGTCTTCGGACCGAGCACTGCGCCCGGGCGGTCCGGGTCGTCGATAAAGTCGGTCTCCATGAAGAAGGGCCACTCTCCACCACAGGCGCGTTCGAGGTCATCGGTGTTGGCGATGACGCTCGGGATCGGCCCCTCAATGTAGCCCCCGGAATAATGCTTGACGACCTGCTCACGCGGGAGTCCCTGGGCTTCGGCCCACTCCGCGATGTCCTCAAAGTCTTCGCCGCCCTCCGTGTGGAGTTGGACGGCACAACCGACCTCTGCGGCGCGGGCAAAGGCGTGCCGCATGACCTCGTTTGAGGCGTCCCACGTCGCGTCCGCGACATCGTAGTGGGGGCGCCCAGACTTGATCGCGAGTGCTGGCCCGGAGGCGACGTACTCGGCGGCGACATCGATGCCCGCCTTCATTAGGTCGGCGGCCTCCTCTGGATCGTAGCCCCGTTCGAGCAGTTGAGATATCAACGCCGGGTGAACGCCGAGGACGGGGCGGGCCCGGCCGGGAAGCACTTCGTCGGCCGCCTCGGTCACCTCGACGGTGATATCGAACGTCTCCCGGAAGCCGTCCTCGTCGTCGACCTCGCCGACGAGGTTCCAGGAGGGCTTGTTGAGAACGTTCAGGTGGGTTCCGCCGGCGCGTTCGAACTCCTCGGCGGCTTCGACCCCACGTCCGTTGACCGGGTCGAGATGGAGGTGGTTATCGAGTACAGGGCCGTCGTACATATCTGGAATTCGGCCGGCAGTTTAATAGGGATTGTTGTCGCGTTCGGGGGCATCGCTCGCTCCGATCGACAGGCAAAGCAGGCTGTCGTCGCCCGCTTTGCTCGACGGGTGAGGCGGCCGTCGTCGCCCGCTTTCAAGTCACTCGATCGTCAGTTCGCCATCATTGCTGTCCTCGTCCCACTCAAGTTCGAGTTCGATACTCAACTCGCCGGGCCCGTCGGCCGGTCCCTCTCGCTCGGCTTTTAGTTCGAACGTCGGGCGGGCGGGCGGCTCCATCGTCACCGACTCCTCACCGGACCGGAGAGTGATCGCCTCACCCTCGTCAAGAGAGTCGGCGACGGTCCGGAGATAGGTCGCGATCTCGGATCGGTGCTGCTTGCTCTCGGATTTGAAAAGGACGTTCTCGGGCATGTGAGAAGATACGCGGCGCGGGTATATAAAAACCCCCACGCCGATTTATAACCGCCTCCGGCGAGTATATAAACCAATAAACCGCTGGCTAAAAGCCGATCGACGCCTACCGTTGAATATGACCAACCGCATCGTCGGCGGGCCTCGGATCCAGGCCACCACTGCGTCACAGATTGAATCGGGGGCTGCGCGAGTCCGTGCCTGCTGGAACTCGTTCCGCGAGCGATCCTTGGGCGAGCGCAACGGCACGCTGCTTGCCTGCTTTTTCAGCGCTAAATCAGTCATAAACGGCGGTCCGCTGTACACCGCGACCCACCCAATAACCGACAATGACGCCTTGCTCGGCCTCGGTGAGACGCTCTCCGAGTACCTCAGTCCTCGGCCCGATCACAGCGACCGCGCCTCGCTCGTTCGACCCGGCTTCCCGACCGCTCGACACTCCCAGGGCG
The DNA here is from genome assembly GCF_046710025.1 of Natronomonas sp. Classification (GTDB taxonomy): domain Archaea; phylum Halobacteriota; class Halobacteria; order Halobacteriales; family Haloarculaceae; genus Natronomonas. The sequence goes on along the minus strand of NZ_JBKEGK010000012.1, from coordinate 968 downwards.
GTTATCGATGACCGATCGACTGGTCGAACGCGGGCCGATCCGCGCCGCGACGTTCTTCGCGCTCGCGTTCGTCCTCATGGCTGTCGGGGGTGCCCTGATCGGTGAGTTCCGGATCGGCGTCCGGTGGGGGATCGGTCTCGGCGTCGCCTTCGGTGCGTTCGCGTACGTCTTCCTCAGGCCGACGGAGGCCTCGGACGGTACCTGACTGTTTCGGAGCCCTCGCGATCCGTATCCCCGGTCTCTGCGTTTGTGGTCGTGTTCGGACCTCGAAAACGCCTCGTTTATTAACGCGACCGATGAAGAATCAGTATGGCTGAACACGACAGCGGAGCGCCAGCGATCGATTCGAACCTGTTCGTGACAGTGTCGGGTCCACCCGGTTGCGGCGCGACGGCGCTCTGCACCCGCCTCGCGGAGGCGATGGACTGTCCGTACGTCTCCGGCGGCGACATCTTTCGCGACCTCGCGACGGACCGCGACATGACGCTAACGCAGTTGACGGCGGAGGCCCAGAAGTCCGACGAGATCGATCGAGCCCTCGATCGACGCCTGCTCTCGATCGCTGAAAAGTGGGGCGCAACCAACCGGCCGTTCATCCTCGAATCGCGGCTAGCCGGGTGGCTCGCGGGGAATCGCGCCGACTTTCGAATCTGGCTCGACGCCCCCGAGTCGGTTCGCAAGGAGCGGACCGACAGTCGCGAGGAGACGGCTGCCGAAATGAGCGTCCGGGAGGTCAACGAGGCTGGTCGCTACCAGTCGTACTACGATATCGATCTCGACGATCGGACGTTCTACGACCTCCAGATCAACACGGCCCGGTGGAGCAAGGCGGGCATGCTCGAACTCGTTCGGGCGGCAATCGAGGCCTACGATCCCGACGATGACGAGGGAGCATTCGAGGCGGACCCGATCGAAATCACCGAGTAACGACGGAGCGAACGACTTTTTCTCGAGTTATGTCCTCCGAG
>NZ_JBKEGK010000011.1:0-26671 GCF_046710025.1 Natronomonas sp. | reverse complement strand
GAGTTCTGTCTCAACGTCACCCACGGCCCCGCCGGAATCCTCGACGCGGCCGCCGGAGAGCCGCGCTCGGTCGTGGAGACGCTCGCCGAAAGCGCCCGTGAGGCGCTCTCTGTCGACATTGACGGCGGGTACGACGCCGTCATCGCGGGCGTTGGGGCGCCGAAGGACGCGACGCTGTATCAGGCGAGCCGCGCCGCGACGTACGTCGCGTTGGGCGCGACCGATCCCCTGGTCCAAGGCGGACGGCTCGTCGTCCCCGCAACGCTGGCCGAGGGAGCCGGGGACGGAACGGGCGAGCGCCGGTTTTATGACCGGCTCGCGGGCGCGAGTAGCGCTGACACCCTTTATGAGGAGATGCGCTCTGGATACGAACCGGGCGCACAGCGGGCCTTCGTCGTCGCACGGGTCCTGAAGGACTACGAGATATATGTATCGAACAGCGACGCGCCGGCGGTCGTCGACGAGTGTCTGATGAAACCCCGCGAACGCGTCGCTGAGGCGGTCGAACCGGGGAGCGACGTGCTCATTATCCCCGATGCGCTGCATACGCTGCTCGTTTGAGAGGGTACCCCTCGAACCGCACACGCCTCTCGGCTCAAAACACCGTCACGAGCCCGCTGAAGAGACCGACCGTGACAGTGAGACGGCCCAAACTTCCGAGAAAGGTCGCGACGGCGAATTTGGTGTAATCGGTCTCAAGAATGGCAAACGCGTAGATCGAGATCGTATCCGGAAAGAACGGGACCGACAGCGCGATCGCGAGGCCGCCGTAGCCGTAGCGCTGGGCCAACTGGACAGATCGCCGCTCGGACCACTCGAGGACGTCGAATCGGGAGCGTCGTAGCCACCGGACGACCGGGCCGGACTGTTTTGCCTCTTGACCGATGTGGAAGGCGAACACGCTTCCGATGGCCTTTCCGGTCGCGCTCACCAGCATGATGCTCAGGAGGTTCGCAGCGGGCGGGACGCCGAGATCGATCGGGGCGAGCAACACGACCTCACTCGGCCCCGGAAGGACGAACGCGATCAGAAACGAGTACGCGAAGACGATCCCCATCCCGGCCCACCCGGTCGCCGACTCGACCAGCGCTTCGAGCCCCCCACCGAGTATCGAAAACAGTGTTCCGATCATTCGTTTCTAACCGCTCGTGTCGATTTATATACTCCGCCGTGATTAAATCGTCGGGTCCGGCGTCGGCGCTCCGCCCTCGCCGTCGATGGGTTGTCCCCGCGTTCGGTGTTGCCTTTCTCTGTCGACGTCGGCGTTTTTATCAGTCAGCGCATACTATTCAGGTCATGGCAGACAACAGCCCCTCCACTAGCGACGATGGATCGTTCGATCCCCCAGCAAGCGGGTCGGATGGTCGATCGCTCGCAATTCACGCCGCGACGCGGTTGCTCGGCCTCGGTGTCGTCGTCCTGTTGTGGTATGTCACCCGCCCGCTCTGGCACGGGTTCGTCTACGGCGTCCTCTACTCGCCCGGACTAACGGTGTTCGGCGGCGGGTCGATCATCGCGGCACTCGTCCTATGGTTTCTCCCGCCCTTCGACATCAACGGCGACGCGGACCGCTCGCTCGGGCGCGTGCTTCGAGAGGCCGATAGTCCGGTCGACGTGTTGTTGGAACTGCAGGGTTCTCCGGGACGGAAGCTCCGGCTGTTCATCACCGCTGTCGGCGTGTTCGCGGTGCTCTCCGTGCTGGTCAGCGTGCCCGCAGGGATGCTCGAACAGCGGACGCTCGCCCAAGGGACGATGGACGATTCGACCCAGGTCGAGGAGTTCCCGCAGGCAAACCCCGACAACCCGCGGGTCGTCCCCCGACAGGTGGCTGACATCACGACGCGTGGCTCCGTTTCCTACCGGCAACACCGGCTCGGGACGAGCGATATCGCTCGAAAGGAGGACGGCTCGCTGGCGTGGTCGTACGCGATCCAACCAGACGGGTTCCGCAACACCCTGATTGAGAACCAGCGCGGGGTGCTCGTTACAGACATGACCCGCATGGACGACAGACAGATCCAGGTCTACGAGGAGGACTTCACCTACGGCGAAGGGATGTTACTCCACCGCTCGGCGGATTGGAACCTCAAGACGTCCGACTACATCACGAAGTACGACGACGACGCCGTCGAGTTCAGCCACGATGGGCAGCCCTACATGTACTACCCGAAGACGGGCCACGAGTGGCATCTGACGCCGTTCCCGCACACGACGCCGACGTGGGACGGCGGAGCCTTAGTCCACCCCGACGGGCAGATCGACCATCTCACGCCGTCGGAAGCCCGTTCCGAGCCGATCTTGGAGGGCCAGCGACTCTACCCGATGACGCTTACGCGCGCCGAGATGGGCTCGCTCGGCTACCGGAACGGCATCATCAATCAGCTCCCGACCGTCGGCGCACACAAGGGGGAAATCGAGGTCGCAAGGCTCCCCTCGGAGGCCGACAACGCCCAGCCGTTCGTCATCGACCTGGAGGGTGAGCGGATGTCGTACGTGACCGCGATGGAGCCGTACGGCGAGGACACCCGGGGCCTCGACGAGGTGTGGTTCGCCGACGCGGAGACGGGCGAGTACACCTTCTTCGGGACCGACGACGAGACGCTGACCGGCCCTGAGCGCGCGATGGGCATCGCCCGATCAGCCGACTCGCGGACGAACTGGGGCCAGAACTTCGTCGTCACCGAACCGATTCCGGTCACGATCGACGATGAGCTGTGGTGGCATATAAAAGTCTCGCCGATCGACTTCACCGATGTGACGCGGAACGTCTTCGTCAACGCCGACACGAGTCGGACAGTCGAGATACGCGACGACGAGGCCGTCCGTTCATTCGTCGCCGGCGAGGTGATGGACGAGAACCTCGAGCCCATCGAGGATGGCGAGGGGACCGCCAATGCCATCTACTACGTGCTCGTTACCGACGAAAACGGGGACGTGGTCGAACGGATCCCGGTCGAGCCCGGTCAGGGGACGACTATCGTCGGCCCTGATGACGAGCGAGTGCGGAATAACGGAACGGCGTCAGCCGCTGGGTAATATCGGCATGAGGAGTCGGCCGATATTGACCGCCGGGTGATGTCGGCATGGGGAGTCGGCCGATATTGACCGCCGGGTGATGTCGGCAGGAAACGTCAACCGGCGTCGACCGTACCGTCGCCGGCACTCGGTTCGGACGGACTACTGTCATCCCCCTCGATTTCGGCCAGCACCCGGTCGTGGAACTCCTGCAGGACGGCCGACTCGTCCTCGGCGAGGACGACGTCGCTCGCCATCAGCGTTGCGAGGCCGAACGCCCGCGGCGACGGCGAGTCGACGCGGCCAACCGAGACATCGATGTCGCCCGATTCGACGCCCGAAAGGAACGTCTCAACCGCGTCAACGTCGAGTTTGTCCTCCAAGATTTCTCGGTAGGTCTCCTCCATCACCGCGAATCGCTCCTTGTCCTCGGCGAACCCGAGCAGCATCTCGCTGGAAACCTGCTGTTGGCTCGCGGACTTCTCGTGGCCCTTGTACCGTTTGAGGATCATGAGCGACCGCGTCGCGTTGATCCGGAAGTAGCGCTTGAGAAGGTCAGTCCCCGAGAGCGATGCCCGGAGGTCGGCTCGAGCCTCGCCGGGATCGATATCACGGAGCACGGACTCGATATCGATCTTCCGGTTCAACGGCATCGAGAGCGTGAAGCCGTGGTCGGCGACGGCGACGGTGACGTTCGCGGTCGCCCGTTGGGCACACCGGTAGGCAAGGAGCCGCGAGAGACCGTCGTTGAACCGTCGGCCGTAGTTCGAGTGGACGTAGTAGTTGCGTTGGTACTCCTCGCGGTCGAGTTCGACCTCGATTGCGAGCCGATGGTCCGTCGAGACGCTCCCTACTCCGGCGTACTGCAGTTGTGTGTCGAACATCCGCGTCAGGGCGCGGACGGTGTTTTCGTCGAGTGGGAACTCTCTGAGCCACCGACGGACGCCCGGCGGTCCCGCCGACTCCATCCGCTCGAGCACCTCGCGCTGAAACCGGAGGACCTCCCGGCCGAGGTCGTAGCTCAGGGGCAACCGCTCGGAAAACCACGACGGGACGGTCGGGCGGGCGTTCGTCGGGTCGACGTAGACCTTCGAGCCCCGCCGGTAGCGGTACTCGTAGTTCGAGCCACCGAGGACGAAGACGTCGCCTCCTTCGAGCGTGTCGAGGTACTCCTCGTCGAGCTGGCCGACCCATTCGTCGCCGGAGCGGGTGTACACGTCGCAACTGAACGAGTCCGGGATCGTCCCGATATTTGTCATGTAGATGACCCGCGCGAGTCGGCCGCGCTTGCCGATGAGTGGTGTCCCCGGATCGAACGCCTCGTAGTGGTGCTCGCCGCCCGGCGGGTCGTTCTCGTCGCGCCAGACTTTCGCGTAGACGTTCTTTTCCTCCATACCGTCGTAGTCGGCAGTCAGATACCGAAACAGCGACTCGTACTCCCCATCGGTGTAGTTCCGATAGGGATAGGCGCTCTCGAGAATCCCGCGGATCTCGGCCTCGCGGCGCGGTCCGTTGATCGCCATCCCGTACACCTGCTGGGCCGCCACGTCCTGTGCGCGTTCGGGGACAAACACCCGATCGACGAACCCCGCCTCGGCCTTCTGTAGCATCACCGCACACTCGACCAATTCGTCCCGATCAAGGGCGATCACCCGACCCTTGACCGTCTTGCCGAGTCGATGGCCCGCACGGCCGACGCGCTGGAGCAGCGACGCGACGCTCTTCGGCGAGCCGACCTGTACGACAAGATCGATGTACGGCATGTCGATCCCCAACTCCAACGAGGTCGAGGTGGTGACGACGTCCAGTTCCCCGTTTTTCAGCCCCGATTCGATCTCCGCGCGCCGATCTTTCGACAGCGAACCGTGGTGACAGCCGGAGTTCGACTCGTCGTAGTCGCCGCGCTCTCGGAGGTTGTGTAACACCCGCTCGGCACCCGACCGCGTGTTCGTGAAGACGAGCGTGTTCGTGTGCTCGGCGACCAATTCGTCGAGCTGGGTATAAAACCGGTCCGTGATGACCTCTCGGGGCGTGTTGATCAGATCGTCCGTCGGGCATGAGAGTTCGACATCGAACTCCCGGACGAACCGCGCGTCGACAATTTCGTACTCGCGGGGGTGCCAGCCGTCACTGTCGGCAGCGTCGGCACCGCCGGTCGTCGGTCGCCCACCGACTAAGAACTCGCCGATCGTCTCCAGCGGTTCGACCGTCGCCGAGCAGCCGATCCGGGTCGGGGCGGTCTCACACATCCGCTCGAGCCGTTCGAGCGACACCGACAGGTGCGTCCCCCGCTTGTTATCCGCGAGCGAGTGGATCTCGTCAACGACGACGTACTCGACGGTTTCGAGCTTCCGTTTGAATTTCGGGCTGTTGAGCAGGATGGCGAGCGTCTCCGGCGTCGTGTTGAGGATGTGCGGCGTCTCATCGAGCATCCGCTGTCGTTCGGAATCGCTTGTATCGCCGTGTCTGATCGCGTGGCGTATCTCGACGGACTCCCCGCGCGATTCGAGGCGGTCGGTAATCCCCTCAAGCGGTTCGGTCAGGTTTCGATGGATGTCGTTCGCGAGCGACTTGAGCGGTGAGACGTACAGACAGTAGACGCTGTTTTCGAGCCCCCCATCGTCCGTCTCGGCGCGCCGAAACAGGTCATCGATGATGGCTGTAAATGACGAGAGTGTCTTGCCCGACCCCGTCGGCGCACACACCAGCGTGTTCGTCCCCTCGTCGATCAGCGGGATCGCCTCCTTTTGCGGCGGGGTGAAGAGGCCGTCGTTCTCCGGGACGAACGCGCCGAACTGCTCGATCCACCACGCTCGGACATCGGATGAGAGCCGGGCAAACGCCTCGGCGTCGTCGATTTCGACCGACGCCGGGTCGTACTCGAACCCGTGGTCCGCCAGTCGCTCGCGGACGCGGGCCTCCGGAGAGCTCTCGGGCGAAGGCGGCATCTCTCCCATATGCCCATCGGTAGGGTGCGGGCGTGCAAGTGGGTTTGGCCCCCGGAACTGCGGATCGACGACGGTGCGGATCGAGTGACCCCTCCGGACCACCACAAGGCCTTTCGCGCCCACCCTCGGACCCCGATCCATGGTTCCCGACAGTTCCCCCTCCACCCTACGTGATCGGCTCCCGGCGGAGACGGAGTCAAACGCCCTGATATACGGCCTCGTCGGCGGCGTCGTCGGAATCGTCCTCTCCGCGGTCCCGCTCTCGACGCTTCTCGGCGGGATCGTCGCCGGCTACCTCGAAGGCGGACGCTTCGACGACGGACTGAAAGCCGGGGCGGTCGCGGGCGGTGTCATGTTCGTCCCCTTCGTGGCCCTGTTTTTCTTGCTGTTGGCCTTCCTCGGGTTCGGCGGTGCCCCGATGGCGCTCGGCGTGTTTGGCGCGTTCGCGCTCGTCCTCGTGGCGGTGTACACCGTCGGACTCGCCGTTCTCGGCGGCTACCTCGGCGTATATGTACGACACGAACTGTGATGGGTTGATATGGGGACCGACGATGATCCGATAGCACCAACCGACAGACGAACATCCGATGTCAACATACTTCCCCGCCGCCCCCGACCACGTCGGTATGCGCGTGACTTTTCTCGGCACCGGATCGGCGATGCCGACCGGCGAACGGTTTCAGACCGGACTACTGATCGAGGACCCCGCAGGCAGGGGCAGTCCGCTGCTCGTCGACTGTGGCAGCGGTGCGCTTCACGCCCTCGCGGAGACGAACGTCGGCTACGAGGGGGTCGAGACAGTGCTTTTGACCCACCACCACCTTGACCACGTCTCAGATCTGATGCCATTATTAAAAGCCCGCTGGCTGGCTGGCGAGACCGATCTCGAAATCGTCGGTCCCGACGGCACCGAGGAACTCCTCGAGGGACTTCTCGAGGTCCACGAGTACATGGCCGGCCGGATTGATCTCTCGATCCGGGAGATCGGCCCCGGTTCGGACTCGGTCGCGGGCTACGATGTCGAGGCGGTCGAGACGGTCCACTCGATGCAGGGTCTGGCCTACCGCTTCGAAACCGACGACGCCATTTTTACATTCTCCGGCGATGGCGAGGCGACCGATGCCGTCGCCGAACTCGCAGAGGGCTCAGCCGTGTTGGCCCACGACTGTTCGTTTCCCGATGGGATTGACGTGGACAACCACCCGACGCCAAGTCGACTCGGCGAGGCGCTATCGGGCCACGAAATCGGCCGGGTCTACCTGACGCACCTGTATCCCCACACCGACGGCCACCACGACGAGATGACCGAGTCCGTCGAGTCGGCGTTCGATGGCGACGTTCGGGTGGCCAAAGACGGCCTGACAGTGGATCTGCGGCGGACCGGGTGATTTCACCCTTCGGCAACGAACTGACAGCGAGTTTGACAGGGCTGTGGGCCGCTATCGCAGAGTGCTCGGTGAAGCGAACCCGTTATACCGGAGCGGATGTTTCATACAAGGATGACGTCCTCCAACGAAGCCCTCGAACGCCAGCCGTCGCTGACGGCGACGCTTTATTGCTCTAGCTGTACCCACGAAAGCCGCATCAACGGCGGTTGGATCCTCCACGTACGGACGGATACCCTCGAGTACGAATGCCCGAACTGTGGAACCGCGATCGGTTCCCACCAGGCCGAATCGGCGCTTACAACGCAGAGCGGGGGGTCGCTTCGGACCGGCAGCGCCGACTGAGAACGCAACGTTGACCCCGCGAGTCAGTTCAGCCGATACCGCAACAGCGCCGCGATTCCACCTAGGTTTCCAAGCTGCTGGCCAGGGTCGAACTCGTGTGAGAAAACGACCACGTCGCCGCCCTGTCGCTCAACGTCCGAGATGACATCGTTGACATCGCGTTCCCAGTCGCCCTCGCCCGCCCGTTCCTCTCGCAGCCGTTCGTCGAGGACGAGCAGCGTCTCGACCGCCCCGTATTCGGCGGCCTCAGCCACTTCGTCGATTCCGTAGGCGGCTTTGGCTCCCTCGGCGATCCGCTGCATCAGTTTGTCGATGTATTCGGCCTCCTTCGAGATGCGGGTCTCGGTCTGGATCCGATCGACCGCGCCGCGTTTCAACACCTCGTGGACGCCGCGGTCGCCGACGCTCGCGGTGTCGACCGTCTGGACCCTCTCAGCCGCTTCGGGGGCGGCGTCCTCGATGTGATCGAGGGCGTCCCGCTTGGTGAACCCCGGGCCGGCGAGGATAATCGCCTCGACATCGAGGCGTTTCAGGATCGCGGCCAACTCCTCGAACAGTTCGTCGCGGCCGCGAGCGTACTCGCCTTTCCCCGTCGTCCCGGTGATCGTGGCTCGCTCCTCGACGCCGTACTGGGCGACGGTGTGGACGTGGGCCTCGCCCTCCTCGACGGTCGCGATGGCGACGTCGGGCTGTTCTGCAGTCTCGACGGCCTCCTCAAGCCGCTCCAGTTGGTCGACCTGCCAGACCTTCTCGATCGTGATCTCGTCGTGCTCCTCGACGTTGAACGTGTGGTGGAAGTCGAGTTGGTCCTCTCGCGAGCAGTCGACGATCTCGCCGCCAACCCGGAGCCGGTTGGCGAACTTCGCGAACTCGACATCGGCCACCTCGAGTTTGAGCCACATCGGCTCGCGCTGACCGCCGGTGTCGCGGGTCATGTCGTCGTCGCGCTGGATTCGGCGGGTGGTGTCGCCGGAGACGGCGTCGCCGGGTTCGAGAATATAGGTGAGATGCCACAGGTCGTCGAGGCTCTCGGGGACGACGGTGATCCGTTCGCGGCCCCCCTCGGCGGCCTCGCGGTCGGCGATGCGCATACCGGCTGTCGGGCCGGCAGCGATAAGTGCGCTCGGGTTCGGACCTACGGGGGCCGGGACGGCCGAGTCAGTTTCGCTCGCGCTCGTCCCGCCGGCCGGAATCGTCATCCGGATCGACAGCGGGCCGGAACCCGCCGCCGAAGGTCTCAGGCCCCGTCGGCTCCGCGTCGCTGCCGGTATCGGCGTCCGAGCCGGAAGCGCTGGCATCCCCGCGCCAGTACCCTGTCTTGGGGGTATCGGGGGATTCACGCCCTCGCCGGATTCCCCGACCGCCGTCCGTCTCCGCTCCGGAATCACCGGCCGGGGCGCTTTCCGTCACCCGCCGCACCGCCGGCGTGAGGTCGTGGTGCCCTGGCCGTCGCCGCCGGCTTCCGATTCCACCATCGTGGCCCGGAATGCGCTCGACAGCAGGCCGAACCGTCCACTTGTCGGGGTCGCTTCGCTCGTGGACGGCGGGAACTGGGTCGAGTCCGAGGGCGGCCCCCACGCCTTGGCCGTAACAGTACCGGGCACCGGTCGCGAGGACGAACTGTAAAAAGAACCCGGCGAGAATGAGCCGAAGCAGGTAGGCGAACGGGAGCAAGAACAGCCGCAGTGCGATCGAGATACCCCACGCGGTGGCGTAATCCTCTGTCACGGCCCCGGAGACGACAGTCCTGATATCGAAGGCGGCGCGCGGACGGTTCGTATGCGCGAACCGGGCGACAGCGACGGGGAGGACATAGAGCGCGCCGATGACGTACATGAGCGCGACGACGGCGACGATCCCCGTCAACGAGGTGGCCGCAGTCGTGGCCGCTTGGGAAACGGCGCGGTCGAGCAGTACCGCCGAAACGTCCGTTCCGGTCGCTCGGACGCCAACCAGCGGGGCGAGCACGACGAGACCGGGCGCCAGATACGCGGCCGAGATGCCGACCGCGAGCGCCCCGTCGCGCAACAGCCGTCGGACGTCTCCGAACCGCGGCGGCGTCGGATGCTCACGCCCGATCGTCGTGCGGACGACGCGGACGTAGTAGCCACGAACGAGGAGCCACGGGAGGAACCCCAACGCGGCGACGTATGCGTATGGGGTGTCGAGCGCGGCGACGCCGAGCGCGGCCATAATAACGACGAGGGTGAGCCCTCCGACGATGACCGAACGCCCCCCTTCGGAGGACCGCGTCGGGTAATCGAGCGCCTCCCTAAACATATATTTAGTAACGTACCCGGCGGGTTTATATCTCGTGGAGGCGGCCAGCAGGCGGCGGATAACGCGGCGATATCGGTGTAGCGCCACTCATAACGGGCGTCGTCGAATCCGCCCCGACCGACTCACTCGTCGAGCATTCGACTCCCGCCGGGCGGGCAGAACTCCTGGATCCGGTCCGGGCTGGCGATCTTGCGGACAAAGCTCGTATCGGTGAACCGCTCGCGAAACGTCCGGTACAGCCGCTTTGCGATGTCGTTTTGAGCGTACTGTCCCGGCTCGATCCGGACAGAGGTCTCCGCGACGGGATCGATCGCCGACGGCGGCCCCCCGATGACGCGGGTATCGGGTTCGCACTTGATGCCGACGGAGACGCCGACCGAGACATCGCGGTAGTACTCTCTGTCGCCCCGAATGACGAAGCTTCCTTTCTCTACGTACTCGCCGCTCTCGGGTGTCTTCGATACCTGCTCAGCATCGACTTCGTAGACATCACCCTCGAACCTGCTGTCCTTCCAGACCGAGGAGTACGACACCGCAAACTGGGCGGCCTCGCGTTTGCTCCCTTCGGGAATGTCGATGTCGCGGGCCGGTTCGTCCGGCTCGGTCGCCTTCAGGATCGTAACCGGAGCACCGTGGGCCTGCGCATGAAAGAAGCGATCGGAGGGGTCCATGTACTTTTTGACCAGCTCCTCGTTCTGGTCGGCGTTGCGGCCCCCGATGACGAGAAAGCCGTCACTCGTCCGGAACCATCGGAACCGCTCGTGCCACTTCTCGTCGGACCGGACCGGGACCGACGACATGGTGAGGTAATCCGTCTCGCCGTCGTCCTCGTCGTCGCTGTCCTCGCTCGCGTCGTCGACCTCCCACTCCTCGCGGCGGCGCTTGACCTCCGCGAGATCCTCTCGGGTATCCTCGATCGCCGCCTGTGCTCCCTCTTTCTTTTTACGGACGCGCTTGGACTCAGTGTAGAGGCGGTCGGCATTCTTTTCGACGCCGACCATCGGATCCAGTTCGATCGGACCGTTCCCCAAGTCGACGGTTACTGTCCCCTCGGCGCCGTCGACCGAGACGACCGCCTCGGCGGCCTCGATGCCCTGTTCGGCACCGGCCTCGAACGTCGTCTCGATCTCCGCCCAGGGAACGTTGTCCTCGCGGGCCGCACGGACCGTCGAGCAGATCTCGTCGACCACGTCGTAGTTGCCGTACAGGGATTCGGCCTTTTGTTGTTCCTCGTCGGCCTGCTTGTCATAGGACTCGATGGCTCCCTCCTGCTGTTCGATGATCCGCTCGTATTTGCCAATCTCCGACTCGAAGTCCGGACGGTCGGTCCCGCTGCCGGCCTGCTCTTCGTCCTCGGACTCGGTTTCGAGCCGATAGAAGTACTCGTCGATGGCGCCATTGAAACTCTCGAAGGCGGTCGCGTCGTAGCCCTCGGCCTCGTGTTCTCGAAGGGGAAGTGGCGTCGCATCGACGACATCGCCGTCGTCGGTCTCGTAGAGCCGCGGGTCGGTCCGGCCCTCGAGGATCGGCTCCCGGAGGCGCTCGAGCGCGCCGTAGAGTGCCTCGTATTGCGTCGCGCCGGCGTTCTCGATGTCCATCGTCTTCTCGACGCCGGCGCGGGTACACAGTTCCTCGGCGTAGAGGCCGCCGAAGTTGAGTTGCGTCGCCAGTGTTCGGACGAGGTCGGTGTCCGAATCGTCCATCCGCGCGGCGAAGGCGTCATAATCACAATCGAGGGGGCTGAACCGCTCGTCGGGGTAGCCGTACTGCGACCCCGGTGCAACCGTTCGGGAGGTCAGCCGGACGGTGTCGAGACAGTCGATGACCTCTCTGTCCTCGTTCATCACGGCGACGTTGCCGTCGCCGAACAGTTCCACGACGATGAGTGTCGTCGCGTCCTCGCGCTCGAATCGGAACGTGAGAATGCGATCGAAGCCGTACTGCTCGACGCCCTCGAAGTTCGCGCCTGCGATGCGGTTTCTGAGCATCATCGCGAAGTTCGGCGGCCGCCCGGGCGCGTCGGCGACGTGGTCGGGGACGGCGACGTGTGCCCGCTTGGGATCACCCGTCTCGATCACGAGTTCGATCCGCCCGCGGTCGTAATCGCGCATCTTCAGCCGGACGAAGTCGTCGCCGTAGAGGTAAGCCTTGTCGACGACCGCGCCGGTGTACTCCCGCAACTCGCCGACGAGTGCGGCGAGGTCGACGCTCGTCATCGCCCGTTTTCGGTCCATACGCTGGGGTGTGCCGGGCCGAAGAAATGCCTACCGCCTTGGCGGTGCCTCGAACACGAAACGGTTACTCCGATCCGTCGAGCGCCGTCCACTCTGCGTCCGAGAGCGTTCGCTGGATCATCCCCGTGTCGAGCGCCTCGGCGAGCGTCCGAAAGCCGGCCTCCTCGGCGCGGTCGTCGGCGTTTGCGACGAGCCGCGAGACGATGAACTCCGGCGTCGAGCGGCCGACTTCGCCGAACCGGGGCTGGTAGTCGACCTCCAACTCGAGGTCGTCGGTCAGTCCCTGGGCGACGATGCCGTCAGTTCGTGCGGTCTCGGGAAGTGGTTCGAGGTCGTCAGCTAGGTGGGTGACGAACGTTCCGATAGCGCCCTCGGCGATCGAGAGCCGGACGAGACCGCCGAGCAGGTCCGCGGCCCGTCCCGGCTCGGTGATGGCTTCGAACTCGTCGACGAGCATGAGCGTCCGGTTGCCGGAGACCAGCGGCGGAACGACCGACTGTAGCGTCGACTCGAGCACGCCGGCGTTGAAACTCGCGTGCCGCCGGTGGAAGACGAGCCGATCGAGGGGGGAGACTTCGGCGGCGTCCGCAGGGACGGGCAGTCCCATGTGGGCGAGGATCGCAACGGCACACAGCGTCTCCAATAGCGTCGTCTTTCCGCCGCTGTTTGCTCCGGTGAGCACCGTCACTCGTTCGCCCGTCGGGGCGTCGAGGCCGTGCTCGCCGACTGCGTACGTGATCGGCTGAGTGTCGACGCCGGCGTCGAGCAACCCGAGGTTTCGCGCGCCGACGACGGCGAGACCGTCGCCGTCGGCGTAGCGGGGACGTTGGAGGTCGTAGGCCGCCGCAAACCGGCCCAAAGAGAGTTCCCGCGCAACCGTCGTCACCGCTGACCCGGCGCGGTCGACATCTCCGCCCGCCGCCTCGATTGCACCTTCTAATTCGGCGCGGACGTCGGTCGAGCGCTCTTCGATGGTTGTCTTTAATTCGGCGCGAAGCGTCCGGAGCGTCCCGGTGACGAACCCGGAGGCGTCGACGGCGTCCTCGACCATCGCCGAGCGGATCCGGGCCGGATCGACGGTCGTCTCCCGGCGGAGGTACTCGACGAGGCCCTCGCGGAACGCCGCGGTATCGCCGACACGCTCCGATCGCAGCTCCTCGAGTATCCCTTCCGCGTTCGCCGAGAGCCGATCGATAGTCTCGTGGACGTCCCGAAGCCGGTCGAGTTCCTCGTCGGCCCCGCGTTCGATCCGGGCGTCGCCGATGGCCTCAAGAGCGACCGCCGCCTCCGCTAGCGCGTCGACGTCGAGGGCGGCGATAGGGTCGAAGACGGCGCTGTCGCAGTCGACGTCGGCTAACTCGACCGCCGTCTCGACGGCCGCGATCCGGCCGGAAGCGATGTCATACTGCTCGAACGCATCGAGTACTGCGGCCTTGCCGTCGTCGTCGAGTTCGTTCCAGCCCGTCCGGCCGCGCTCGACGGCGTCGAGACGGGACTCCATCGCCGACCGGTCGGAAAGCGGTGTCAGCGTTCGGAGCCGATCGGCGGCCGCTTCGCTCACGGCGAGTTGAGCGATCGAATCGAGGAGGTCCTTATATACGACTCGGGCATCGCGGGTCGCCAAGAGCGCCATACCGTCGGCGCTTTGAGCGTGTCTGAGCACGCGCGTCACCCGGCTTCGGTCGACGCCCGCCTCGACAAGCGTCCGGACGTCGCCCGATTCGATCGCTTCCGAGGCAGCTTCGGTCCCGATCGACGACTCCAGAGTCGCCTTGGTCTTCGGGCCGATCCCCCAGTACTCCTCTAGATCCATATCGGCGGGTCGTCCAGGCGGGGTATTAGCGTGGCGGAGCGTTTCCTGTCACCGGAGGTAAAGAGTTTTGTCCGGGTTGGCCCAACCAATCGGTATGACAGAGTACACCGTCGAGTTCGTCGGGACCGGCGAGACGATCACGGTCTCGGACAAACAGACCATCCTCAAGCGCTGCATCGAGGAGGGCATCGCACAGGAGTACTCCTGCCGCGTCGGGATGTGTCTGGCGTGTTCGGCTGAGATCGTCGAGGGCGAGGTCGCCCAACCCGCAGCGCGGGGGCTGACCGATGAGGAGAAACAGGCCTACGCGCTGACCTGCATGGCCCGCCCGCAGTCTGATCTCAAGCTCGATCGTGGGAAGTATCCGCCGAGCATCGAGGACACCGCTGCGATGGAGGGGTCGGAGCCGGCGGCGGCGGACGACTGAGCCACTTATAAATTATCCCCGGGATCGTGCTCCTCGGCCATCCGGTCGGCCTCGGCCGCGTAGCGCTCACGCGTCTCGGGGTCCTCGACTGTCCCGAGGTTGGATTGGTCGATGTCGAGGCTGACCGGCGTCTCGCGGCGGGTCCCGGTGTAACTCGTTAGCGCGCGCTCCTTGCGGAAGTCCCGGCGGCCGTCAGGCGTCGCATAGGTCAAGATGATCAGATTCTGTTCGTCGTCCGAGTAGGTCCGCTCGACCATCCACACACGGGTGGTCCCGGCCGTCGGTTCCGTCGTATCGGCCGTCTTCATCGTCTCTGGGGCCCCACCCACGGTGTTTCGGTTCGTATCTGTCATGCTGTGTCTCCGAGCGCGTCGGCGACCGCGTCGATTTCGTCCGCCGTCGAGACCGCGTGGACGGAAACGCGGACCGCCTCCGGCCAAGGGAGCGATCTGACGGCAATCTCCCGATCGGCCAGTCGTTCGACGGTCGCCTCGGGGTCGTCATCGGCGATCGTAACGAGCCCCGACTCGTACTCGCGAGGGCTCACCAGGCGATCGTCGTCGATCCGATTCTTCAAGCGGTCGGTCAACCGCTCGATCCGCGCCTCGATCGTCGGGAGGCCGATCGACTCAATGGCGTCAATCGCCTCGAGAAGACCCACGTGGGGAGCGGGCGACGCCGAGCCGATCTCGAAGCGTCTGGCCCCCGGATGGTACTCGACTCCCGTGGCAGATGGGGTCTCGACGCTTCGGTAGCCGACCGAATGCGGGGCGAGATCGGACGCCGAGTCCGGATCGACGTATAAGAATCCCGCGCCCCATGGGCCGAGCAGCCACTTGTGACCGGCGGCGGCGACCGCGTCCGCGCCCCACTCGGTCACGTCCATCGCCCGTTGACCGGGGACCTGCACCGCGTCGACGAGCGTGAACGCCCCCGCAGCGCTTGCGATCTCGACGAGATCGGCGACCGGCAGCCGGGTTCCGTGCGTCCAGGTGATGGCGCTGAAACACGCCAGCGTGGCATCCTCGACCGCCTCGGCGAACGCCTCGCGGTCGATCCGCCCATCGGTCGTCTCGAGGACACGCACTTCGACGCCCTCCCGTTCGAGCCGCTGCCACGGGAGAACGCCCGCCGGGTGCTCGAGGTCGGTCCTGACGACGACATCGCCGGAGTCCCACTCGATAGCACCCGCGATCCGGTTAATGCCGTCCGTCGTGCTCTGGGTCAGCGCGACCGCCTCGGGGTCCGCCCCGAGGAAGTCGGCGATCCGGCTCCGGACGGTCTCATAGGCGTCGAAGGCGACATCGTAGGGGTCGGCGTCGGCCGATCCGTACTCGTGGTCGGCGAGAAACGACGAGGACGCGTCGACGACGTAGCTGGGACTCGGGCCGTGGGCGCCGTAGTTGAGGTAGGCGGTGTCCCCGTTGGCGAGCGCCGGAACGTCGGCCCGGAGTTCCTCGGGTGTCACGGCCGGACCCCCGAGTCGTGGGGACAGCCCCCGGTCGCTCCGGCGACGGGACCGACGGGTTCGGTACCGCGAGTGATCACCATTTCAGGACGTGTAACGCTCGATCACGCTCGAGAGCTCCTCTTCGGACTTCATCCCGACGAGCTGTTCGACGGTCTCGCCGTCGGCGAAGAGAAACAGCGCGGGGATCCCTTGGACGCCGTACTGCGAGGCCAGCCCCTGGAACTGGTCGACGTCGACCTTTATGATGGCGGCGTCGGTCTCGGCCGCGACCGACTCGATCGCCGGTTCCATCATCTGGCACGGGCCACACCAGTCGGCGTAGAAATCGATCAATACGACATCGTACGTCGATACCGCTTCTTCGAGGTCGCCCTCGGCACCCAGGTGGATCGGTTCGGTCGGGGCGGCTTTTGCGTTTGAACTCATCAACTCGTTCTACGACCCGGAAGCGTATAATGGCTTTGGACAAATGCCACAATACTATCCACAAATAGGTGAGACGGGGCGGCGACAGACTGGTTGAACGCAGAATCCGAGTCGATGTTGCCAACGCCGTAGAACCCCTTCGCCACCGCACCACCACGCTATTTCCTGTGGATTCAGTATATAAACGTCATTGCTTGGACCGCGGTCGGTATTTATACCTCGAAGTGACCACAAACGCCATCAAATAGACTGTATATAGAGCTTCTGCGGGCCTGGACCCGGCCGAATTTCGACGGCCCCGGACTACTGTGCGATCTTCACGTGCTGGCGTCGTCAGGCGTCTGTCGGGGGGACCAACAAGACGTTCGCGTTCGCATCTGCGACGATCCGCTCTGAGACACTCCCCAAAAGTAACCGACGCAGACGGCTGTGGCCGCGGGAGCCGATGAGCGTTGTCGTGGGGTTGTGGTCGGCCTCGGCGGCGAGTATCTCCTCGGCGGGGTCGCCCTGGCGGACGTCGGTCCGGGTCTCGATACCCCACTCCTCAAGCGTCTCGGCGCGCTCCCCGAGACGCTCGGCGATCGGATCGTCCGCGTCCGTCTCCGGCATCGGGTCCTTCGGCGTCCGGACGTGAACCAGCGTCACCTCCCGGGTCGCCCCTCGGAGATACGAGAACGTCTCGAAGGCCCGAGCGGCGTTTTCCGAGAAGTCAGTCGCGTAGAGGACGTGCCGAAAGAGGTGTTTTCGGACCGGATCGGGGTCCTCGTTAGCCCGCTCGATGCGGTTGACGATGAGAGGGGCAACCGCCGTCCGCGCCAGGTTCCGGGCAGTCGAGCCGATGACGCGGTTCTCTAGTGGGCTTTTGCCGCGGGAACCGACGATTATCAGGTCGGCGACGATTGTCTCCGCGATGCCGTTGATCCGGCGGTGTGGCGTCCCCCGGACGACGTGCGTCTCGACATCGAATCCTTCCCGTTCGATCACACGACGGTACGTTTTGAGGGCTTTTTTTCGCCGCCCTTCGAAGTCGATCCCCGGCATCCCCGCGTGGACGTTTGAGGGAACGACCGTAACCAGGTGGATCACGTCGACGCCGATCCGACCGAGACACTCGAGACACGTCTGGTTCTGGATCGCCGCCTCGCTCGCCGCCGAGAGATCCGTCGCACAGAGCGCGCGCATACGTTGATTATTGAGGGTGAATTATATAGACGTTCCCCCGATCCGGCGTAGAATCGGCAAACGACCCACGGATCTACCCATCCGGTATTGTATTGGTTTTACACAGCCACTACTGACAGACCGGATCAATCCCAAAACGACTTCGTCCGAGCATACTGGCGCTCGCGTTCGATGATGTCGCGATAAAAGTCGTCCTCGTTCTCGCGGTGGTTGTTAATAATAAAAGCGGCGTTGCGGGGACCGACGCCTCGCGCCGCCAGCGCGATCACCGCCTTCTTCCCGTGGCTCTGGACCAGGCTCGCGGCCCGGTGGGCGCGTTCGGTCTGCGTTCGCTGCTCGTCGTCCTTTCGAGCTTCCGGGGTCCGGACCGACTCAACTACCTCGTCGGCCCAGGGATTCAACGCGGCGACCCGGGTCGATCCACACGCCGGGCATTCGGGCTGTTCGTCGACCCGTTCGACCGTCTGCCGTCGGTCCCACTCGTCGCAGTGAAGACACGCGAGCAACACGCGGTCCTCCATGATCCGCTCTCTGACCGTTTCGACGACGGAGGCATCGGCGTTCTCCGGCGAGAGCAACTCCCGCCCCGAGGACCGCCCAGCCCGGCCGAGCGCCGTCCGTTGGCTCGCCGTCTCGAGGGTGATATCGCCCGACTGGAGCCGCCGGAGGACGTCACTCGCCCCCGTGGCGTCGAGTTGCTCGTGGAGGACGACCCGAACCGCCTCGTCGTAGATCGGCGTGTCCTCAAGCGCCTTGAGCAGCCGGTCCTTCCCGAAGCGGTTCTGACTCGCCCCCTTGCCCTTCCAGCGTTTCAGCGCGCCGAACTTCGCCGCGACCTGCGCGAGGGTGTACTTGAGCGCGTCGGAGTTCTTGAGGCTCAATTCGACGAGTGTCGCGACGTGGTCGGGATCGGTCGATTCGAGGATTCCAACGACGTCGCCGATCGTGACGCCCGAGGGTACCTCAAGTTCGATCCGGTAGGGGTCGACCTCCATCGCCACCGACGACCCGGTCCGCTGGCCGATCAGCGCCGACAACAACCGCCCCAGCGTCTCGTTGACCGTGTGGCCGAACGCGGCGTTGACGACGATCTCGCGGCCAAACCCCTCGACGACGACCCGGTCGTCGGCCGGAACCGGCCCCTCGTGGCGCTCGACCGGTTTCAGCGCCTCGCTCGCGGTGTGTTCGTCGGTCGCGAACCGCTCGGCGAAGGCCCGCGCGACGTGGCCGCGGCTCATTCCCTCCGCGAAGCGTTCGCGAGCCGCCGCCCGCGTTTGCCCGACGTGCTGGGCCACGTCGTAGGGGACCGGGATCTCTTGGCCGACCCAGGAGGGGACCTCCCCGGTCGGGTCGCCGACCGGCGAGACAAGGACCTCTTCGGCTTCGTCGTCGATCTCGGTGATTCGCCACATCTCCCCGCCCTGGACGAACGTCTCGCCGGGGGCGGCGAACGTGACGACGAACCGCTCGGCGAGCGTCCCGACGGGGTCGCCCGAGGCCATGTCTTTCACTGTGTAGTTGGCCTCGTCGGGGATCATCGAGAGGTTGGCGTAGAAGTACTGCCACGTCCCACCGGATTTCTCGAGGCGATCCGCCTCCTCCTCGAGCCACAGGAGCCGGTTGCCCGAGAGCTCCCGGACGACCGATTTGAACGCCTCTCGGGACAGGTTCCGGAACGGGTACGCCCGCGTGACGATGTCGTACGCGCGGGCCGCCGGGATCTCCTCAAAGCCCATGAGCAGGCCGGGAATCTGGTTTGCGACCGTATCGAGGCTGGCGTGGTGGATCCCCGCCGACTCGACAGCGCCGTCTTCAGCGCGCTCGACGATCGCGAGCGCCTCGAAGGCGTCGTCCGAGCCGGTCGCGACGACTGTCCCGGAAGAGGTCGCCTCGCGGCGGTGGCCCGCCCGTCCGACGCGCTGGAGCAGCCGGCGGATCTCCCGCGGGCTCGAGTACTGGACGACGTGGTCGATCCGGCCCACATCGATGCCGAGTTCCATCGAGGAGGTGCACAAAAGCGCGTCGAGTTCGCCGGCTTTGAACCGGTCTTCGACCTCGATGCGGGCCGACTTCGACAACGAACCGTGGTGGATGCCGAGGTCCGTGCCGTAGGATTTTAGCCGTGATCCGAGCCCTTCGGCGGTCTGGCGAGTGTTCACGAAGACGAGCGTCGAGTCGTGTGCGGCGACGATGTCGTCGATGACTCGGACGTGGCTCGCGAGTTCGGCGTCGGTCAGCAACTCGCCCGCCGCCGTCCGGTCGGCCGGCGTGATCCCGGGCGTCCGGACGGTGACGTCGATGTTCGACCCCGCCTCAACCTCGGCGATCCGACAGCCGCGGTCGCCGGTCAGGAAGCGGCCGACCTCCTCGGGGTCGCCGACGGTCGCGGAGAGGCCGATCCGCTGGAACGCCCCGGCGTGCTCGCGGAGGTGTTCGAGCCCGATTGTCAGCTGTGCCCCCCGTTTGGAGGCGGCGAGTTCGTGGACCTCATCGATGACGACGTGTTCGACATCCTCGATCGCCCGCCGGAGCTTCTTGCCTGTGAACATCGCCTGCAGCGTTTCGGGCGTCGTCACGAGCACGTCCGGCGGGTCGTCGGCTTGCTTGCCGCGCTCGTAGTCGGTCGTGTCGCCGTGTCGAACCGCAACCTCGACGTTGAGCGTCTTACCCCACCAATCGAGCCGTTGTCGCATGTCGCGGTTTAGCGCTCGTAGTGGCGTGATGTAGAGCGCCTGTATTCCGTGTCTCGGCTCGCGACCGCGGATGGCCGAGAGGACCGGTAGCATCGCCGTTTCGGTCTTGCCCGATCCGGTCGGGGCGACGACGAGGCCGTGGTCACCGTCGGCCAGCGCCGGGATCGCCTTTCGCTGTGGCGCCGTCGGCGTGTCGAAGCCACGTTCGGAAAGCGCCGACCGAACGTCGGGATGGAGGGCGACGAAGGCATCCATGCCGGCCCCGTCGGCGGTCCCGTTACTCATCGATTCCGTTAGTATCGCCAGCCGAATAAGCGGCGCGTTCGGGGACAATGCCGGCAGTGTTCGCAAAAAGAGGGCGGCTCAACCGACGGTCCATGACGACTCCAGTAACTGTTTCGAGTGAAGACCCCGATCCCCGAAGGCATATAGCTTGGCCGGCCGATCTCCCGGCCATGATCGACGAAACAGTCGAAGAGATCCGCGAGATGCAGACGCACTCGTCGTCGGTCGTCGCGGTCAAGGCGGCCGAAGCGCTCCGAGAGCTCCTTGATCGGGAGTTTGCGACCGTCGAGGAGTACGTCAGATCCCTCGAGCGCAACGCCAGCGCCCTCCAGCGCGCCCAACCGTCCCACGCCTCGCTGCACAACACCCAACGTGAGATCGTCTCCCGGGTCGAGGATGGCGAGTACGACACGACTGCGGCGGCGAAAGCCGAAACCGAAGCGGCTATCGACGACATCGTCGAATCGGTCGAGAGCGCCAAACACGAGGCCGCGATGAACGCCGTCGACCTCCTGCCCGACGGGGCGACAGTGTTGACCCACGACTACTCCTCGACGGTCGTCGAGGCGATCGAACTCGCCGCCCGCGAGGGCCACCACATCGACGTCTACGTCACCGAGGCCCGACCGCGGTACCTGGGACGACGGACCGCCCGAACGCTTGCAGAGATCGACCGCGTCGATACGACCCTCATCGTCGACGGCGCGGTGGGGCACTATCTCGACGAGTGCGACCGGGTCGTCCTCGGGATGTCGGCGATCGTCGACGACACCCTGTACAACCGCGTTGGGACGTTCCCAATCGCAACCACGGCGGCGGAACTCGCCGTTCCCGTCTCCGTCGTCGGCGCGAGCGAGAAACTCATCGATGAGGGGTTTGTCTTCGAGAACGAGTTCCGGTCGCCGGCGGAAGTGATACGCGAACCCGCGGAGGGCTTCTCGGTCGCCAACCCGGCCTACGACGCGACGCCGACACATCTGCTTGACGGCGTTGTCACGGAGGTCGGCACTGAAAAACTGGAGTAGATCAGGCCGAGATTGCTCGGTGTCGGCTGTCGGATTCGAACCGCGGTTGGCTGACGACAACGGCCCCACAGTCGGGACATTCCACGTCGGTCCTGTTCTGGTGCCGATCGAGGCATACACCGTCGATCGGAGCCGAGCGATCACAGACGGAACAGAAGAGAACGGCCTTCGATTCGGGGGGGTCCCCGGCCGTTCCGGTGTGTGCGTTCATCGAGTTTAGATAGGTGATGAACGAATAAGTGTCTGGTGGGTGGCTTCAGACTCTGAATAGTATGAACGTTCGTGCGGTACGGCTATGAAAAACGAAATATCGGTTGCCGGGCGGTCGCTACTGGAACGTCCGGCTGACCTCGGGTTCGCTCGGTCCCTCGCTCGGGCTGAGTTCGTCCTCTAGCTCCTCGTAGCGCTCGCGGGTGTCCTCGTCGACGCTCGGGCCGACTTCGTCGAGCGCCTCCTCGAAGTGCGCTCGGGTGATCCGGACGTTACCGACGCTCTGTGCGGCTTCCTCGGGCTCGACGCTGTTGATGAACTCCCGAGTCGCGGCCATCGAGGCCTCGCGGGTGACAGCCTCGATGTCGGCACCCACGTAGCCCTCGGTATCGGCGGCCACCTTGTCAAGATCGACATCGTCGGCCAGCGGCTTGTCGCGGGTGTGGACCTCGAGGATCGCCCGCCGGGCGTCTTCGTCGGGGACGGGCACGTGGACGTGTCTGTCGAGGCGGCCGGGGCGCAGAAGCGCCGAATCGATGAGGTCCGGCCGGTTCGTGGTTGCGATCACGACGACATCCTCGAGTTCCTCAAGACCGTCCAGTTCGGTCAGAAGCTGGGAGACGACGCGCTCGCCGACGCCGCTGTCGCCCATGCCGCGGCCTCGCTCGCCCGCGATCGAGTCGACCTCGTCGAAGAACACGACAGTCGGGGCGTTCGAACGAGCCTTCTCGAACACCTCGCGGACGCCTTTTTCTGACTCGCCGACGTACTTGTTCAGGAGTTCGGGGCCCTTGATCGAGATGAAATTCGAGTTGGCCTCGTTGGCGATGGCCTTCGCCATCAGCGTCTTGCCGGTGCCGGGCGGGCCGTACAGGAGGACCCCCTTTGCGGCCTCCATGTCCATCGTCTTGAAGACCTCGGGGTAATCGAGGGGCCACTGAATTGTCTCTCGAAGGCGCTCTTTCGTGTCCTCGAGGCCGCCGACCGAGTTCCAGGTGGTGTCGGGCACCTCGACGAACACTTCGCGCATCGCGCTCGGGGTGATCCCCTTCAGCGCGTCTTTGAGGTCGGCCCGCGTGACGGACATCGACTCGAGGATATCGGCGTCAATCTCGTCCTGTTCGAGGTCGAGTTCCGGGCGGATCCGGCGCAGAGCGTTCATCGCGGACTCCTTCGCGAGGCTCGCGAGGTCGGCGCCGACGAACCCGTGGGTGTTCTCGGCGTACTGATCGAGGTCGATCCCGTCGACGAGCGGCATCCCGCGGGTGTGGACCTGCAAGATCTCTTTTCGGCCCGCTTTGTCCGGGACGCCGATCTCTATCTCCCGGTCGAAGCGGCCGCCGCGCCGCAGGGCAGGGTCGAGGGCGTCGACGCGGTTTGTCGCGCCGATGACGATTACGTCGCCGCGTTCGTCGAGCCCGTCCATAAGGCTCAATAGCTGGGCGACAACGCGGCGTTCGACGTCGCCGCTGGTCTCGCCGCGCTTGGGCGCGATCGAGTCGATCTCGTCGATAAAGACGATCGAAGGGGCGTTCTCCTCGGCCTCCTCGAACACCTCACGCAGCTGTTCTTCGGACTCCCCGTAGTACTTCGACATGATCTCGGGGCCGGAGATGTTCGTAAAGTGGGCATCGATCTCGCTGGCGACGGCTTTCGCCATCAGCGTTTTGCCGGTGCCCGGCGGGCCGTGTAACAACACCCCTTTCGGCGGCTCGATGCCGAGCTGTTGGAACAACTCGGGGTGACGCATCGGCAACTCGACCATCTCGCGGACCTGCTCCAGTTCCTCGTCGAGGCCGCCGATGTCCTCGTAGGTGACCGACGGCGTGCCATCGTTTACCGCGGTTCCGGCACCGCTTTCGCCCGTCTGTGCGATCTGCTCGGCGGGCTTTTCGCTCACCGTGATCTCCGTCGAGTCGGTGACAACGACCGTGCCGCTCGGGTCGGTGTCAGCGATCCGAAGCGGGATTCGCTGGCCGCTCTGGCTCGAGAGCGGGCCGAGACCGAGCGAGAAGGGGACGTTCTGTCCGGTCGTGACGGCCTGTCCGCTGAGCTTGTCGCGGATGTGGGGGCCGATGTTGCCCCGGATTCGGAGGTTCTGCGGGAGCGCCACGGTGACTTCCTTTGCGGGGTTTACGTCCGCGGGCTCGATTTCGACCTTGTCGTCGATGCCGACGTCGGCCTCGCCGCGGAGCCGGCCGTCGATCCGGACGACGCCACGGCCTTGGTCCTCCGGATAGCCGGGCCACACGCGGGCGACAGCGCGGGACTCGCCCCCGTCGATAACGATGTAATCACCGTTCTCGAGGTCGAGTTCGTCCATCGCCGCTCGGTCGATCGCCGCCAGTCCACGTCCGGCGTCCTTCTGTTTTAGGGGTTTGACTGTGAGTCGCATTTGTTATCGCTCCGTCTCTAGGGTAACGACCCCATTGTTCATAATTGCGTGGTCGACATCCTCGGCGACATCGAACTCGTATTGATCGTCGTCGACGACGACCATCGCGGTCCCGTCGACCACGTCGACGTTGCCCTCCACGGGGCCGAAATCGGCGACGAGGACAGCGCTATCATCGTACTCGTAGTGGCGGACGAGGCCGTCGACCTCGCCGCGGATTGATTGGGTGTATTCGCTCATACTAACTATGAGTTAGTCCTGCTACTATATAAATCCTTCTACGAAAAACGCAGGAAGGGAGTTCGTGCAGAAGTATCGGTTGAATTGCGGTTCGAACTTAGACCACGGGAAACATAGTTCGGATTCAACGGTGGATCCGGTCCGCTCTACCTCGGCGCTGGACCGCCGGAACGGCGGTACGCGTTCGATCACGCCAGTAGTTGTATTGCGTGCGAGAGAATTGTGCATCGGTCGCACGTCGATCCGACCGGCGCTACCGCTCCGCCGGCCTCACGTATTTATACTATAGGTTCAGTTGCACGCTATTTTAACTACCGCATGATGAAAGCGACGGCCTCAAGCGCTCGCTCAGCAACCGGGCTACAGTCGTTCGGCGGCGTTCTTTTCGACGAGGACATCCGCGTTGGGCTCCGGAAGCGTGACGACGTCCTCGGTGCCGAGGTCGTAATCCCGGTCGTCAGCGCCGACGATCTGGCCGACATCAGCGGTGATCCGAACCGTCGTTCGGGGCATACCGGGGATATCGTCCGCGGTATCCTGCGATCCCGATCGATCGACTGAACCACCCGACGACGGCGCAGTCGAGGCTTGCGTCTCGGCCGTCGGTCCCCCGTCGCGCTCCGGGTGGCCCGGTTCAGAGCTATCGGAGGGGGACTCGCTTCCCGGTTCCGGCGCCATCTCCGGGGGTGTCGATTCGGGCGGAACCGCCTCAACGCTGGGCGCGTCGGCTCCAACGTCGGAGGGTGCCGAGAGGGGGTCCTCCGCCGAACCGCCGGGGTCGCCAGCCGTCTCTCCGTCAGGTGTCGAGGCGGTTCCCATCAGATCGGCGGCGCTGACGCCATCCGTGTCGGTGGGGTCGTCGCCCGGTTCAGAGAGCGCGTCTCCCGGTTCAGGGGTTTCGGCTCCGGTAGCGGAACGATTGGCGGCGTTTTCCTCGGACGCGACGCCGCCGGAGGCGTCGGGGGCCGCATCCTCAACCGAACATGACACCGACGGTGCGTCGCCATCGAGCACCGACAACACCCGCTCGCGGTTGTCCTCGATCCGAGCGACGAGCGACTCGAACAGCGCAGACTCCTCGCTGGTTAGCCCATCGTCTTCGACGGGCATCCCCGCGGCCGCGATGGAAGCCTTCTTTACGACCTTCCCGACGCGGCGCTCGTAGATCGCTTCGACGGTCCCCTCGGCGGTCTCGATGTCGTCGGTGAGCCGCCGGACTTCGGGTTCGGAGAACGGATCGTCCGCGTCTTCGACGGCGCGGGCGCGCTCCTCGTTGCGCTCGCGGATGAACTCGCCGACCTCCTGATAAAACGACGATCGCAGGTGCTGGAGGTCACTCGATTGGCGCTCGCGTGCCTGTACGGACTGTAGCTCGTCGAGATTCATTCTTCTGCCTTGCTCGCGTGTCCGCGGGCCATCGCGAAGACGCCCACGCACTCCGGGACGGAATGGACACCCTCCTGAAGCCTAAAGCTTTCGCCGCGGAGTTCGACCGTCGTCGGCTCGCGGACGTACACCGAAATCTCGTTGTCGAGAAACGTTTCCGGGACGGCGTCAGCGAGTGGGTCAAACCCCTCGAGTTCCGAACGCTCGATCCGTCGGACGGCGAGGCCGGTTCCGCCGTGAAGGCTCCCCGGTAGCCGGATGAGACGGTTGATATCCGTGGTCACCGGCTCGTCGATCGGAGCCGATTGGGCGTCGACGACGCCCGCAAACAGGTGCCTCGCGAGGCCGTACACTGCCGGATGGACATCGACGTTGCCGGCCTCGAGTTCCGACCGGTTGTTCCGCGCGGCGTTGAGCGCCGCGGTCGCTTTCCCCTCGCCGATCCCGTCGAATGCCCGGAGTCGCTCGATCGCGTCGGCTTCCTCCATCGCGAGCAGCTCCTCGAGGAAGCCGGTGAGACGGTCGTTTGTCCGACCTGCCCACCCGCCGTCGGGCAACGTCCGCTTTTGCGCCGGTGACCGCCGCCCGGCGCTGCCGGTGACAGCCCGCGTCGTGACGATATCGTCGAACTCGATCCCCTCACCGAGGACGTACTCGACGACCTCGCGGCGCGCGCGCCGCCCTAATCCGAGGACGTCCGGCCGGCGGACGTGAACGTGGTATCCGCGACCGCCCGAGAAGACGACCTCGAGGTTCTCGAAGCCGAAGTCGGTCTCGAGGAGATCGAGTAACCGACGTAGGGCTCCCTTACACTCCTCGAGCATCTCGGCGTAGGTTGTCGTCTCCGGGTCGACGCCGGGGAGGTGGTCGGCGTCGAGATCGAAGACGAGGTCCGAGCCCCGCCATCCCTT